>JALOLB010000349.1 GCA_025456225.1 Thermoanaerobaculaceae bacterium
GAGGGCGGCCAGGTGGCCGACGTGGTGGCCGCCGTCGCCAGCATCGACCCCGTGATGGGAGGCGTGGACCGCTGATGTCCATCTCCGAGACGACCAGGACCGAGCTCGCCGAGCTCGCCGGTCGCTACCCCGAGGCACGCTCGGCGCTGCTGCCGATGCTGCACCTCGTGCAGTCTGAGGAGGGGTACGTGAGCCCCGAGGGGATCGCCGCCTGCGCCGAGACCCTGTCGCTGAGCACGGCCGAGGTGGCCGCCGTGGCGACCTTCTACACGATGTACAAGCGCCGCCCGGCCGGCCAGCACCACATCGGTGTCTGCACCAACACCATGTGCGCCCTGCTCGGTGGCGACGCCCTGTGGGACGCGGTCAGCGCCCACGCCGGCGCCGGCCACGACGAGGTCAGCAGCAACGGCCTGTTCGACCTCGAGCGCATCGAGTGCCAGGCCGCCTGCACGCACGCCCCGGTGATGACCGTCGACTGGGAGTTCTTCGACCGGATGACCCCGGACGAGGCGATCGCCGTCCTCGACGCCCTCGAGTCCGGCCAGGAGGTGCGCTCGACCCGGGGCCCGGCGGTCCGCGGCTTCCGGGCGGCCTCCCGCACGATCTCGGGCATCGACGACGACGGCCTGACCGCCGAGGGCGGTGCCGCCGACGCGCTCATGATGGCCACGACGACCGCCGCCGCCGAGCGCGGGATCCCCGCCGCCGATGGAGGGCCCGCGTCCGGCGACGGTCCCATCGGGAAGGTGACGCTGACATGACGCTGACCCCGGTCCTGACCGCCCACTGGGACGAGCCGGACTCCTACACGATGCAGGCCTATCGCCGCCACGGCGGCTACGAGCAGGTCGCCCAGGGCCTGGCGATGGGACCGGACGCGCTGATCGCGCTGGTCAAGGACTCCGGCCTGCGCGGCCGCGGGGGCGCGGGCTTCCCCACCGGGATGAAGTGGGGCTTCGTGCCCCAGGGCGACGGGAAGCCGCACTACCTGGTGGTCAACGCCGACGAGTCCGAGCCGGGTGCCTGCAAGGACATCCCGCTGATGCTGGCCAATCCGCACGCGCTGGTCGAGGGCTGCATCCTCACCTCGTACGCGATCCGCGCCAACTACGCGTTCATCTACGTCCGTGGCGAGGTCCCGCACGTGCACCGCCGGCTGCGTGCCGCGGTGCGCGAGGCCTACGCCGCCGGCTTCCTCGGCAGGGACATCCAGGGCTCGGGCTTCGACCTCGAGCTGGTCGTGCACTCCGGGGCAGGGGCCTACATCTGCGGCGAGGAGACGGCCCTGCTGGACTCGCTGGAGGGCCGGCGCGGCCAGCCGCGCCTGAAGCCGCCGTTCCCGGCCGTGGCCGGCCTCTACGCCTCCCCGACGGTGGTCAACAACGTCGAGACCATCGCCAACGTCCCCTACATCGTGCGCAACGGCTCCGACTGGCTGCGCCAGTGGGGCACGGAGAAGTCCCCGGGCTTCAAGCTCATGAGCGTCTCGGGC
Organism: Thermoanaerobaculaceae bacterium; assembly: GCA_025456225.1. Taxonomy (GTDB): domain Bacteria; phylum Acidobacteriota; class Thermoanaerobaculia; order Thermoanaerobaculales; family Thermoanaerobaculaceae; genus JAAYVZ01. The sequence goes on from JALOLB010000349.1 coordinate 1,496, forward strand.
CACGTGCAGCGCCCCGGCGTCTACGAGGTGGCCCTGGGTACGACGATGCGCCAGCTGCTGGAGTACGCCGGCGGGATGCGCAACGGCGGTGACCCGAAGTTCTGGCTTCCCGGCGGCTCGAGCGTGCCGATGCTCACCGCGGAGCACCTCGACCTGCCCCTGACCTACGAGGACATGGCTGCGGCCGGCACGATGCTCGGCACCGCCACGCCCATGGTGTTCGACGAGACCGTGTCCGTGGTCAAGGCCGTCACCCGGTGGCTGGAGTTCTACTCCCACGAGTCCTGCGGCAAGTGCACTCCCTGCCGCGAGGGCACGGGATGGATCACCGGGACGCTGGAGAAGTTCGAGGCCGGGCACGGCAGCGAGCACGAGCTCGGGATGCTCGAGGAGATCTGCGGGCAGATCCTGGGCCGGTCCTTCTGCGCCCTGGGAGACGCGGCGGCCACGCCGTTCCCCGCGGCCCTGAAGCACTTCCCGGAGGAGTTCCTGGCCGGGACGCACACCGCAGCCGACGTGGCGTTCGACCCGGCCGCCGCCACCGTCCTGCCCGCAGGAGCCACGCGATGACCGTCACCACGCCCTCCCCCGCCCCCGGGGTGCCCTCGGCGGGGGCCGCCCTGCCTCCCGACCACGTGAGCGTCGCGATCGACGGCATCGACGTGGTCGTGCCCAAGGGCACGCTGATCATCCGGGCCGCCGAGCAGGTGGGCGTCGAGATCCCCCGGTTCTGCGACCACCCGCTCCTGGAGCCGGTCGCCGCGTGCCGGGCCTGCCTCATCGAGATCGAGGGCCAGCCCAAGCCGCAGCCGGCCTGCGCGATCCCGGTCGCCGACGGCATGAAGGTCCGGACGTCGGGCACCTCCGAGATGGCCGCCACCGCCCAGCGCGGGGTCATGGAGTTCCTGCTCATCAACCACCCGCTGGACTGCCCCGTCTGCGACAAGGGCGGGGAGTGCCCGCTGCAGAACCAGGCCATGTCCCACGGGCGCGGCGAGTCCCGGTTCACCGGCACCAAGCGCACCTTCCCCAAGCCGGTCGCCCTGAGCACCCAGATCCTCATCGACCGGGAGCGGTGCGTCTCCTGCGCCCGGTGCACGCGGTTCGCCGACCAGGTCGCCGGGGACCCGTTCATCTCGTTGCAGCAGCGAGGCGGCCGCCAGATCGTGGGCATCGCCGAGGACACCCCGTTCAACTCGTACTTCTCCGGCAACACCGTGCAGATCTGCCCGGTCGGCGCGCTGACCAGCTCGGCCTACCGGTTCCGCTCCCGGCCGTTCGACCTGGTCTCCACCCCGACGGTCTGCGAGCACTGCGCCAGCGGCTGCGCCCTGCGCACCGACGTGCGCCGCTCGACGGTCCTGCGCCGCCTGGCGTGGGAGGACCCGGCAGTCAACTCCGACTGGAACTGCGACAAGGGCCGGTTCGCGTTCCCGTACCTGCAGGCCGATCGCCTCGACACGCCGCTGGTGCGTGACGGCGACGCGCTCGTGGAGGTGTCGTGGCCCGAGGCGGTCCGCCGCGCAGCCGACGCACTGGCCGAGTCCGGCGCCCGGACGGCGGTCCTGCTCGGCGGCAAGCTGACCCTCGAGGACAGCTACGCCTACGCCAAGTTCGCCCGCGCCGTGCTCGGAACCGACAGCATCGACTTCCGGATCCGGCGCTCGGACGCGGCGGAGGCCGACTTCCTGCGGACGGTGGTCGCCGGTTCCGGGGTGGGCGTCACCTACGCCGACCTCGACACCGCTCCCACCGTGCTCCTCGTCGGGCTGGAGCCCGAGGAGGAGTCGCCGATCATCTTCCTGCGCCTTCGGGCGGCAACCCGCCGTGGGGCGCTGAAGGTCCTCACGGTCGCCCCGTTCGCCTCGCCCGGCTCGGCGAAGCTCGCCGCGCACGTCCTGGCCGCTGCTCCCGGGCAGGAGGCGGCGGTGCTGCGCACCCTGGCCTCGGGATCCGGGGACGCGGCCGCGGCCGTGGGCGCCGAGGG
>JALOLB010000350.1 GCA_025456225.1 Thermoanaerobaculaceae bacterium
AGACAAGGTCCACCGGGTCTAAAAAACCACGGAGGAAGAAACCATGCCTATTTCCATCGAGCAGCTCACCAGCGAGGCGCCCGAGCTCCTGGCGCAGATCAAGAAAGAGGCGGCCGACGCCGCCATGGCCGCCGAGCGCGAGCGGGTCTCGGAGATCCTGGCGGCGGACGGCGACCCCGCCGTGGCCAGGAAGGCGATCGCCGAGGGCACCAGCGCGGCCGAGGCCTTCAAGCTCTTCTTCCAGGCCGAGAAGGCGCTGCGCGCCGCGGGCCTGACGGAGCTCGCCGCCCAGGCCACCCCGCCCCAGGGCGCCGAGGAGCCGGCACCCACGGCCCCGGCCAACCCGGCCCCGGCCGACCAGCAGCTCGCCGAGACGGCGCGCAAGCTCGCGGCCGAGAAGGGGATCGACATCATCGAGGCCCAGCGCCTGGCCTTCCGGCTCCACCCGGAGCTCGCCAAGGCCTGGGTGCCAAGGCCGCCGGAGTGATCGGACAAGGAATCGCGGCAAGATGCCGCTCCCACAAAAACAACATTCAACAGATTAGGAGACGATAAAATGGCAATCGACTTTGGCGGACGGGATATCACCCTCATCGCCGGGGAGGACCTCTCCAACTACCAGTACCACTTCGTGCACCAGGAGAGCGACACCGGGGCGACCCTGCTCGACTCGGCCGCGGAGTTCCCGATCGGCGTGCTGCAGAACGCGCCGGCCTCGGGCGAGGCGGCCGTGATCCGGGTGGAGGGGATCAGCAAGCTCAAAATGAACGCGGCGGTCACGATCGGCCTGCCCATCAAGGCCGAGTACGTCGGCGCCACCGACTGCGGCAAGGGCGACGCGGCCGACACCGACCTCGACCTCGTGCGCGGACACGTGGTGCAGACCGCGGGCGCCGAGGACGACGTGGGCGGAATCCTGCTCACCTGCTACGTGCTAAGCCTATAACAGGTCGGGAGGCCTAAAGGAGAACAAAATATGGCAGTCTCTCACGGTGGATTAGACATCGGGTATATCGCCGGGGAGGACCTCTCGAGCCACCAGTTCCATTTCGTGCACCTGGAGAACGACACCCAGGTCACGCTGATGGACAACGGCACGGAGTTTCCCATCGGCATTTTGCAGAACGCGCCGACCTCGGGCGAGGTGGCCGTGGTGCGCGTCTCCGGGACGAGCTACCTCAAGATGAACGCGGCCGTCGCGGTGGGCGCCAAGGTGAAGCACGAGTACGTCTCGGCCAGCGACTGCGGCAAGGGGCAGTCAACCGACGTCACCAAGGAGTTCTACCGCGGCATCTGCATCATGGCCTCGGGCGCCGAGGACGACATCGGCGCGGTGCTCCTGGTCTACGACAACATCCCGGTGGTGGCGAGCCAGAGCCCGAGCCTCTCGGCCAGCATGTCGGCCAGCCGCTCGGCCAGCAGCAGCGCCTCGGCTTCGGTCAGCCCGAGCGTTTCGGCCAGCCGTTCGGCCAGCCAGTCGGCCTCGGCCTCGGTCAGTCCGAGCGCGAGCATCAGCCCGAGCTCCTCGGCGAGCCCGAGCGGAGCATAAAAAGATAGTCGGAGTCGGAGTAAAAGAAGTCGGAGTAAAAAAGACATAATTCAACCAAACAGGAGAATCGAACGATGCAGCCCACTCCCAAGTCAGCCCATAAGGACGCAGCCCTCACCAACGTGGCCATCGGATACCGGCCCGCCATGTTCGCGGCGGACCGGGTCGCGCCCTACGTCTCGGTGCGCAAGCAGAGCGACTACTTCTTCAAGTTCCAGAAAGGCGCCTGGTTTAGGAACGAGGCGCGCATGCGCGGCCCGGGGGCCATCGCGGCCCGCGGCGGCTACCCGCTCACCTCGGACACCTACGCCTGCAAGGAGTACGCCTTCGGGCACCCGGTGCCGGTCGAGCTCGTGAACAACGCCGACCAGGTGCTGCGCCCCTTCGAGACCGGGGTGCGCTACGCCATGCGCAAGGTGCTGCTCGCCAAGGAGGTGATCGTCTCCGCGGCCTGCATGACCTCCGGCAACTGGACCAGCTCCAACGACGTGGACGCCGGCTGGGCCGCCGGCTCCAACTCCACCCTGATCGCGGACATCCTGACCTACAAGGAGACCATCCGCAAGCTCATCGGCATCTACCCCAACAAGCTCCTGATCGAGGCCAAGACCTTCAACACCATCAAGCAGGACCCCACCGTCATCGACCGGATCAAGTACACCGGCACCCAGGGCCGGCCGGCGGACGTGACCACCCAGACCCTGGCCCAGCTCTTCGAGCTGGACGAGGTGATCCTCGCCGGCGGCATCTACTCCGACGCCGAGGAGGTGGTGGCCGGCACCGACTTCAACGCCGTGGATCTCTGGGAGGTCAATGCCACCAAGGGGGCGGCGCTGCTCTACTACGCGCCATCCTCCCCCGCCATCGACGAGCCCGCCGCCGCCTACTGCTTCAACTGGAAGGGCGACGCCGGGCAGGAGGACACCGTGGCCGAGAGCGACGTCTACCGCTCCGTGCGCTACTGGTGGGAGAACGATCGCAAGTCCTGGATCGTGGAGGCATCCGAGTACTTCGACTTCAAGATCACCTGCGCCGACGCGGGCTGCCTGTTCTACGACACCATCGTGACGTAAAGGGCGGGACCGCGTGACGCTCAGGGACCAATATGAGGCCGACCGGGCCCTCTGGCTCGGTAGCGAGCTACCATGGGTGCAAAGTGTGACCTACAACGGGGCATCCGTGTCGGCCTCATTTCAAATCAAGACCGAGGAGACCGCCGAGGGCCGCCGCCAGGTGGCCGAGATCATCGTCTCGGCGGACGCCGTGGCCTCCCCCGCCTACCGCGACGCGGTCATCATCGCGGGCGAGACCTGGCGGGTGCTGCGCACCATCTCCTCGGACACCTACTCCCACCGCCTGGAGTTGCTGCGAGATGAGGCGCCGGGGTGGGGGAGGTAACGATGGCGGAAGCCTTAAAGACGACGCTCGAGACCTTCAAGGACGCGCTTACGGCGTCCGCGACGCTCGCCACCTGGTGCCAGGCGATCTACGGGCGGCAGCTCACGGTCTTCGTCAACATGGACGCGCGCAACCCGCCCGGGGAGGCCAACTGCCCCTACATCCTGCTGCGGCCGGTGGCGGCCGTCTACGGCCGGGGGGCGACCACGAAAACCATGCAGTACGACCTGCTCTGCGTGGTGCACGACGACACCGAGCAGGTCAACGCCGAGATCGGGGCCGAGGAGTACAGCGGGGTGCAGGCCGTGATCGACTTTCTCGACTACGCCGTGGCCGCGATCGCCGCGACCGACACCGGCAACGCCCTTTTGCAGGACATCCAGGCGGAGTTCGAGACCATCGAATTTTTCCCGTTTTTCATGGCGGGCTGCCCGCTCACCCTGGTCGAGCCCTACCCCCTGGGCGCGACCCGGACCACGCTTTAAGGAGACGATAGATGGCACACCAGAAAGGATCAACCTCAGTTTTT
>JALOLB010000121.1 GCA_025456225.1 Thermoanaerobaculaceae bacterium
CTGTCCGCGACGAAGAGGTTGCCGCTGCCGTCCACCGCGACGCCGTAGGGGAAGGAGAACCGCGCCGCCGCGCCGATGCCGTCGGCGGAGCCGGACGAGCCCGCGGTCCCGGCCAGGGTCGTGACCTCCCCCGTCGCCACCACAATCCTGCGGATGGTGTGGTTGAAGGTGTCCGCGACGAAGAGGTTGCCGCTGCCGTCCACCGCGACGCCGTAGGGGTTGTTGAACCTCGCCGCAGCCCCAGTGCCATCGAAACGTCCTGCTAAGGCGGCCGGAATCCCTGCCAGTGTCGTGATGGTCAACTCCTCCGCACCCGCGGGGATTGACACGGTTGCCGCAATCGTCGTGACTACGACTGCGCACCTCGCCACGAGCTGCCGTGCCATCGCTTGCATCTGGTCTCTCCTTGGCGGTCTGGCATCCCACCGTCAACTTGAGGTACGGATGCGGCGGCAATTCTGTCTGAATAGTCCCGGTACCGCAAAACCGCGCCGCCCCAGGTTCTCAGACGCCGAAACCCTCGACAGCCGCTACCCCCGAACTCTCAAAGCAGTCATGGTGGGCAACTCAACGGCCACATGAAGGCGGTTGGACCGGCCCGGTCCCAGGGATCAGCCACCAAGGCTGCCATTCCACGGGCACAGCCAGAGGGCCAGACACGTCCCGCCCAACATCGCGGGTTGGAGCACAACCGTCGACTGCCGGAGGCGCGAAGCGGGCACGTTCTGGAGTTTCTTCGGCGCCCGGTGTCGGCCGTGGCTTCTCCGCAATACGGGCTACGGCCGTCGCGCGGCGACGCCGGTGATCAGAAGCAATGTCTCGGGGTCCAGGAGGATGTTCAGGTCCCGATCGAGCATCTCCTGCCGGTCCTTGACGATGTGGAGCCGGACCCGGGTGTCGTGGGAGTCGAGGCGGAACCCAAGGTCCACCAGGTCTTCCATGCGGTCGGCCGGAGGCGGCAGGTGCCCGGGCAGGGTGGGCGGCCCCTGGCGATGGGTGCGGCAGGCCAGCCACAGCTCGGCCCCCAGCTCGCCGGCGATGCGCCGGAGCTCCTCGACGGTCTCGCGCTCGACCCGCTCCATCTCGGGCTGGTCGAAGATGATGACCCGCGGCGTGAACGCCATGGTCTCGCGCAGCAGCTCGACGGCCTGGCGCAGCTTGCCGACCGAGAAGGAGCGACCCACGTAGGTGTGGATGTGGCGCCGGCGCTCGATCTCGAGCTGGATCTCCGCGGCGTGGGCGAGCTTCTTCTCGCGCCGCAGCAGCTCCTTCACGAGGTCGTCGTACCAGGCGCGGACCTTCTCCACCGTGCAGTGGAGGGAGATGTGGAGGACGTTCTGCCCGGAGAGCAGGGCGTCGATGCCGATCCCGACCAGGAAGGCGGTCTTGCCGACGCCCGACGGCGCCATCACGAGGGCGAGCCGGCCCGGCCCGGGACCGGGGTGGCCGTCGCGCTCGAGCAGGGTGCGGGCAGAGCGGCGGAGCCCGAACATCATCTCGGTCATCATCACTCCTCCTCCTCGACCGGCCGGCCCTTGTACTGCTTCATCAGCTCCTCGGAGACGTCCTTCGGCACCGGGGCGTAGCGGGCGAACTCCATGGTGTACTCGGCCTTGCCCTGGGTCGCGGAGCGCAGCTCGGTGGAGTAGCCGAACATCTCGGCGAGCGGCACCTCGGCGTCGATGCGGGCGAACCCCTCGTCCTCGGTGGAGCCGATGACGACGCCACGCCGGTGGAGCAGCGTGCGGTAGATCGCGCCCTGGAACTCGCCCGCCCCCTCGACCGCCACCTTCATGATCGGCTCGAGGATGCGCGGGGCGGCCCGGCGGTAGACCTCGCGGAAGGCGGCCCGGGCGGCGGTCTGGAACGCCATGTCCGAGGAGTCCACGGCGTGGGAGTTGCCGTCGTTGAGCACCACCCTCACGCCGACGATCGGGAAGCCGATCAGGCTGCCCTTGGCGAGCGCGCTGCGGAAGCCCTTGTCGCAGGCGGGGATGTACTCGGTCGGGATGGCGCCGCCGCGGATCGCGTCGACCATCTCGTAGTCCTTCTCCTCGCACGGCTCGATGTAGCCGGCCACCTTGGCGTACTGGCCGGAGCCGCCGGTCTGCTTGCGGTGCAGGTAGTCGAAGTCGGCGCGCCGGGAGATGGCCTCGCGGTAGGCGACCTCGGGCTGGCCGGTCTCCACCACGGCGCCGTACTCGCGGCGCATGCGCTCCACGTAGACGTCGAGGTGCAGCTCGCCCATGCCGGAGATGATCGTCTCGCCGCTGTCCTGGTCGAGCTTGACGCGGAACGTCGGGTCCTCCTTGGCGAAGCGCTGGAGCGCCTTGCTCATGTTGACCTGGGCCTTGTTGTCGGCGGGCGTGATCGCCAGCGAGATGACCGCGTCGGGCACGTGCATCGAGGTCATGGCGAGGCGGCGGCCCTCGGCGACGAAGGTGTCGCCGGTGTGGCAGTCGACGCCGAACAGCCCGACGATGTCGCCGGCCATCGCCGAGGCGATGTCCTCCATGTCGTCCGCGTGCAGCCGCACCAGGCGGCCGATGCGGATGCGCCGGCCGGTGCGGGTCTGGACCACCGAGTCGCCCTTGGAGAGGGTGCCCTGGTAGACGCGGATGTACGTCACCTGGCCGAAACGGCCCTCGTCGAGCTTGAAGGCGTACACGACCGTCTGGGCGGCCGGGTCGGCCTGGAGCTCCACGGGAGCGTTGTCGTGGTCGAGGTCGATGGCCTCGATCGGGACCTCGGCGGGGCTCGGCAGGAAGGCGCCGACCGCGTCGAGCAGCCGCTGCACGCCCTTGTTCTTGTAGGCGGAGCCCACCAGCACCGGGGTGAGCTCGAGGGTGAGGGTGCCGCGGCGCACGGCCTCGCGGATCAGCTCCGGGGTGGCCTGGCCCTCCAGGGCCGCCTCCAGCAGCTCGTCGGAGAACATGCTGGCGGTGTCGATCAGCTCCGTCCGCCGCTCCTCGGCCTGGGCGCGCAGCGCCTCGGGGATCTCGGTGATCTCGATCTGCTCGCCGTTGGGGCCGCGGAAGTAGACCGCCTGCATCTCGATGAGGTCGATGATGCCCTCGAAGTTGCCCTCGAGCCCGATCGGGATCTGGAGCAGCACCGGGTGGTGGCCGAGCTTGTCGCGCAGGGCGCGGACGACACGGTCGGGGTTGGCGCCGGTGCGGTCGCACTTGTTGATGAAGGCGATGCGCGGCACCTTGTAGCGCCGCATCTGGCGGTCGACCGAGATGGACTGGGACTGCACACCCGCGACGGCGCACAGCACCAGCACGGCCCCGTCCAGCACCCGCAGCGCCCGCTCCACCTCGATCGTGAAGTCGACGTGGCCGGGGGTGTCGATGATGTTGATGTGATGGCCCTTCCACTCGATGGTGGTGGAGGCCGAGGTGATCGTGATGCCACGCTCACGCTCGAGCTCCATGTGGTCCATGGTGGCCCCGACCCCGTCCTTGCCCTTGACCTCGTGAATCGCGTGGATCTTCCTGGCGTAGAAGAGAATGCGCTCCGTCAGGGTGGTCTTGCCGGAGTCGATGTGGGCCGAGATGCCGATGTTGCGGATCTTGTGCACTTCGCTGCTCATGATGATCGTGTCCACAGGCCGAGGAGCGCGGCTGGGGACCCTCCTTCCATGTTTCCGGTCGCCCCGGGCGCTCTCCCGGAACGTGAGGACGGGAAGCTTCCTTCCCGGCGCAAGGATAGCAGGTCGCCCGCCGGTCGCTGAGCCGGGGGGTGTCGTTCCCGCCTGACTTGAGGTTGGGGTCCGGGGTCAGGGGTCAGGGGTCCGGTCATCCTTCCCATGTCGCTGGGGTGCCGAAGGCCTCCCTCATCTGGCAGGGCGGGTGTCCCGGTTCTTGTCAGGAATCACATGCTGAGTCGCTCATCCCTGGACCCCGGACCCCGGACCCCGACCCTCAGCCAGACGGCACGCCCTCTGTCAGCTCCTGCCTTGTCCAGGCGGCGAGGACGTGGCCGAAGTACATGCGGTGGTAGTCGGCGAGCGGGTAGAGCTTCGCGATCGAGGGATCGAGGAAGCGGGCCGGGTCCAGGTCCGTCGTTGCCAGGACCCGGCACTCGAACGCCAGCTCGGCCTGGGCGACGCGCGGTACCGGGATCATCTCGGAAGGCTCGGGGACGAGGCCCGAGGCGGCCCACTTGTCGGTGTCGCGGCCGGAGCGGGTGCCGCACAGCTCGAGGGCGTCCCGCCACGCGTCGGGCAGGAAGCTCAAGGTGAACGACGGCTCGCGGGTGAGCAGCTCGAAGGTGAAGCGCGTCGGGCGCACGAATACCGTGACGACCGGCCGGTTCCACAGGGTGCCGAACCCGCCCCAGGCGACGGTCATGGGGTTCGGACGCTCTGCGCCGGCGACCAGCAGCGCCCACTGCTGGTCCAGGAGGTGGAACGGCCGGAGCGTCAGGTCGGCAGGGGCGATGGCGTGCATGGGTGGCCTCCGCGGGGAGTCTACCCCGGGAGAGAGGACAGGGGAGAGGGGAGAAAGAAAGATCCTGACGCTCTGGCTTCAACTGCGCCTTGACCGGCGTCCGGACCCTGACAGAACGTCGTTGCACATAGAGAGGGGTCAGGTGCAGACGCATCCGCCACGAAGGGCCTACGGGGAGGCACTCTGTTGGGACTTGCTGGATCGACGGTGGGGGAGGCAGGCTGAAGACTCGCTTCCGTCTTCCTCTCCCCTGTCCCCTCTACCCTCTCCCCTGCCGTTCCTACTCCGCCGGACGGGCGCGCATGAGGACGAGCTGGGAGTCGACGGCGGGCTCGCCGGGCTTGGGCTTGAGCCGCACGTAGGTGCCGTCGGGCTGCATGCGGCGGGCCCGCATGTTGTCGGCCAGGTAGGTCTCGAGGATGTCGTCCCGCAGGTGCCGGATCAGCTTCGGGCTCGAGACCGGGAAGAGGACCTCGACGCGGCGGTCGATGTTGCGGGGCATGAGGTCCGCCGAGCCGACGTAGACGTCCTCCTCGCCGCCGTTGGCGAAGTAGAGGATGCGGCTGTGCTCGAGGAACCGGCCGACGATCGAGGTGACGGTGATGCTCTCGCTCACCCCCGGAACGCCCGGCCGCAGGCAGCAGATGCCTCGCACCAGCAGGTCGATGCGCACTCCGGCCTGGGACGCCTCGTACAGCAGCCGGATCAGCTCCTTGTCCACCAGCGCGTTGACCTTGAAGATGATGTGCCCCTTCCGGCCGGCCCGCTGGTGCTCGATCTCCCGCCGGATCAGCTCCACGAGACGCGAGCGCAGGTTGATGGGGGCGACCAGGAGCTTCGAGAACGTCGTCTTGGCGGAGTAGCCGGTGAGGAAGTTGAAGAGGTCGGTGGCGTCGGCGCCGATCGCCTCGTCGGTGGTGAACATGCCGATGTCGGTGTACAGGGTGGCGGTGACCGGGTTGTAGTTGCCGGTGGCCAGGTGCACGTAGCGCCGGATCGACTCGCCCTCCCGGCGCACCACCATCGCCACCTTGGAGTGGGTCTTCAGGCCGAGAAGCCCGTACACCACGTGCACGCCCTCGGCTTCGAGGGCGCGCGCCCACTCGATGTTGGACTCCTCGTCGAAGCGCGCCTTGAGCTCCACCAGCACCGCCACCTGCTTGTGGTTCTCGTTGGCCTCGAGCAGCGACTCGACCACCGGCGAGTTCCGTCCGACCCGGTACAGGGTCATCTTGATGGCCAGGACGTCCTTGTCCCGGGAGGAGCGGCGCAGGAAGTCGACGACCGGGGCGAAGGAGTCGAACGGGTGATGCAGGAGGATGTCCTCGCGCCGGATCGCGGCATACAGGTCACCGTCCCGCTCGGTGTCCTCGAGCGCGGGCGGCAGGACGGGCACGTGGGGCCGGTCCTTGAGGTTGGGGAGGGGGATGGCCGCCACCTGGAAGAGCGCCGACAGGCCGAGCGGGCCGTCCAGGAGGTACACGTCCTTGCGGTCCACCTCGAGGTTCTCGAAGAGGATCTCGCGCATCTCGGTGGGCATGCCGCGCTCGGTGCCGAGCCGCACCACGGTGCCGAACTTGCGGCGCTGCAGGCTCTCCTCGATGGTCTCCAGGAGGTCGGCGGCCTCCAGGTCCTGGATGTCGATGTCGGCGTTGCGCGTCACCCGGAAGGGGTGGGCGTCGAGGATCGTCACGCCGGGGAAGAGCGCGTCGAGGTTGGCGGCGATGACCTGCTCGAGCCACACGAAGTAGTGGTCGTGGGGGACCGTGCCGTCCTTGCGCGTGCCCCCCGAGGACCGCTTGATCGGCACCAGGCGGGGCAAAGTGTCGGGGACCTTGACGCGGGCGAAGCGGGTCTCGCCGTCGGCGCCGCGCAGCAGCACCGCCAGGTTGAGCGAGAGGTTCGAGATGTGGGGGAACGGACGTCCGGGGTCGTGGGCGAGGGGAGTCAGGACCGGGAACACGACGTCGTCGAAGTACCGCTTGACGGTCTGCTGCTGGCGCTTGGTGAGGCCCTTCCAGTCCAGGATGTGGATGCCGGCGGCGCTCAGGGCGGGGAGCAGCTTCTCGCCCAGGCACGTGTAGGCGCCGGTCATGAGGCGGGTGGCCGCCTTGCGCACCGCGGCGAGCTGCTCGCTGGGGGTCATGCCGTCGGCGGACGGCTCGAAGACGCCGGCGGCGATCTGCTGCTTGAGGCCGGCGACGCGCACCATGAAGAACTCGTCCAGGTTGGACCCGAGGATGGCCAGGAACTTGACCCGCTCGAGGAGGGGATTGCGGTCGTCCTCCGCCTCCTCGAGCACCCGGAACTGGAAGTCCAGCAGCGACAGCTCCCGGTTGATGTACAGCTCGGTCCGGTCGAAGTCGGGCGCGACCTGGGGGCCAGCGGCCGTCGCCGCGGGTGCGGCGCCGAAGGAGGTCGGGCTCGCCTTCTGCTGCTTGCGTTTCTTGCCGGTTGGCTTCGAACCTTCGCTCATGACCCCTCCGGGACGTCGTGTTTCACTCCGGTACAACCCCCAACGCTACCTCACCCCCACGAAATCGGCAACAGAACCCTTCTGGCTCCCTGAGGCACTCCCTGGTGGGTGGGTTCTTCTGGGGGGTGGGTGGCCGGACCCCGCACCCCGGACCCCGGACCCCGGACCCCGGACCCCGGACCCCGGACCCCGCACCCCGCACCCCGCACCATCAGGGTAGAATGCCCCGGTGTCCGAAGTGGCCCGCTCCTGCCCGCGCTGCGGAGGTGCCCGGTTCGTGGTCGTTGAACGGGATGGGCGGAGCGTGGCCATGCGCTGCCAGTGCCTCGAGGAGTGGCGCAGGGAGTCGGTGCTCACCGAGGCCGCCATCCCCGAGCGCTACCAGCACTGCACCGTCGAGAGCTTCGAGATCTGGAACGAGCGCGACCCCAGCCTGGTGAAGGCGCGCAAGAGCACCCAGGAGTTCATCGACACCTTCCCGAGCGCGGAGCGTGGCATGCTCTTCATGGGCCGCGTGGGGACGGGCAAGACCCACCTGGCCGTGGCAGCGCTGCGAGCGGTCATCCTCGATCGCGGCGTGCGCGGGCTGTACATCAACGCCACCGACCTCATCCAGCAGTTGCAGATGACCATCGACGGAGGTGGGCCGAGCCGGGAACAGGTCCTGCGGCCGGTCATCGAGGTCGAGCTGCTGGTCCTCGACGAGCTGGGCGCCTGCCGGCCCACCGAGTGGGTGCTGGACCAGCTCTACTACGTGATCAACTCGCGCTACATGCGGCGCCGCCTGACGCTCGTCACCACGAACTTCCTGGACTCACCCCAGCCCATGCGGGCGCGGACGCCCAAGCAAGGTGGCGAGGTGCCATCCCGCACGCCCGCGCCCGATGTGGTGGACCGCTGGCAGGAGACCCTGTCCGACCGCATCTCCGACCGGCTGCGCTCGCGCCTGTACGAGATGTGCGAGTCGATCGAGCTGCGCGGCGAGGACTATCGCGCCCGCGAGCGCACCCCCGGGGGTCGCAGGCGTTGAGAGTCCGATCCACGGGCCTGGTACTCCTTCTCGCAGGGGTGACGGCATGCCGCTCGGTGCCGCCCCGACCGGTGGTGCCCACCCCTCGCCCGACCCCGGTGCGGGTCGCCACGCCGGTGCCGGTGGCCACGCCGCAACCGACTCCGTCCCCGACACCGACGCCGACGCCCCAGCCTCCTCCCGAGCTGCCGCCTGTCCGGCCGGGAGCGGACCGCGAGGCACCTCTCGTGCGCGTGCTCCTGCAGGCCGCGACCTGGCCGCTGGTGCTGGGGGAGGCAGGGCAGATGCTTGCCGTGGACACTCCGTCCGGACGGGCGGAGGTCCGTGGCCCGCTGCAGATCGCCGGTCAGGGAACGAGCGTCGAGTGCCAGGTCGGGGCCTACGGCGAGCCGAGCAACGCCGAGGCAGCGATCGGGAAGCTGCGGCGCGCCGGGCTGGCGGCGCGGATGGAGGAGGCCGGCGGCCTGAGGCGGGTCGTGGCGGTCGGGCCGCCCGGGGTGACGAGCGAGGACTTCACCTCCCGGCTGGTCCAGGCCGGGTTCACCGAGCCGGGGCGGGTGGTCGAGCGCGGCAGCCCGGAGCTGTGCACCCAGGCAAACGGCGACCGGAGAGTGTGTGGCACCTGGCTGCGGGTCATATCGGTCGAAGACCGCCCGGTCCGCGCCGGGGCGCGCACCTACCGGGGCTCCCTGGAGATCCGCCGGGTCAACGGCGGCTTCGGGGTGGTCAACGTCCTCAACCTGGAGGCGTACCTGCGCGGGGTGGTGCCTGCCGAGCTGGGTCCCAAGGCGTTCCCGGCCCTGGAGGCGCTCAAGGCCCAGGCCGTGGCGGCGCGAACCTACGCAGCGGCCCACCTGGGGGACCACGCGGCGGAGGGCTGGGACCTCTGCGACACCATGAGCTGCCAGGTCTACGAGGGCACGGGGGTCGAGCACCCACTCTCGGACCGCGCCGTCGCGGAGACCGCCGGGCAAGTCCTGGCGTTCCGGGGGAAGCCCGCCCAGACGTTCTACCACTCCACGTGCGGAGGCCACACGGAAGACGCCGTCTGGCAGTTCCCCCAGGCCGACGCACCGTACCTCAAGGGCGTGCCGTGCCGCCTCGAGAGCGAGCGGCGAATGGGACCCGACGAGCCGCCAGGGCCGTGGCTTGGCAGCGAGGGACGCCTGGCCGTGGTCGCCGAGAGGCTGGCGGCGGCTCTGGGAGTCGCCCCAACGGCCCAGGCCCTGGCGACCCGCCTGGGCGGGGCCGCGGCCGGTCCGGGCCTCGACGGGCTCGTGGCCGCGTTCCGCCTCGACGAGGCCGGCGTGCTGGTGGCGCGTCCGGGCAAGGGGCTGGGCGAGGTGGGCCTGCTGGAGCTGCTACGGGTCTTCCGGCTGCCTCTGGCGCCACCCCCCGCGGAGGCCCGCGAGCGCTGGGAGCTGGCCGCGGTGGTGCGACTGGCCCAGCTCGGGGGAGGCGTGCATCAGGTCGCCGGACGACTTGGCCCGGGTGGCGACGGGCTCACGGTGCTGCGCGAGGACGGACAGACTGTCCTCACGCTCGGGGAGGTGCCGCGGGTGCTCGAGCGGCGGGGCGAGCGCTGGCGACAGGCCCAGGTGACGGCCCAGCCGGGCTCGCAGGTGTCCGTCTGGTGCGCGGGCGAGACCTGCCCCGTCGTCGAGGTGGAGCCGCGGCCGACCGCCGACGACGCCTCGAGCTGGTCGTGGTGGCGGCGCGAGCTGAGCCTCGACGAGATCGGGCGGCGGCTGCAGGTGGCCGGGGTGCGCGGGATTCGAGTGGACCAGCGGGGCGTCTCGGGGCGGGTCGTGCGGGTGACCGTGCAGCACGGAGCCGGCGAGACCTCCATGGCCGGGCTCCCCTTCCGCTACGCCCTCGAGCTTCCCGATTCCCTGTTCGTGGAGCAACCAGCCCTGGTCGATGGCAGGGCCGGCCTGCGCTTCCTCGGCCGCGGCTGGGGCCACGGCGTGGGGATGTGCCAGAACGGAGCCTACGGGCTCGCGATCGGAGGCGCCCCGTTCTCCGAGATCCTGGCGCACTACTACCCCGGCACGGTGCTGGGGGCCCTCCCTCCCGCCCGGTGATCGGTGGTCGGTGCTCGGTGATCGGAGGAGGGAGCTTTGTCGTGGCCGCTCCATGTTGTGTTGTCTTCTCCTCTGACCACCGATCACCGACCACCGATCACCGACCACCGATCACCGACCACCGACCACTGACCACCGACCACTGACCACCGCCTTCCGGCGTGGTACTCTCCCCGCCGTTGCGCGCCGGTGGCGCGCGGAGGACGCATGCAGGCCATCAACCACATCGGCATTGCCGTGAAGTCGCTCGAGGAGAGACTGGCGCTGTACCGGGCGCTGGGGCTCGAGGTGTCGGGCCAGGAAGAGGTCGCGAGCCAGAAGGTGAAGGTCGCGATGCTGCCGGTGCGCGGCACCCAGATCGAGCTGCTGGAGCCCACCGCTCCCGACTCGCCGATCGCCGTCGCGATCGAGAAGCGCGGCGAGGGGCTGCACCACATCTGCTTCGAGGTCGAGGACATCCGCGCCACCATGGGCCAGCTCAAGGCGGCCGGGTTCCAGCTCCTGAGCGACGAGCCGAGGCCCGGTGCCCATGGCAGCCAGGTCTGCTTCCTGCACCCCAAGTCCGGCGGCGGCGTGCTCATCGAGCTCTGCCAGCCGGCCCACTGAGACCGTGGACGCCGGCCAGATCGTCGTCGTGTCCTGCGGCGCCCCACGCGAGAAGTTCTGGGGGGTGCTGCTGAGCCTCACGGCGGTGGGCGCGACGGTGCGGGCGGTGCCCCTCGACGCCTTCGAGGACTTTGCGAGCCAGTTCCGGGAAGGGCAGCAGGTCCTGATCGCGCCGATGACGGTCTTTCTTCCTGGTCATCGCCTGGAGCGCATCGAGCTGGACGAGAGCGGGGGCGGGATCGAGGGCATGGCCGACCGCTTCCGCCGACTGACGGGCCGCGACCCTCTCGAGGTCCTGCTCGGCCGCTCCGACAGCGCGTCCTCCGAGCACCAGATGTAGCGGCCGATGGCCATCGGCCGCTACGTTCTTGCGCGTGGTCTCGTCAGGTAGGCAACGTGGGCGGCGAGGGCGTGAAGGAGCGCCAGCTCCCGGCGGGTGGGGGCGGTCCGGCCGAGCCAGCGGCGCACCTGGTCGACGATGCGGGCGGGGTTCTGGGGATCGAGCGCTCCGGATGCCAGGAGCGCCTCCTGGATGTGGCGGATCCCGGACTCCAGCTCGGCGAGCGACGCGGGCCGATCCATGGCGTCCGGGGGTTCTGCCAGCTCCTGCACCCCTTCGCACAGGCGGGAGACAATGACGGCCACCGCCTGGGCGAGGTTGAGGACCGCGAAGCCCGGGTTTGTGGGCACGGTGACCCGGGCGTGGCAGAGTCGGAGCTCCTCGCGGGAGAGCCCGCCGCGCTCGGGGCCGAACACCACGGCCAGGAGACGCGGGGCCCGCTCCGCGACCAGCTCCCTGGCCTGGGGCGGCGTCAGCACCCGGCGCAGCTCCCGGGAGCGGGGCGAGGTGGTGGCCAGCACCAGGTTGGCGTCGCCGACCGCCTCGCGCAGCGTCGCCGCGGTCGTCACCCGCACGACCTCGAGCCCACCCATCGCCATGCGCAGGAGGTCCTCGTCCTCGTCGAAGGGGAATGCCGGCTGCACGAGCACCAGCTCGGGGACCCCGAAGTTTCCCGCCACGCGGATCGCCGCCCCCACGTTCCCGGGGTACCGCGACCGCACCAGCACGATCCGCATCCGCACGGAGGGATTGTAGCCGCACCGCCCGCCCACCCGGGGAGGCTCAAGGCTACAGGCTCAAGGCTCAAG
>JALOLB010000351.1 GCA_025456225.1 Thermoanaerobaculaceae bacterium
CCCCCTCGAGGGCCACCGCCGCGGGCGAAAGCAGGACACAGCCAACCAGGGCCACCACCGCCGATGTCGTGATCTTCATGTGTGTGCTCTCCGCCGAAAGAATAGGCCATCCCGGCGGCCGCGCGCTACCGGGATGGCGACCTTGCGACCTCAGTCGTGGACGTACGCCTCCTCGCCGTGCAGCGAGGCATCCAGGCCCAGCAGCTCATCCGCCTCGCCGACGCGCACCTCCGAGACCTTGTTGATGATGGCCAGGGCGAGGTATGAGAAGCCAAACGCGTAGATACTGGCGAAGCTCACCGCGGCGAGCTGCTTGAGGAAGAACGACGGGTTGCCGTAGAAGAGGCCGTTGGCGCCGGCAGTGTTGACGGCGGTGGTGGCGAACAGGCCGAGCATGAGGACGCCGAGGATCCCCCCGACGCCGTGGACGCCCCAGACATCCAGCGCGTCGTCCCACTGCAGCTTGTTCTTGAGGGTGATGGCGCCGTAGCACACGACGCCGGCCACGATCCCGATCAGCACCGCCACCGGCAAGGTCACGTAGCCGGCCGCCGGCGTGATGGTGGCGAGACCGGCGATCGAGCCCGTGAGCAGCCCGAGGAACTTGGGCTTCTTCTCGAAGATCCACGCCATGATCAGCCAGGTGATGGCCGCGAAGGAGGCGGCCGTGTCGGTGTTCAGGAACGCCAGCGCCGTCACGTGGTCGACCCGCAGCTCGCTGCCGGCGTTGAACCCGTACCACCCGAACCACAGCAGCCCGGTGCCCAGCGCGACGAGGGGAATGCTGTGGGGCCCCTTCTCCGCGACCCTGCGCTTGCCGACATAGAAGACCGAGGCCAGTGCGGCCATGCCCGCGATCGCGTGCACAACGATGCCGCCGGCGAAGTCGAGCACCCCCCAGCGCTGCAGGATGCCGCCGCCCCAGACCATGTGGACGAAGGGGAAGTAGACGAACAGCAGCCAGACCGTCAGGAAGATCATGTACGGCACGAATCTCACGCGATTGGTGAAGGCACCGGTGATCAGGGCCGGGGTGATGATGGCGAACATCATCTGGTAGGCCACGAACACGAACAGCGGGATATTGGTTGGGGCCGGCAGCATGTCGGTGGGCGAGAGGCTCATCATGAACGCGTGGTCGAGGTTGCCGATGACCCCGCCGACGTCACCCGAGAAGCACAGCGAGTATCCGCAGATGAACCACAGCACCGAGGTCCAGCCCATCGAGACGAAGCTCTGGAGCATGATCGCCAGGACGTTCTTGCGGCCCACGAGGCCGCCGTAGAAGAAGGCCAGGCCCGGCGTCATCAGCATCACCAGGCTGGTGGCCACCAGCATGAACCCGGTGTTTCCGGTGTCCAACATGATCAGTCCTCCCTGGGGTGACGCAGGCGCGAGGCCCGCAGCCCATCGCAGGGTAGGAATCGAACGCCACGGGCGGTATCAGGGACACCCCGAGAAGGCACCGCCAATCCCCTGGGATGGGCGGGGGAGGAATCCGGTCTCAGCCCTTGGCTGGCCGGTCCGGGGTCACCCTCGACGCCCGGACCGCCCGGGTGGGATGGGCCTCACAGGCTCGTCAGCCCTTCGCGGATCGCGTACTTGGTCAGCTCGGCGACGCTGTGCAGGTCGAGCTTGTCCATGATCTGCTGGCGGTACGTCTCGACGGTCTTGATGGAGAGGCCGAGACGGGCGGCAACGGCCTTGGTGGGAAGCCCCTCCGCCACCAGCTGCAGCACCTCGCGCTCGCGTGGCGTGAGGACTGCAAACGCCGAGCGTTCCCCACCTGCCAGACCGGCCACATACTCCTTGACCACCATGTCGGTGATGGCGGGGCTCAGGAATGCGGCGCGGGCCATGACGCTCTCGATGGCGTGAACGAGCTCGTCGAAGGCGCCGTCCTTGAGAAGGTAACCGGAGGCGCCGGCCTTCAGCATCTCGATGACAAACCGCCGGTCGGAGTGCATCGACAGCGCCAGGACCTTGACCGTGGGGCACTCCGCCACGATCCGACGGGTCGCCTCGATGCCGTTCAGCCTGGGCATCGAAACGTCCAGGATCACGATGTCTGGCCTGAGCTCCCGGGCCAGGCGCGCGGCTGTCTCGCCGTCAGCCGCCTCGCCGACAACCTGCAGGTCCGTGCGGCGTTCCAGGAGGTCTCGCAGCCCCTCCCTGACCATGCGGTGGTCGTCAGCGAGAACGATGCGCACCGGCATCTGGCCATCTCCTTCCTTCGCCAGCCCGCGCCGGCAGGGTCACCACGAAGCGTGCCCCGTGGTCCGGCGAGGACTCGATCTGCAGGCTGCCGCCCAGGTAGGCACAGCGTTCGCGGACGTGAAACAGGCCGAATGCATCGGACCTGGTCCCACCGCCTTCCAGGGTCGTCGGGTCGAACCCGACGCCGTCGTCGCGGTACTCGGCCACCACCTCCTGAGTGCTCAACCGTACCCGGAGCTCGGCTCGGGTGGCTCGGGCGTGCTTGACGGTGTTGACCAGCAGCTCCCGGATCACCTTGAAGAGCGTGAGCTGCACCACCTCGTCTGCCCACGCTCCATCCCCTTCCGTGCTGACTTCCACTGCAAGGGAGTGGGTACGGCCGAGCTGCTCGCCAAGCCAGCTCAGCGCCGGCACCAGCCCGAGCTCGTACAGCACGGGCGGGCTGATCTCGACGGTCAGCGAACGGGTTGACCGGATCGTCTGGTCGAGCAGGGCGCGCATCTCCCCGAGGGTCTGCTCGAAGCCGCAGAAGGCGGCGTTGCGCTGGACCTCGAGGAGCTTGAGCTTGAGGATGGCCAGCGCCTGGCCGATGTGGTCATGGAGATCGGAGGCGATGGCCCGGCGCTCGGCCTCCTCGGTGAGGGAGAGCTGAGCCGCCAGCGACCGAAGGCGCTCCTGGTAGACCCGGATCTGCTCCTCGTGCCGGATGCGCTCCTCGATCTCCCGCTGCAGCGCCTGGTTGACCTCCACCAGCTCCGCGGTCCGCCCGGCGACCCGCCGCTCCAGCTCGTCGTGGGCTGTCTGGAGCGCCGTGGCTGCTTCCCTCCGCTCGAGGAACGAGCGCAGCATCTCCGCGAGGGACTCGATGAGGTTGCGTTCCTCGGCAAGGAATGGCCCCTCGTCGGCGGGTGGCGCATCGGCAACGTAGAAGACCTCGATGGCGCCCCGCTTGCCGGAGCTGGTCCCGAAACCCGCCGCCTGCCGCTGGGTGGTCTCCCGGAAACCCGGCGACCGCGCCTCGGCTCCGTCGAAGTGCACCCGTGCGCAGGTGATCTCGGGGTACTGCCATGCGGGAGGGATCAGCATCACCGCTTCGCTCAGGAGCTCGATCGTGGGTGTCTGGTCGTCCTGGAGCAGGCGTGCAGTGGAGTGGAGCGCCGTCAGCTCCTTGACCCGCTCCTGCAGGTCGTGGAGGACATCCCCGCACGGTGGTCGTCCGGAGCTAGCCAATCGTTTCCTCCAGCGCCCGCA
>JALOLB010000352.1 GCA_025456225.1 Thermoanaerobaculaceae bacterium
GAAGGTGGGCGCGGCACTCCGTGCCGCGCATCGGCGCCCGCAGGGCGCCGCCCGGGCGCGCAGCGCCCGGATGCGCCGCACGGAGTGCGGCGCCCACCTTGGATCCATCTGGCAGTGCACCCGCTGACTGCCTGATGGAGCCGGCCCCGCCGCGAGGCGCCACTATCCCCCCTCCTTGGACGACGGCAGGAGGCCGTGGCGGGACAGCACGCCGCACGTCTCGAACATCGACATCGGCGTGGTGAGGATGAGCATGTGCTTGCTCTGTCCCAGGTGGAGGGCGTCGGACGAGGGGCGCTTGCCGCTCACCAACAGGATCCCCAGGCAGTCCGCGACGTCGGCAGCATGAACCGACTGCACCGTGGCAAGGCCGGTGACCAGCAGCGCGTCGGGGCCCGAGAACGCCAGCACGTCGCTCATGAGGTCGGCCGCGAAGCAGGTGCACACGCTCTCGTCGAGCGCCTCCCCGCCGCACACCAGCTCGGCTCGCACGACCCCCTGGAGCTCGCGCAGGCGCACCGACGTCCCCTGCCCGCGGGTCAGCGCAGGCCGATCTCGTACAGCTTGGTGGCCACCTGCCAGCGATTGAGGGCGGTGGTGAAGATCGCGATCTCGTGCTTGGCCGCCATCCGCAGGACGTCCTCGGCCGGCTGCTTGCCCTGGGCGAGGACGATGGCCGTCACGTCCACGAGGTTGGCGGCGGCCAGGGCGTTGGCGTGCACCTGCACCGTCACGAGCAGGTTGCCCGCCTTGGCGTTGGCGATGATGTCCGACACCATGTCGGAGATGTACACCCCGGTGACGTCCTTGTCGAAGACCGGAGTCAGGCCGCTCAGCTCGAGCTTGTCGGCGATTTCCTGCAGCTTCATGCGCCCTCTCCTTGCTGGCCAGCCGGAGCCGGGCCGTCCATGGCGGTGAGCCCGAAGTCCAGCATGATCTGTCCGTAGGTGAGCTCCCGGTACAGCCCGAAGAGATCGGGCAGGATCAGGATCTTCTTGTTGGCGCTGCGGATGCGCTCGTTGTAGAGAAGGTTGAGCAGCCGGATCTTCTCCATCGGAATGTTCACCCGCGAGCCGTCCGGCGCCTCGTAGGTGATCGCCACGTAGATGGAGATCCTGTTCTCCTGGGCCAGCTCGCCGATCTGGTAGAGGTCGCTCGACGGGGCGCAGGAGCCGTAGAACATCAGGCCCAGCAGCTCGTCGAAGCGCGTGACCTCGCCGGTGACGGTGTCCTTCACCGCGAACCGCAGCGCCTGCGCCGTCTCCCAGAACCCCCACACCTGGCTGCCCTCGCGATAGGGCTCCTTGGGAGGCGAGGGCTCGGCCGAGAAGTAGGCGCGCGCCGCCTGGCTGTACATCTCCTTCTCGATGATCACGAAGCCCGGCTGGACATCGACCATCTCGTAGCGCAGATGCCGCAGCTCCTCGGTCATCTCACACGCCCCGTTTCCGCCCGCCGCGCCGGGGCGCCACCCGGAGGGAATGCGCTCCCGGTCTGCGGCAGCTCGTGCTGCGGGCACCATACATTCCGGCCGCGAGCAGCGTCAAGGAAAGGCTGGGAGGCAGCGTTCCCGGCGTCGGGGCCGCCGGCTCGCCGGCGACCGATCGTCCTGCCGCCGCGGATGGCCGCGCAGGCGTGACTGCCTGTTGACGCCGACGCCGGAATGAAGGGGGGATTCTCGGGTCCAGAGCGCCTCCGGGGCGCGATTGTACCCCACTTCGGGGCGAGGCTCTCCACCAGGCCGGGGCCTTCCACCCCGTCAGCTCGGGGAGGTGCGGGGCGTGCGGCGGAGCTTCTCGCGCAGCGTCTTGCGGTCGATGCCGAGGATGTCCGCGGCCCGCGACTTGTTCCCGCCGGCCTCGGCCATCACCGCCTGCAGGTGCTCCCACTCGACCTCGGCCAGGGACCGGCTCGCGTCCGCGTCCCCGCGGGCCGAGTAGCGCATGGCCGCGGGCAGATCCCGGACGCCGACCCGCGGCTTCCGTGCGGCCACGAGGGACTGCATCAGGTCGCGAAGCTCGCGGACGTTCCCGGGCCAGGCATAGGACCGCACCAGCCGCAGGGCGGCCTCGTCCAGCTCCGGCACCGCCGTCGCACCGCGGGTCGTCGCCTCGGTCAGGAAGTGCCAGGCCAGCACGATCACGTCATCGCCACGCTCCCGCAGGGGCGGCAGCGCCACGGCCCGACGCTGCCACGAGGGATGCAGCAGCCCGGCCGCCACCGCCGTCGGCACCGGCATCGAGGTCGAGACGACGAGGCGCGCATCCTGTCGCGGGTGGCCCCCCTCTCCGATCCCGAGCAGCCGCTCCTGCAGCTCGAGCGGAATCTCCGTGACGTCCGCGACGTAGAGGGTCCCGCCCACGCCGGTCAACAGCGCGGGCGCCCCACCCTCGCCGCGCAGCTCCCGCTCCACCTCGTTCGGCGTCGCGGTCGCCGCGCCCAGCTCGGCGAAGACGCCGGCCCCGGACCCGGCGGCGCGGTGCAGGGCGCGCGCCACGTGCCGCCGGCCCGTCCCGGCCTCGCCGCTCACCAGCACCGGCCGGGTGCTCGCCGCGAGCCGATCGAGCGCCCCGGCCACGCCCCGCATGGCCTCGCACGCCCCGACCAGCCCCCACCGGGCCCGCGCCGCCGCGGCGTCGGCCTCCCGGCCGGCCCGCCGCACGCCGAGCTTGGCGAACGCGGCGTCGACCGCAGCGAACAGCTCGCCGTCCGTGAACGGCTTCGCCAGGTAGTTCTCGGCCCCCGCCTTGAGGGCCTCCACCGCCCCCTCGACCGTCGCGTAGCCGGTGATCACCAGCACCTCGGTGTCCGGCAGGTTCTCGCTGACGTGCCGGATGACCGCCAGGCCGCTCCCGCCCGGCATCCGCATGTCGGTGACGACGAGGTCCACCGCGTGCTGCCCCAGCACGCCCACGGCCTCACCGACGCTCCCCGCCGTCAGCACCGCGAACCCCCGCCCCTGCAGGTTCCGCCGCAGCACCTCGACGGTGTCGACGGCGTCGTCCACCACCAGAATCACCGCCTTCCCCGTCCGCTCACCCACCGTGCGCCTCCGGCGCAAGTCTACCCCCCGCCCGCCCGGTCAAGAGTCGAAAGTCGAGAGTCGAGAGTCAAGAGCTCGAGTCCCTTCGAGATGGCCAGGCCAGCCTCCATTGCATCCCAAAGCCCTCCCTCGGCCGCTTGATGTCCGCCTTGGAGGTGGGCGCGGACCTCCGGGCCGCGCATCGGCGCCCACAGGGCGCCGCCCGGGAGCACAGCGCCCGGATGCGCCGCACGGAGTGCGGCGCCCACCTCAACACCCGAGAGGCCCCGTCACCGCTCCCCGCACCGTCCACGCGAACCAGTGGGACCGTGTCGCCCCCCTGCTGAGCGATCCCAAGGTGGGCGCGGACCTCCGGGCCGCGCATCGGCGCCCGCAGGGC
>JALOLB010000122.1 GCA_025456225.1 Thermoanaerobaculaceae bacterium
CCTCAGGAACTACAAGATAGGACCCATCTGGGTGGGTTGGGGAGCTGAGGTCTGAGGCCGGTGGGTCGGGTGGGCGAAGAACCTGAGGCCTGTCTTTCCTGAGGCCTGAGGTCGGGTGGTTGGGTGGGTGGAAGACCTGAGGTCTGTCTTTCCTGAGGCCTGAGGTCTGAGGCCCGGGTGGGTGGGCGGGGGACTCAAGCCTGGGAGGGGGTCAGGGGTGGGCGGAGGGGAGGGAGAAGGAGAAGCGCGCGCCCTTGCCCTTCTCGCAGGTCGCCCAGACGCGGCCGCCGTGCATCTCGACGATCTTCTTGACGATGGCGAGCCCGAGGCCGGTGGAGGGCTCGCCCGCGGTCGGGCGGGCCGAGAGGCGCCCGAAGCGGCGGAAGACGGCCTTGAGATCGTCGTCGGAAAGCCCCGGCCCGGAGTCCTCGACGTGGGTGGCCACCTCACCTGCTCCGGCCTCGCACCACACATGCACGGTGCCGCCCGCGGGGGTGAACTTGATCGCGTTGGAGACGAGGTTCGACAGCACCTCGATGGTGCGGTCGCGGTCGGCCAGGACCCGGGCCTCACGGCTGGCACGCCGGATCGTGAGGGCGATGCCCTTGTCGGCGGCGAGGCGGCCGAACAGGTGCTCGCACTCGTCCAGGAGGCTGGGGAGGTCCTCGGGCTTGGGCACGATCTGGACCTTGCCGGACTCGATGGCCGAGATGTCCAACAGCTCGGTGACCATCCGGTTCATCTGCTCCGCCACGTCGACGAGGCGCCCCAGGTCCCGCAGTGCCTTCTCGGGCTGCCAGCGCCCGCTCTGAATGCTCCGCATGAGCATCCCGGCCCACGCCCCGACGAGGCCCAGCGGGCTTCGCAGGTCATGCGCCGCCATGCCGAGGAACTCGTTCTTCTTGGCGTTGAGGGCCTGCAGGTCGGCGAGCATCTGCGCCTTGAGAAACGCCGAACGGATGTGCTCCTTGAGGTTGTCGAGGAGGAGCACGTCGCGTTCGGCAAAGGCGTTCTCGTCGCGCAGGCTGTCGAGGATCAGGTAGCCCTCGACCCGGTCCTCGACCCGGATGCGCATGATCAGCATCGAGCGCCAGTCCCCGCTGGGCCGGAACTTGTGCTCGCCCGTGTTCTGGCCGTTGTTGCGCGCCACGAAGATGTCGGGGTAGATCTCGTCGGCCTCGGCCTCGTAGCGGGTGCGTGCCTCCTCCGCGGTCAGCTCGATGAACCCCAGGTCGTCCATCGGCCAGCCCCAGGCGGCCCGGAACCGGAAGCCCCGTGAGTCGCGGTCCCAGACCAGGGCCGCCGCCTTGTCCACGCCCGGGATGATGCGCATCTGGGCGAGGAGTGACGCGAGCAGGTCAGTGAAGTCGTGAGGCGAGTTGATGGCCTTGACGATCTCGTTGATCTGCTGCAACTGGTCCCGGTGCTCCGCGAGCTGGTCGCGGCTGCTGGCCAGCTCGCCGGTGCGCTCGTCCACCAGCCGCTCGAGGGTGCGGCGCTCCGCCTCGAGCCGGCGGATGCGGGCCCGGTACCAGAGCAGCACGAGGGCGATCAGGGAGGCGATGGCACCGGCCTGGAACCACCAGGTCTGCCAGAAGGGGGGAGCGATGGCGATGGGCAGGACCGCGCCGGCCTCGTTCCAGATGCCGTCGTTGTTGCTCCCCTGCACCTTGAAGACGTAGCTGCCAGGAGGCAGGTTGGTGTAGGTGGCGACCCGCAGGCCCTCCCCCTCCACCCATCTCCGGTCGAACCCCTCGAGGCGATGGCGGTACTGGTTACGCCCCGGGTCGGTGTAGTCCAGGGCCGCGAAGGAGATCGAGAGGGAGTTCTGGAAGTGCCTCAACCTCAGCTCCCCCGTCCCGGAGAGGGGAAGTGGGAAGCGGTGCTGGAAGTCGGGACCCGCGAAGGTCCGGAGGACCACCCGGGGTACGTTGGGGTTGTCCCGGACCGCACCGGGGTCGAAGGCCACGAACCCGGAGAAGCCGCCAAAGAGCAGGGTGCCGTCGGCGGCCCGCAGACAGGCCCCCGGGTTGGCGAGGTTGGCCTGGAGGCCGTCGCTCGGCGAGTAGGTGCGGAACGTCCCCTCCCTGGGATCGAACCGCGTCAGGCCCCGGTTGGTCGAGAGCCACAGCACGTTCCGGTGGTCCGAAAGCACCCCGCTCACGCTGTCGCTCGGGAACCCCTCCCGGGCCTGGAAGCGGACGAAGGTCTGCGTGGCAGGCTCGAAGCGGTTGAGCCCGTTGGCGGTGCCGACCCAGACCGTGCCGGCTGCGTCCTCGTGGAGCGCCCACACCCGGTTGTGGCTCAGCGACGAGGCGTCGGCCGGATCGGCCCGGAAGCGGTGGCAGGCCGTTCCCGACGGATCGCACCGACAGAGCCCACCGCCATCCGTGCCAATCCACATCGCTCCCTCCGCCCCCTGGAGGATCGACGTGACGGGTTCGTCGGCGGCGGAGCCAACGACGTCACAGGACGGAGGCCGGGTCACCCCGGAAGCGGGATCGAACACCTGCAGTCCCCTGGCCGTGCCGAGCCACAGCCTCCCCTGGGGGCCAGCGGCGAGGGCCAGGACGCCCTCCTCGAGGGTGGCGCCGTGCTCGGCGGCCGGGAGTCGGTGGCGCTCCTGCACCCCGCCGTCGGGGCCGAGGCGGACGAGCCACGTCTCGCCGATCGCCGCCCACCGGTCTCCGCTCGTGGTGAGAGCGAGCCGCTGCACCCGCCCCGGCGGCAGCGAGCGGGGGTCGGCAGGGTCGTGACGAAGGTGGATGAACGTCCCGCTCTCCGGCTCGAAACGGTCCAGCCCCTGTTCCGTGGCAATCCACAACCGCCGCTCCCGATCCTCCAGGAAGCCCCAGACCCGGCCCGGGGTGAGGCTGCCGGGGTCTCGGAAGTCGAAGGTGATGTTGCGAAACTTGGCCGGCTTGAGGTCCAGCTTGTCGACCCCGGCGCCGTGCGTTGCGATCCACAGCACCCCCGAGTGGTCCTCGAAGAGTGCGTGCACGTCGTTGTGGCCGAGGCTCTCGGGCTTGGCCGGGTCGTGGGTCAGGCTCGAGAGTCGGCCGGAGGCCAGTTCGACGCGGAAGAGGCCCCGCTCGTCGGTGCCTACCCACAGGGTGCCGTCGTGATCTCCGAAGATCGATCGGGCCTTGCTGGTGTCGAGGGGACCGAACTCGGGAGCGATGGCGCTGGGGAGCAGGAAGCCGTGCCCCCGGTCGTGGACGCGCAGGCCCGCAGGCGTGGCGATCCACAGCCGGCCGAGGCGATCCAGGGCGAGGGCCGTGACCCGTCCCGCCGGGAGCGTGCCGACAGGAGCGCCGGTCTGGCCCGCCGCCACGAGACGGCCGGACGCGCGGTCGAGCAGGTAGAGCCCATCACTCGTTCCCACCCAGAGGTTCTCGAAGAGATCCTCACACACGGCCCAGACCGAGGAAACGCCCGGACCACCGTCACCGGGCGCGCTGATGTGGGTCACGGCCCGGGTCGTACGGTCCAGGCGGTCGAGGCCGCCGGCGGTGCCAACCCAGAGCACACCGGCCCGGTCCTCGACCAGGGCCAGCACTCGGTCGTCCTGGAGGGAGCTTGCATCCTCGGGACGTGCCTGCAGGTGGGTGAAGGTCTCCGAAACCGCGTCGTAGTGGTCGAGCCCACCACCCCAGGTGCCGATCCACAGCGTACCGGCCGAGTCGAGGAGCAGGCTCGTCACCGCCTCGTCGCAGAGGGAGGTGGGGTCCCCCAGGATGGGCTTGAAGACCTCGAACCGCACACCGTCGAAGCGGGCCAGCCCCTCCTCGGTGCCGAACCACATGAAGCCCACGCGGTCCTGGACGATGGCGTTGACGACGTCGTGGGGAAGCTGCTGCTGCACCGTGAGGTGGCTCAGCCTGGCGCCGGAGGGGAGGAGCTCGGCGATGGTGGCCGTCCGGCCCGCAGCCGCGGTGCCCAGCAGGAGAACGACCGCAGCGAGAGTGCGCGTGGACGACACGTCGAGATCATAGCAACTCCTGCGCGGGCCCCATCACGGGGAACCGCTCAGTCGGCTGCTTCGATGCGGATCTCCTGCGGCAGCGCCCAGAGCCCTGCCCGCAGCCCGAGCAGGAACGGCTGTCGCACGAGGGCGAAGCGCGTGTGGTGGTAGAGCGGAAGGTAGGGGCGGTCTCTGCCGAGGTCCTTGAAGACCTGGTGCACGAGCGCGAGCCTCCGCGCGTCGTCGGGCTCCCGGGGGTACGCCTCGATGCGCGCGTCAACGTCGTCGCTGGCGTAACCACTGCCGTTCTGCAGCCCCAGGCGCCTCTGGGCATCGCGGCTGTGAACCATGCTGTCGAGGAAGTCGGCCGGGTCGGCGAGGCGGAAGTTCCACCCGAAGGTGAAGAGCTCGGTGTCGGCCCCCATCATGCGTCGGTAGGCGAGCTCGTACGAGATGTCGTTCGAATTCACCCGCAGACCGACCTCTCCGAGCGCTCGAACCAGCCAGTCCACGGCGCCCCGATCCACACCGAGCAGGAGGAGGTCGAGCTCGGTCGTCGGGTCCACTCCGGCCGCGCGCAGCAGCAGCCTGGCCCTCACCTGGTTCGGAGGCTGACGCCGCTGGGCAGGGTCGGCGCCGAAGACCTGGGCAGGCAGGAGCATCCATGCCGGAGCGCCGCCACGCTGGGGGAACGCCTCCTTCCCCAGCGCCTCGGGGTCGATGGCCAGCTCGATGGCCTCTCGCACCCGCGGGTCGCGCAGGAAGGGCCGGGTGACGTTGATGCCCAGCATGGTGGTGCCGAGCGTGGGGATCTCGGCGACCTTCCAGCCCGCCGGGAGGGTGTGCCGGCGCAGGAACTCCAGCGAGACCCCCGACATCACGTCGAGCTGTCCGGTTTGCAGCGCGGCATCGAGCTGGTCGTCTGGAGGAACGAACGAAACCGCGACCTCGGGCATCGGGGCGGGTGTCCCCCAGTACTTCTCCCAGCGGCGGAGTGTGATGGGGCCGCGTTCGCGTCCCGACTCCCAGCGGTAGGGGCCTGTGCCGATCGGGCGCTGCGGATCGAAGAACTGGGGAGCGATCGCCACCATGCCGATGCGGTGGAGGAGCAGGGGCGAGGGCGCGTTGGTCAGCACCTCGACCGTGTCGGGCGAGTCGGCCGCCTTGCGTACATCGGCGACCACGTCCATGAAGGTGGCCACGGTCAGCCCGAGATCGAATCGGACGCGCCTGAAGGAGGCCACCACGTCGTCGGCGGACAGCGGCCGCCCGTCGTGGAAGAGCGCCCCGGGCCGCAGCCGGAACCGCCACAGGGTCGGAGAGGGGTTGGACCACTCGACGGCGAGGACCGGCTTCATGCCGGTGACGGGGTCGAGGGAGACCAGTGGCTCGTAGACGGCGGAGAGCAGGGTGCCCGTCGTGGAGTCGTTGTGGTTGTGCGGGTCCAGGGTCACCAGCTCGTGCTGGTAGGCGAGACGTACCTTCTGTGGTGGCGGTGGTGCAACCTTGCACCCCACCGCCAGAGTCACCGCCAGCCAGATCCACCTCGATCGCCGCATGGTCCCCAGGTCCATGGTAGCGCAGAGAGGGTTGTCGGACGAGGAGGCAGGGGAGAGGGAAGAGGGAGGAGGGGAGAGGGGAGAGGGAGACCTCAGAGCGCGTGGGAGACACAAGGGAGCTGGTGGTCGGATGGTGAGGATCGTCACGGCATCAACGTCGACGTGGTCACTTGCGTCGGTGGGTGTCGTGAGGCAACGAGGAGTCCCACGAGGTGCTTCGGTGCCGCTCTTGCAGAGAATGTCAGGCCTGCAGCGTTTCCGTCCACGACCACGACCACGACCACGTCTACGTCCACGTCAAGGGTGCCATCGGTGACGATCGGCCCCGAAGAGGCCGTCGCACGATTGACTCACAACCTCCCAGGCGGCGCTGGCGTGGACCGCCCGAGCGGACGCGCGAGAGAAGAAGACCCCGCGGCCGGGTGGCCGCGGGGTCGGTTGCGTCGTCAGGCTGGAATGCTGGTTACCTGGACTTGATCACGAAGTGGACGCGGCGGTTGGCCTGCCAGGAGACCTCGCCCTTGCCCGGCATGAACGGCCGGTCCTTGCCGTAGGAGACCAGCTCGAGGCGTTCCGCCGCGACACCCTTCTCCACCAGGTACTGCTTCACCGCCTCGGCCCGCTTGTCGCCCAGCCGGTAGTTGTAGCGCTTGGTGCCGCGCTCGTCGCAGTGACCCTCGAGGATGAGCGTGACGGTGGGGTGCTTGACGAGATGCTCGGCGTTGAAGTTGATCGAGTCGATCTGGTCGGCGCGGATGTTGTACTTGTCGTAGTCGAAGTAGATGTCCCTGGGCTCCCACTCCGGCTCCGGCGGTGGCGGCGGTGGCGCCGGGGGTGGGGGCGGCGGCGGGGCCCATCCGGTCTGCTTCACCGAGCCCCAGAAGTGCTCGTAGACGATGAGCCACTTGGCGTCCCGCTGCTCCCAGATGGCGCTGTGGTAGCCATCGAACTCGAAGGCGTCCTGGCTCTTCATGGTCCACGACGCCTTGAGGGGCTGGGTGGTCCACGCCTTCTTGCCCTCGTCGTCGCGCCACACCTCGGTGTCCTTGCCGGGGGTGATGCGGAACGCCTGAATCCTCGAGAACAGCGCGGCGGACTTCGCGCGGTGGTCGCTGACCCCGGTCGTGAACTTCCAGGGCAGGTCGAAGGACAGCGAGTAGGTGTCCTGGCTGTAGTAGCTCATGATCTGGTCGGCGTCGAGTGACTCGTACGCCCGGCCGAGGCTCTGCAGCCTGGTGGTGAAGTCCGGGTCGTTCGTGACCAGCTTGGCAGGCTTGCCGCGGACCGCGCAGCCGAGCTGCAGGATGAGCGTCACGGCAACAAGTCCAAGCACAAGAACATGGGTCGGTTTCACGAGCCACCGAGGAAACCGTGCTGCACTACTCATGGGGATCCCCCTTTCTCGACATCCTGATGCCAACTTCCCTGTGCAGAGCCTAGACGGCTCGGGCCTGATGGTCAAGAGACGATCCGTCAAAAACCGGCAGACCGCCGGGGTGCAGCGCCCGCCCCGATGGTGCCAGGGGGCTCCGGGAGTCCAGCAGACGCCGGTCTGCGGAGGGCTCGGGTGGTGGTTCTCAGCGAAGCATGAGCACGGTCGTGGGATCGTTCGTGAGGTTGTCTATCACCGAGCCGACGGCCACCACGCCACTGCCGGAGCTCACCGTGACCTTGGCGTAGCCCCGTGTCATGTTCGTCTGCCCGCCCTTGGCGTAGAACGGCTTGTTCTCCTGCTTCCAGTCGCCCGGGTTGAGCGTGACGCTGTACGAGGTCAGAAGGCTGCCGGAGCCGTTGTACAGGTAGACCGTCACCGACGCCTGACCCGGGCCGAAGTTCGCCAGGCCGATGTTGGTGCGGTAGGCCGAGTACTCGCGCAGGCCCGCCAGGTAGGCGCTCTGACCGGCACTCAGACCATCCTGGACCCGATAGGCCTCGTAGCTCTGTCCGAAGGTGCCCCTGGGCGTGCAGGCGGCGGTGGCCGAGACCAGGTTGAACGTTCGAGAGGTCACCCGGAGGGGCTGACTGAATCGGACCTCCAGCACACCGGAGCCCGTGTGGCCGATCTGCCCGACCACGTCCTCGACGATCGACTGCGTGCTCGCGGGGACGAAGGTCGACTTCGTCTTGACGCCGCTGGTCGTGTACAGCCGCAGGTCGACGTTCGACTGGGCGGCGCCCGTGTTCAGCATGCCCAGGTCGGTACGCCACTGGGAGTTGTTGGCGCCTCCGTCGTGGCTGGCGACCGGTATCCAGAGGGATGTCCCGGTGGGCGACGAGCCCTTGAGCGCGTCGAGGGCGGCCTTGGCGTCGATACGCGGGGTCTGCCGACCGTTACGGTGATCGGTGACGGCCACGCCGGTCGACGCCAGCGCCTGCTCGATCTGGTCCGGCGTTGCGCTGGGGACGGCCTGGGCGAGGAGTGCCACGGTGCCGGCCACGTGAGGCGCTGCCTGGGAGGTGCCGGAGTAGGTCGAGGTGCCGCCACCCATGCCTGACGAGATGATGGGCGAGCCTGGCGCCAGGAGGTCGAGCGCCGTGCTCGAGTTCGAGAAGCAGACGACCTTGTTCGCGGCGGTGGTGGCGTCGCTGCACCCCGCCCAGCCATGGTCGTAGGGGCCGACGTTGGCCTTGTAGACCGCGCCCACGGCGATGGCGTTGGAGATGCAGGCCGGGACCGCAATTGCCTGAAGGTCAGACTCGTTGCCCGCCGACACGGTCGAGAGGGTGCCCGAGGCACGCAGGCTGTCGATGGCGGCCGCGAATGCCTCCGTCCACGACGTGGCGTTGTCGCAGGTGCCGGAGAAGCGCGCATTGGTCCCCAGGGACATGTTGACGACCTGCGTCTCGGGGTGATAGGTCGCCAGCCAGTCCAGGCCGGAGACGACCTGGGACGTCGAGTTGAAGCCGCCGTCCGCCTCCAGCACGCGGACCGCCACGATGCGCGCGTTGGGCGCCATGCCTTTCGCGGAGACCGTCCCCTTCGAGGCAACGATGCCGGCGACGTTCGTGCCGTGCCCGTTGTCGTCGCGGGCGGCACCGGCCCCGCTCTGCGAGGTCATGCCGTTCGGACAGCATCCGTACCCCGATGCGTCCTCGCAGAAGCACTGCTCGTCGATGATCTTCCCGGCGAAGTCGGCGTGGCTGCCGGCGATGCCGCTGTCGACGATTGCGACGGTGACGCCCTGACCGGTGGTCCCCTCGGCCTGCACGACGTTGCCGCGCACGAGGGGTACGCTGACCGCCAGATGGGCCCGGCCGCCCACGTCCAGGTCGATGCGCCTCACGAGCGGGTGCTCGCCCAGCTTCGCGAGGCCCGGGCGGTCAGGCGCCCGCCGAAGCCGGGCACCACCCGCCAGTGGGTGGCGAGCTGCAGGTCGCTGGTCGTGAGTCCTCCGAGCACCTGCGCCTGGGCTGACGCCACCGCGTCCATCGCGGATGCCCTGCTGGCCGCCGCACCTTCCGGGACATGGAGCATCACCACGACCCGGGCGTGTCCCTGCCCGGCGATGGCCTCGGCCACACCGGGTCCGATGGCGGCGGGTCGAGCCGGAGTGGCCCAGAGGACCCCCAGTGTGAGCACCGGGAGAAGACGTGTGAAACGAAGCCGGAGAGTCATGAGTTCCTCCTCGAGGTCCGTGACGCCGGACCGCGTCGATCGTCTCGTTGATGCTGTCTGCGAACGTGCTGCTCCCGGGTCGCGTGGGTGGTGGCGAGGCCGGGTGGTCGGTCGCGCATCGATTGATCCTGCACCATCATTGCACCGGCACCCGGGCCGGGATGAAGATCGGGTCGCTGGAGCGGTTGTCGATGACCGACGCATAGGCGAAGAAGGCGCCGCCGGAGGTGGTGGTGCGCACCAACGCGAACCCGTCGGGGACGTCCGAGGTCGTGACGGTCGAGAAGACGTCGTTGAGCTGGATCGACTTGAACGGCCCAAGCGTGGCTCCGCGAGTGCCCACCTTGGTGCCATCGCCCCGGTAGAGGTCCACCCACACCGCGATGGTCAGGGTCGAGGCGTTGACGAGGCCGATGTTGGTGCGGAACCCCTGCTTGGGATTCGTGGAGTAGGCGAGCTGGACGAGGCGCGCCTGGACCCCCTGGCCGAACGCCACGGACACCGGCGCCCCCGGCACGAACTGCCCGTAGGTGCCGTCGGGCTGGTCGTTGTAGGTGCGGGAGGTGACCATCACCTGCCCCTGGGTGGCCGTCACCCGCAGCGTGGCCCCGCCGTCGTGGGAAAACAGGCTCCACAGCGCGTCGGGGTAGCGGGTGGACAGGCCGGGGCCGAGGGTGTAGGGCTTCTCGGCCGGGCTCGGGTTGTCCTGGTCGCGCTTGAGCAGGGCGATGGTGTAGCTGGCCTGGGTGGCGCCGGGGTTGTGGATCTCCAGGTCGGTGCGCCAGTTGGTGTTGGCCGAGCCGGCGAGGTGGGCCGCACCCGGCACGTAGATCGGGTCGGGGCCGGCCGGCTTCCCGTCCTGGGACACGGTGAAGGTCTGGCCGGCAATGGAGATCGTGCCGGTGCGCTGGGTGGTCGTCGTGTTCGCGGCCACGGCGTACCCGACCGAGCCGCTCCCGGTGCCGGCGCCGCCGCTGGTCACCGTCAGCCACGCGGCGCTGCTGGCCGCACTCCACGTGCAGCGGCCGTCGTTGACGGTCACGTTGACCGAGCTCGTGCCGCCGGCGTGCTGGAAGTCCCTGCTCGTGGGTGAGAGCGTGTACGTGCAGTCGAGCAGTGTGATCTTGTAGACCCCGGCGCTCGTCCCGGCGTACAGGCTTGAGTCCGCTGGATCCACGGCGAAGGCGCGAACTGCTTTCGGAGGGAGAGGGAGGTCGCTCCACGTGGCGCCGCCGTCGCGGCTCCGCCTGGAGCCGGCGTAGACGACGGCCGTGTTCCTGGGGTCGAGCGCTATCGGGGCTCCGCCGTAGGCTGCGTAGCTCTGCAGTCGAGCCCAGGAGGTGGCGCCGTCCGAGGTCTTGAAGAGGCCCTCGTAGCCGGTGGCCGCGTAGAGGATGCGGGGGTCCGAGGGGTCGATGACCAGGTCGAGGAGATCGCGGTTGCCGAGGCCCGTCGTGGCCTGGTCCCAGGTCGTGCCGCCGTCCCGGCTGCGATACACGCCGCCGCTCAGTCCCATGTTGGCGTAGAGGTTGATCGGGTTCTCGGGGTCGATCACCAGGTGGGTGACGTTGCCGGCGTCGGGATCGGTGCTCGCCAGCGACCATGAGGCCCCGCCGTTGGTGCTGCGGTAGAGGTCCCGATAAACGGTTGAGCCGATGTAGTAGCTGCCGGCGAAGAGGTTCTGGGGGTGTTGGGGGTCGAGGGCAAACGACCACACCATGAGGTTTCCGAGCCCGGAGTTGACCGGCGACCAGGTGTCGCCGCCGTTGGTGGTCTTGAGGACGCCCTGCGCGTCGCTGCCGACGTACGCGCCGCCGGGCGTTGCCGGGTCGGGCGTGATCGACGAAGGCCACCCCGCCGTCACGAGGCCCTGCCCCGCCGTCCACGTCGTCCCGTCGTTGGTGGACACCCAGACCCCGCCGGTCCAGTCGCCGGCCGCGTAGAGCCTGCGCGGGGAACGCGCGTCGATTGCCAGCCTGGTGATCGTCGCCGGAGACAGGCCAGTGCTCGAAGCCGACCATGTGGTGCCGCCGCTGGAGCTGCGGAACACGCCGCCCCCGGTGCCGGCCACGACGGTCGAGCTCGCGCCTGGCGGGAAGGCGAGCGCCCGGGTGGAGAGATGGGTGAGGCCGCCCGTGGCCGGCGACCACGTGGCACCCGCGTCGGCGCTCCTGAAGATGCCGTTGTCGCCGGCGGCGAAGAACAGCCCGGCCACGCGCGGGTCGGCGGCCAGGGCCCGAACGGAGGTGGGGCTTATGCCGGTCGCGACCTTGGTCCAGGAAGTGCCGCCGTTGCTTGATCGGAACACCTCGCCGCCCCGGTCCCACTGCCAGAGCCCCGTGCCGGCGAGGACGACACTTGAGTTGCGAGGATCGACTGCAATCCGGGTCACTGATGCGGACGACAGGCTGGAGGTGAGCTGGGTCCAGGACGTTCCTCCGTTCGTGCTCTTGATCACCGTCCCGCCGTAGCTGTGGGCGCCGCCGTACAT
>JALOLB010000123.1 GCA_025456225.1 Thermoanaerobaculaceae bacterium
CCGGGTGTGTTCGCTCCCGGGATGGAAGTGTCCGCTTCCGGACAGCGCTGGGCTGGGGGCTGCGCAGGTCGGGGCAGGCATGCCCCTCCTGCAACGACCGCGCCGTGCGGAGTCGGTTCGTCCCGCCGCGCCGCCCGTGGGTTGTCTTGTAGGAGCGACATTCCTGTCGCGACGAGGTCGAACGAGTGTCGACTTGTGCGAGGAATGGTCGAGTTCTGCTCTGCTTCCAACGACTTCGGAATGACAACCCAACGCATCCCCAACGCTCCCGCCGGGTGAACGGAAGGACTCGCAGGTGGAAAGGGTCGAGCATGACGGTGCAGGGCCGACGCAACCGACCCGGCAGCGTTTCATCCTTCTTCCTTCAGATCCGCCTCGTGGGCAGCGGGGCGGATCACTTTTTTCGGGCCAGCGAGCCAGGCACCTGGTTCCACCACCACTCCCTTCCTCCGGAAGGCCCCAACGTGCACGTAGACGTGGACGTGGTCGTGGACGTGGACGATCCCCTGAGGCGAAATGGCGCCAGGCCCCCCCTGCAAGTGGCCTCCGCCTCCTCGTGACTGCGGGTACCATCAATCCAGGCCCACGACAACGACTACGTCCACGACCATGTCCACGACCACGACCACAACCAGGTCCACGGCGAGACCTGCCTCCCTTGTGGCCGCGCCCCTCCGCGCCGGACGTGGCCTGAGTCGAGATCGAGGGTGCCGCGGGTGATGGCCGCGGCGGGGGTGAGTCGAGCCTCCACCGGCCGACAGGCACCCTGACGCATCACGACACTGTTTGAATGACGTGCGGGTGCCCGGACCAGACGTTCACGTTGCCGGGTGAAGGCCGTCCCTCGAAGGCGGTCCAGCGGTGTCCCGATTGGCAGGCGGATTGCTTCTGAGGTTCCCGACCTCGCTCCACTGCCCAGGCGCGACGGTCGGGAAGGGGTGCAGCAAGCGCCTGGGCGGACACACAAGCTCTCAAGTCAGAACACTCACGTGGCAGGGCATCGCGCCGACAAGGTTCCTCACGCCGCGCGACAAATGCCAGCCACATTGCCGGATCCCGGTCAGATGAGTGCCCGGTCCGGTTCGACATGCCCGGGGTGTGCCGGGCGCATGGAGGAGGCAACGATGCGTAGCAGACACGTCTTGGTTCTATGGGTGCTGATGGCCGGGCTCGTGGGAGGCCTCGCGTCGGCGCAGGTTCCCACCGGGACCCTCACCGGCCGCGTCACCGACGGCCGCGAGGCGCTCCCCGGCGTGACGGTCACGTTGACCGCGCCGACGCTGCAGGGCAGCCGCACGACGATCACCGAGATCTCCGGCGACTTCATCTTCCGTTTCCTGCCGCCCGGCGACTACAGGGCCCGGCTCGAGCTGTCGGGGTTCCAGACCCTCGAGACGACGGTCAAGATCACGGCCGCCCAGGCGGCGACCCTCGACGCCGTGATGCCGATCGGGCAGGTGACCGAGGAGGTCACGGTCACCGGCAACCTCGAGACCATCTCGACCTCCGGGCAGGTGGCGACGACCTTCGAGCAGAGCCTGGTCGACGCCCTGCCGGTGGGGCGCAACCTCGTCGCGGTGGCGGCGCTCACGCCGGGCGTGTCCTCGACCGGGCCCAACGATGCGCTTTCCATCTCCGGCGCCATGTCCTACGAGAACCTCTACATGGTGAACGGCGTGGTGGTAACCGACAACATCCGTGGGACCCCCAATGCGCTGTTCATCGAGGACGCGATCCAGGAGACGACGACCCAGACGGGCGCCGTCTCGGCGGAGTACGGTCGCTTCGCGGGCGGGGTCGTCAACACTCTCACCAAGTCCGGCGGCAACGACTTCTCCGGCTCCCTGCGGGTCAGCCTGAGCAACGACTCCTGGGCCGCCAGGACTCCGGTCTCGGTGGAGCCCCTGGACAAGACCAACGCGATCTACGAGGGTACCCTCGGCGGCTACGCCCTGCGCGACAAGCTGTGGTTCTTCGTCGCCGGCCGCTACCGCGAGCTCGAGACCGCGGAGCAGACGGACATCACGAACATCCCGTACACCTACGGGAACACCCAGACCCGTCTCGAGGGCAAGGTCACCTATGCTCTCACCACCAGTCACCGGGCCATCGCCTCGTACATGAACGTCGACACCGACGAGACCAACTTCGCGTTCGGGACCGTGCTGGACCTTGCGAGCATCGACAGCCAGCGCACCCTGCCGCAGGACCTGCTGGCGCTCAACTACTCGGGCGTGCTGTCCAACAGCTTCTTCGTGGAAGCGCAGTACTCGCAGCGCCGCTTCTCCTTCGAGGGCTCTGGCGGTGACTACACGGACCTCATCAAGGGCACCCAGGTCCGGGACAACACCCACCGCTGGTCCTCGAACTCCCCCTCGTTCTGCGGCGTGTGCGACACCGAGCACCGCGACAACGACGACATCCTCCTCAAGGGGTCGTACTTCGCGTCGTCATCGAAGCTCGGCTCCCACGACATCGTCTTCGGCTACGACCGGTTCAACGATGAGGTCAAGTCGAACAACTACCAGTACGGCTCCAACTGGCTGTTCTGGCCCACCACCTACCTGGTGACCGACGGTGACGAGCCCGTGCTGGACCCGGTGCTCCACCAGCCGATCCCGATCGTCTACGGCGACGGCTCCACGGACATGTCGATCTGGCCCATCTTCAACCTTTCCCAGGGGACGAAGTTCACGACCAACTCTGTCTTCCTCAACGACAAGTGGCGCCTCTCGAACCGCCTGACCGTGAACCTGGGCGTCCGCTACGACAAGAACGACGGCATGAACGCATCCCACCAGACAGTGGCCAAGGACGACCGCATCAGCCCCCGGCTCGGGCTGAGCCTCGACCTGACCGGCGACGGTGGCCTCGTCCTCAACGCCAGCTACGGCCACTACGTCACCGCGGTGGCCGGCTCCATCGCCGACCAGGGCGCCGGCAACCCCTCCCAGCTCGGCTACCTCTACGAGGGACCCGACCTCAACGCCGACTGCAGCGCGGACAACCCCGGGGCGTGCCTCAACGCGCACCAGATCCTCGAGCAGGTGTTCGCGTGGCTGTACGCGGACGGCGAGAACGAGTGGGGCGGGCCGGTCGGGCACGACATCGTCTACGGTGGCGTCTCCGGCATCTCCCGGGTGGTGGGTGACAACCTCAAGTCCCCCTACTCCGAGGAGATCTCGATCGGCATCAACCAGCGCCTCGGCTCGAAGGGCCTGATTCGCCTGGACTACATTCACCGGGACTACAAGGACCTCTACGCCGTCTTCGCCGACATGTCGACCGGCAAGGTCGAGGACCAGTTCGGCTGGGTGTACGACCTGGAGGTCATCGGCAACACCAACGAGCTCGAGCGCTCCTACGACGGGGTGAACCTGCAGGCGTCCTTCCGCCTCTCCGAGAAGCTGGCGATCGGAGGGAACTACACCTGGTCGCACGCCTACGGCAACTACGAGGGAGAGACCGCCAACTCCGGGCCGGTCGCCAACACCGCCAACGCGGACTACTACCCCGAGTACCAGGAGCAGCGGTGGTCCAACCCGAGCGGTGACCTCTCCGTCGACCAGCGGCACCGCGCCCGCCTCTTCGCGGTCTGGGACCTCGTGAACACCAGGCACCACAAGCTGTCGGTGTCGGCCATGGAGAGCTTCTTCTCCGGCCGCCCGTACGAGGCGATCGGCTCCATCCGGCCCTACAACTACGTCACGAACCCCGGCTACGAGACACCGCCCCAGACCCTGACCTACTACTTCTCCAAGCGCGGCGCCTATCGCACCGACGACATCACGCGCACCGACCTCTCCCTGAACTACTCGTTCAAGGTACCGGCGCTCGGCGGCGTCGAGCTCTTCATCGAGCCGGAGGTCACCAACCTGTTCAACGAGCAGGGCGCCGACATGGTCGACACCACCGTGCTCACACGCTACAACCAGGCGGCCGCGTTCGCCCGTTTCAACCCGTTCACCGACACCCCGAGGGAGGCGCCGCAGGGATCCAGCCCGACGGCGGCCCAGGGCTACAACTGGCAGAAGGGCCCCAACTTCGGCAGGCCCGTGCAGGTGACCGACTACCAGACACCCCGCACCTTCACGCTTTCGTTCGGAGTCCGTTTCTAGCTGTCCGGCGCAGGTCCTGCCCCTGGGGCGGGACCTGCGCCGTGCCCGAAGCCCGCAGGCGAGAGGAGGTGCGTGACCGGACGTGCTCTGTGATGCGTGTCGCCGCAGCTCTCCAACCATCGACGAAAGGGAGGTGACTCCATGAGAAAGGCGTTGATCCTCTGTGCCGTGGTGGCGGCGATGCTGGCCACCACGTCCATAGCCCAGGTGCCGACCGGCACCCTCTCGGGCATGGTCACCGACGGCACCGGCGCCCTGCCGGGTGTGACGGTGACCGTCCACTCGCCCAACCTGCAGGGCACTCGCACGGCTGTGACCGAGGCGAGCGGCGACTACATCTTCCGCTTCCTGCCGCCGGGCGAGTACATGGTCCGCTTCGAGCTGCAGGGCTTCCAGACGCTCGACACCACCGTCAAGGTCTCGGCGGCCCAGACCGCCAAGCTCGACGCGACGATGCCGCTCGCGCAGGTGGCCGAGGAAGTGACCGTCACCGGAAACTACGACACCATCTCCACCAGCCAGCAGGCGTCCACCACCTACGAGGCCGGGCTGGTCGGCAAGCTGCCGATGCTCAACCGCGGCCTCAACGACTACGTCGCCATCTCCCCCGGCGTGAACCAGGCGGGCCCATCGGGGGCGATCACCATGGGCGGCGGCAACTCGTTCGACAACCTGTTCATGGTCAACGGCGTGGTGGTCAACGAGAACATCCGCGGCCAGGCCCAGCCGCTGTTCATCGAGGACGCCATCGAGGAGACCACCTCCTCGATCTCCGGCGTCTCTGCCGAGTACGGCCGCTTCGCCGGAGGCGTCGTCAACTCGCTCACCAAGTCGGGCGGCAACAGCTTCTCCGGCTCGTTCCGCGACACCGTCAAGAACAACTACTGGACCGAGCCGACGCCGCTCACCACCCCGGCCAACCGCCGTGACGTGAACCTCTACACCTACGAGGCGACGCTCGGCGGGTTCGTGCTCAAGGACAGGCTGTGGTTCTTCGCCGCCGGCCGGCAGTCCGAGGTCTCGACCCCGCTCACCGCGCGCGGCACCCGGATCGGCTACAACACCACCACCGAGGACACGCGCTACGAGGGCAAGCTGACCTACTCCCTCACGCCCAGCCACCGGCTCGTGGGCTCGTACATCGAGCGCAACCAGGACTTCTCCAACTACGTGTTCTCGAGCACCACCGACCCGGCCGAGACCGGGATCGACCGCTCGATCCCCGAGACGCTCATGGCCTTCAACTACTCCGGGGTGATCACCGACAGCTTCTTCGTCGAGGCGCAGTACTCCCAGCGCACCCTGGAGTTCGTCGACTCCGGCGCCCGCACCACCGACCGCATCCTCGGCACCACCATCGCCTGGCCGCTGGCGGCGTGGGACAACGCGTACGTCTTCTCCCACAGCCCGGTGTTCTGCGCGGTCTGCGGCCCCGGCGAGACCCGCGACAACAAGAACTACGTCATCAAGGGGTCGTACTTCGTGGCGTCGCCCAAGTGGGGCTCCCACGACATCCGTTTCGGCTACGACCGCTTCCACGACCAGCGCTACTCCAACAACTACCAGTCCGGCAGCGGCTTCATGGCCGGTGCGACGAGCTTCATCTACGAGGGAACCAACTACTACCCGGTCTTCCGGTCGGGCGCCTCGTCGCTGCTGTGGAACCCGATCTTCGAGCTCAGCCAGGGGACCGACTTCACCACCGACTCGCTGTTCGTCAACGACGCCTGGCGCCTGTCCAACAACTGGAGCTTCAGCCTCGGCGTGCGCTACGACAAGAACGGCGGCACCGACGCCTCGGGGCAGACCACGGCCGACGACTCCAAGATCTCCCCCCGGCTGGGCATCACCTTCGATCCGAAGGGTGACGGCGACTGGCTGGTGTCGGCGAGCCTGGGCGACTACGTGGCCGGCGTGACCGGCTCCCTGGCCGACTCGGCCGGAGGCGGCAACCCCTCGGCGTTCGAGTGGGTGTACACCGGCCCCGACATCAACGTCGCCGGCCCGTACGTGGACGCCACCGAGGCGATCCGGCGCGTCTTCGCCTGGTACGACAGCATGGGCGGGTATCAGGGGCTGTGGGACTCGAACCAGCCGTACATGCGCCCGCCGGTGGCGACCATCCCCGGCGCCATCGTCTTCCCCGAAGGTCTCCAGTCCACGACGGTGCGGGAGTACGCGCTCTCCGTCAGCAAGCGGCTGGGAGCGAAGGGCCTGCTGCGGGCCGACCTGATCGACCGCTCGTGGAGCAACTTCTACGTCAACCGGGTGGACATGGGCACCGGCACCGTGACCTCGCCGGAGGTCCCGGGCGTCGAGCTCGACCGCGCGTACATCGTCAACAGCGACGCCGGCCTCGAGAAGACCTACAAGGCGTTCATGCTGCAGGGCCAGTACCGCTTCACCGACTGGCTCTCCGCGGGTGGGAACTACACCCTCTCGAAGGCGTACGGCAACGTCTCCCAGGAGAACTTCGGCTCCGGCCCGATCCTCGAGACCACCCTGCAGTACCCCGAGTACATCCAGCTTTCGTGGAACAAGCCGAAGGGCGACCTGCCCCAGGA
Source organism: Thermoanaerobaculaceae bacterium (assembly GCA_025456225.1). Lineage (GTDB taxonomy): Bacteria > Acidobacteriota > Thermoanaerobaculia > Thermoanaerobaculales > Thermoanaerobaculaceae > JAAYVZ01. The sequence goes on from JALOLB010000123.1 coordinate 6,683, forward strand.
CCAGCGCCACCGCCTGCGCCTGTACGCCGTCGTGGACATCCTGAGCTCCAGGCACCACAGGCTGAACGCCAGCGTCATGCACTCCGTGATCTCCGGGCAGCCCTACGGCGCCTCGGGCGTGGTGATGGTCGAGCCGTACGTCACGAACCCCGGCTACAAGACGCCGCCGTCGGCCGTCACCTACTGGTTCACCGCGCCGGACAGGTACCGGCTGGAGACGATCCAGTTCACCGACCTGTCGCTCAACTACGCCTTCGCGTTCCCGCTCGCCGGGCGCGACGTGCAGCTCTTCATCGAGCCCCGCATGACCAACGTCTTCAACCGCATGGGCGTGGCCATGGCCGACCCGAACCGCTTCAACACCCAGGCCACCACGGCCGTCGACGACGACAGCCTCGAGACCTTCAACCCCTTCACCGAGACCCCGGTCGAGGGCGTGCACTACACCTTCGAGCCCGGCCCGGCGTCCCGCACCGCCTACCAGAACCCCCGCACCTACTACTTCTCCTTCGGCATCCGCTTCTAGACGAGGCACATCTCGACGCAACCAGCGTGCGCCCCACCTTCCGGGTGGGGCGCATTGCTTGTGGGCCGCGCACCCTCAAGGTCGCATTCGGGCAGCGGGCTGGGCGCCTGGAAAGGCGCGCCGACCCTGGGCGCCACGGTCCGTTCTGGCGCGCCCGAGGGTCACCGCGAGCGCGTCGAAGCCGAGGAGAAGCGATCCCGCCTCGGGCCTGCACCCCCGTGGCGAGGGTAACTCGTCCCGGGCCGCAGACGTCACGAGCCGCCTGGAAGTGACGGCTCGCCGATGGGCGACGAGGGTAGCTCGCGCCTGATGTCGGCGGCCACCTGGGCCGAGAACGAGGCCGCTCCCTCGCGGCGGAGGTGAAAGCAGTCCCAGTAGTCCGAGAGCGGCAGGCTGAGGTCGCCGTAGGCCAGGACCCGGAAGCCGAGCTCCAGCCGGCGCTGCTCGAGCGCCTCCCAGTAGCGCACGTGCCTGGCCTTGATAGCTGGATCCCGCGGCGCGATGGGCGGGACGACGACGAAGAGGGGAGTGCCGAGCTGCCGTGCCCGTCTGGCCAGTTGCCACACGACGTCGAGCCGGCGCTGCTCGAAGGCGACCCGCACGTGCTCCCAGCCCTCCACGGTGCCCGTCAGGGGGCGGCGGTCCGGCGAGACCCCGTCCAGGGGCATGAAGCCCGCGAGCTGCGGCGCGGCCCGCAGGCCCTCCCCGGTCCACCAGCTCCGGCGGTAGTCCCATGACGCGAGGACCCGGGGGAGGTACAGGCTGCCGAGCAGCGACGGAGGCCCGAGGCGCTGCCGGCACACGGGCGACGAGAGGATGCCCTCCTCGAACCTGACGACATCGGGGTCGTCGACGAACGAGCCCGGAGAGGCCGAGTAGACGAGGACGGCAGGGGAGAGGCCCCTGGCACCCAGCAGGGGCATCGTCGTGCAGGCCATGGCCATCGGATAGTTGGCCGGCCATGCCAGGTTGTAGCCTCCGCCCCCGACGCCGAGCTCCCGGGCGAGGATCGAGGGGTCCAGGTTCCGGGCGGCGGTGGAGTCGCCAACGACGACGACCCCGGGCGACCGACCCTGCCGAACCAGGTCGAGGAAGTGCTCGTACTTCTGGCCCGCGGTGAGATCCCAGTAGTCGAGCACGGCGGCGGCCGGCTGGAGGGCCGCCCGTGACGCGAGCTCGGCCAGGGCCCAGATCGATGCCGCCAGCAGCACCGCCGCGAGGCTCCCGCGAGGGCGCCGGCGAGGGCCCGGCCGGGGCTTAGAACTGGAAGTAGATGAATGGTGCTCGCGCATCCACCCCCCCCAGAAGAGCAGTCAGGACCAGCAGCACGCCGTAGGCCAGGCCGCGGCACGGCCATGACCACGAGAGCAGGAACGTCTCGTCGTCCCGCCGGCGTTGCAGGATGTCGAGACCGATCACAACGGAGGCCAGGATCCCGGCCCGGATCAGTTGCAGGCCGGGGAGCGGCGCCACCTCGCCGGCGGCGGGCCATGCGGCCAGGCGTGCGAAGAAGTCGAAGGCCAAGCCCAGGTCAGGTGCTCGGAACACGACCCACAGCGCCGCCACGAAGTGGAACGTGAGCATGATGCTGGCCGCGTCCAGAGCGAGCCGGACACCCCGCGACCGGCGCGCTCGTCGTCCCCGCCACCCTCGCCATGCCCGGTGCACGCACAGGAGAGCCCCGAAGCCCGCGCCCCAGATCACGAACGTCCAACCGACGCCGTGCCACAGCCCGGCCACGAGGAACGTCGCCATGGTGGCGGCGAAGGTCGACCAGTACTCCTCGGCGAGGCCCAGCCAGCGGAAGCTGCCCCACCGCCGCAGCAGGCCGAAGTTGGCAGGGAGGAAGACGTAGTCGCGGAGCCAGGACGACAGCGACACGTGCCAGCGCTGCCAGAACTCGGTCACCGAGCGGGCGCTGTAGGGCTGCCGGAAGTTGACCGCGAGCTCGATGCCGAAGAGTCTGCTGACGCCACGGGCGAGGTCGGTGTAGCCGGAGAAGTCGCAGTAGATCTGCAGTGCGTAGAGGTAGACGGTGAGCAGGAGATCGCTGCCGGCGCACTGGGCCGGGTACGTGAACCGCAGGTCAACCAACGGCCCGAGGGCGTCCGCCACGCCGACCTTCTTGAACAGGCCGAGCAGAATGAGAACCCCGCCCTGCCGCCAGGACTCCAAGCTGGGGCTCCGGGACGCCGCGAGCTGGGGGAGGAGCTGTGCGGCGCGCGGGATCGGGCCGGCCGTGACCTGTGGGAAGTACGAGCCGAAGAGCAGGAAGGTCACGAGATCGCGGCTGGGCTCCAACTGCCGGCGGTGGACGTCGACCGCGTATGCCACGAGCTGGAACGTGAGGAAGGACAGACCGAGCGGCAGGATCACCCGGATCGTGGGCTCGCTGATCGCGAGCCCCAGGGGGCGCAGCACCGCCGCGGCCGAGTCGACGAAGAACTCCAGGTACTTGAAGGCAGCCAGCACGCCGAGATCCAAGACCAAGCAGCCGCCCAGAAGTGCTCGCCGTCGTGGATCCGAGGCCGTCGCCATGGCCCGGACGAGCCAGAAGTTGGCGAGCAGCAGCGCCACCAGCAGCCCAAGCAGGCGCCAGTCCCACCACGCGTAGAACAGCCAGCTCGCGCCGAGGAGCCAGAGGTTCTGCATGCGGTGCGGGACCAGGAAGTGGGCCAGTACGGCGAGCAGGACAAACGCCGGGAGGAGCTCGATCGTGGGCAGCATCGTCGCACCTCAGGATCTCACACCCCTTGTTGAGAATGAAAGGGCCGGGTCTCTCGACTGTCTCTCGACCTGCCCATCCTCTTCTCGAAAGGCGTCGGGGCGCTGTCCCAACGGGCACCACCCCGCCAGCAGCCGCCGACTGCTGCGGTTAGCAGCTGAGGTGCCAGCTCAGGCCTGGGTGCCACCCAGGTGGCAGGTCTGTCGCTCCTTGCCCTCGTGGTCTTGCGATCGAGCTCCGAATGAAGGGGCCAGGCTTCCGAAGCAAGAGCGCCGTTGGATGGGGATGACCGCTGGTGTCTCGCGAAGGCAACAAGTGGAAGGCGTGGTTACTTCGGCCTGCGGAGTCCATGATGCCCGACAGAAGTGTAAGGAGCGACGGACTTGGCACCTATTGCTCTTCGTTGAAGTAGAGCTCCTCGCTGGGAAGGGCGGGCGGCATCGCCATGCGCTTCCTCATCGCCTCGAACTCGGTCTGCAGGAGCAGCGACCTGGTCCCGGCGGCTGCGAGCTCGTTCGCGCGCTTCTGGAGCGCGGCGACCTTCTCAGGGTGCCGGTCGGCGAGGTTCGTCGTCTCGGACGGGTCCTCGGCGATGTTGTAGAGCTCAACCGAGGCCGGCAGCAGCACCTTCCAGACCAGCTTCCAGTCCCCGTGCCGGATGCCCGCACGGAACGGCTCGATGTTGTAGACGACCTCGTCCCTGGGTGAGGGCTTCCCCTCGCTGATCGTCGCCCACACGTCCTTGCCGTCGAGCGGCTTGCTCTTGGCCGTCGAGCCGCCCGCCAGGCCGACCAGCGTCGGGTACATGTCGACCACGTGGATCATGCCGTTCTGCACGGAGCCGGCCTTGATGTGGCCGGGCCAGCTCGCCAGGGCGGCGACCCGCGTGCCTCCCTCGTAGAGCGACCCCTTGCCGTCGCGGTACGGCCCGTTGTCGCACGGGATGACGATCTTCGACATGTCGCCCTCGCCGGCGAACATCGCGTTCCTGGTGCCCCCGTTGTCGCTCTGGAAGACGACGAGCGTGTTCTCGAGAATGCCCTTCCTCTCCAGCGCGGCGATGACGCGGCCGATCTGGTCGTCCATGGCGCTGATCGCTCCGGCGTAGGCTCGCCGGCTCGGGTCCGCGATCGTCTTGTAGCGGTCGAGGTACTCGGGCGGCGCCTGGTAGGGCGTGTGCGGCGCGTTGAATGTCAGGTAGAGGTAGAGCGGGACCGAGTGGTCGTGACCCTCGATGAGCTTCACGGCCTGATTGCCGAGCAGCGTCGTGGTGTACCCCTCCTCCTTGAGCGGCTGGTTGTTGAGGTACCAGTCCATGACGCCGTGCTGCTCGTGGGTGAAGTAGTCGAGCTCACCGATCAGCGGGCCGTACTGGAAGTCGAACCCGCGCTGCCGCGGCCAGTACTTCGGGTCCCCGTGGCCGAGGTGCCACTTGCCGATGATGGCGGTCGTGTAGCCCGCGTCCTTGAGTGCCTGCGGCAGCAGCCACTCGTCCGTCGCCAGCCCGTAGGTGTGAGGCGAGAGGATGACGGCGGTCTGCAGCCCGTAGCGGAACGGATAGCGCCCGGTCATCAGCGCCGCCCGCGTCGGGAAGCGCACGCCGCCGGCAGCCAGCTTGTCGATGGCCGGCGTCTGGATGTCGGAGCCGTGGAAGCCGACATCCTTCCAGCCGAGGTCGTCGGCGACGATGTAGACGATGTTGGGCCTGGTGCCGGCCTTGAGGGGCTGGTTCCCCTGGTCCCCGGCGTGCATCGTCGCTGCCTGTGCGAGCAGCACGAGAGCCAGGGCTGCCACCTGGACCGCCCGGTGTCCGCCCAGGGAACGAGTTACCTTGGTGTCGTCGTTCATGAATGCCCCCAAGCCAGCTCGTCGCCTCTGCCCCTGGCCCGGCGCATCCGCGTCCGAGCCGTCTCCTGCCGCGACATCCGAGAGGCCACAACTGCCGGCTGCAGATCGCAACACGGCACCGGGCGAGTCGATTCCTGCTCGAGAGTCGGCACGGCACGCACCCTCAAGTGGTTCGTCCTGGCGGAGTGGGGTCGAGCCAGGTGGGGCGGTTCCGCCTTGCTCCCGCATCGCGAGCCGCGACGCCGTCGTCGCGAGTCAGAACGTGCACCCCCGAGCCTCTTACAGGATCCGACCTCTCAAGGGCTACCGCTCCGGTCCCCTCGCCCCGCGAAGCGGAAAGAGGGACAGGGTGAGGGATGCTTTGCTCCTCATTCACAAGAGTTTGCCCCCCGTCACCTTGGCGCTCTCCCCCTGCGAGGGGGAGGAACGGAGCGCCGAGGATGCTGCAGGTGGCTCACCTCTTCAAGGCGGAGTCGCTCGCAACTCTCACCGGACCCGATCACGAGCGGGCGGAGATGCCGATGCTGGTGGGCGCACCCAGGGGTGAGGCTCCGACGCGACCTGCCAGGTCGCCGTCGGGGGCCGCTCCCGTCGCCGGGTCGGCGCACTCCCGGTCGTGGCCGGCGCGACCCGGAAGGTGCGGGCCGTCCACTCGGACAGGCCACAGCGCAATGGTCAGGCATCAGCTTGCGACGACCCCGGGAAAGGCGACGACCCGCCCCAGAGCGCTGGTTCTCCGCATGTTTCTCTTGCATCCCTCCTGTCTGGACAATAGACTCCCACCGTGCCGGGTTGAGGTGAAGTGCATTCTCCTGTCCATGCCGTCTGAAGCTCAGCAAGGGAAGGCCCATGAACATCATCCACGAGATTTTCGCCCACGAGGTCTTTCCGGCGATGGGTTGCACCGAGCCCATCTCCTGCGCCTATGCGAGCGCCGCCGCCGCCGAGCAACTGGGTGGCCCGGTCGAGCGCCTGGAGCTCACGGTGGACCCGGGCACGTTCAAGAACGGCGCCGCCGTGACCATCCCCAACAGCGAGGGGCGAAAGGGCAACGTCATCGCTGCGGCGATGGGCGCGATCATCGCCCGGTCATCCCTGCAGATGGAGATCCTCAAGGGGGTCTCACCAGAGGTCCTGGCCGATGCCTGCCGGCTCGTCGACGCCAACGCCGTGCAGTACCGTTGCAGGGACGACGAGAAGGGATTCTACGTCGAGGTCGTCGCGGAGCGGGGTGGCTCGCGGGTGCGCTGCATTGTCAAGGATGGCCACACCAACATCATCTGCCTGGAGAAGGACGGCGTTTCGGTACTCCCGGCTCGCACGGGGGCCGGGCATCGGGCCGACAGCTACCGGGACCGGCTGCGGGCGATGACGCTGGAAGAGCTCCTGCACGAGGTCGTCCAGATCGACGACGATGCCCGCCGGCACATCCAGGCGGGCATCGACATGAACCTGTCGATCGCCGAGAAGGGGATCGATCTCAAGCGGAGCGCCTGGCAACTGCAGCACATGATGAAGCAGGGCCTGATCTCCAACGACCTGTTCTACCAGGTCAAGCAGCGCGTCGCCTCCGCCCTGGACGCCCGCATGGGCGGTCTGCCCGAGCCGGTGATGACCAGCGGCGGCTCGGGCAACCAGGGCATCCTGACCATCCTGCTCCCCTACCTGGTGGGGCGGCACATGGAGACCGACCTGCCCCGGATTCAGGAGAGCATCGCGGTCAGCCATGCGGTCAATGCCTACATCAAGTGCTACACCGGCGAGCTCTCGGTGGTCTGCGGCTGCGCCATCGCGGCCAGCATCGCCGCGGCCTCCGCGGTGGTCTACCAGCGGGCCGGCATCGACATGGTGAAGATCACCAACGCCATCGACACCATCGTCGCAGACCTGTGCGGCATCATCTGCGACGGGGCCAAGGCGGGCTGCTCCATGAAGATCGTCACCGGTGCCGACACCGCGCTGCGGTCGGCGTTCATGGCCCTGGACGGCTACGGGGTGTCGGTGGACGACGGCGTGGTCGGCAGGTCGGCGGAGGAGTCGATCCGCAACCTGAGCAAGATCTCGCTGGAAGGGATGGGGCTGGTGGACTCCACCGTCGTGGGCATCCTCCAGGGCAAGACGCCGCGCTCCGGTCACGCCTGAGGTGGCCCGTGGAGCCCGCGGCGGCAGGCGACGTGCTGGAGAGCGGCAGGGTGCAGGGACCGTGTCAGTGACGAGACCGGGGGACACATGGGCAGGCAAGACAGCGGGAGCGATTCCTCACGTGAGCTGACCGGCCAGGGCAGCGTGACCGGCTCCGCCGAGCGCTCCGGAATGGGACTGATCCCGTCCACGGCCCTGGTCATGGGCTCGGTCGTCGGGACCGGGGTCTTCATGTTGCCGGCGGCGTTCGCCCCCTTCGGCCTGATCGCGCTCGCGGGGTTCGCGCTGGCGGCCGTCGGGGCCACCGCGCTGGCCCTGACGTTCGGGGCGCTGGCCAGGCGGATTCCCGCTCAGGGTGGGCCTTACGCCTACGCCCTGGCGGCCTTCGGTCCGTTCGCCGGCTTCTCGGCGGCCTGGTTCTACTGGATCACCGCCTGGGTGTCGCGGGCTGGGATGGTCGTCGGCTGGATCACCTACGTTCAGGTGTTCGTCAATCGCGACGGCGACCGCGGGTTGAGCATCGCCATCGGGCTGCTGGGGCTGTGGGTTCCGGCGCTCATCAATCTTTCCGGCATCAGGAACATCGCCGCCGTGCAGGTCGTGACCACCTTCCTCAAGTTCATTCCGCTCGTGGCGATCTCGACGATCGGGCTGTTCTTCGTCGACTGGGCGGGCCTGAGGCCATTCAACCTGAGTGGCAGCTCGCCGCTGTCCGCCATGGTCGCCTGCATGGCGTTGGCTGTGTTCGCCTACCTCGGGGTCGAGACGGCGTCGGTGGCCGCCGGGAGAGTGCGCAACCCGCGCCGGAACGTCCCGCTGGCAAGCCTCCTCGGAACCCTGGCCTGCTCGGTCGTGTACCTGCTCTCGACCCTGGTGATCATGGGTACCGTCTCGAATGCCGCGCTGTCGAAGGCCAACGCGCAGCCGTTCGTGCTCTCCTTCGACGCGATCCTCGGAGGCACCTGGTCCGGGTATGCGGTGGCGGTGGCCGCCATCATCTCCGGTTTCGGAGCCTGCACCGGGTGGACGATGGTCTGCGCCGAGATGTCGAAAGCGGCAGCGGACCAGGGCCTGTTCCCGAAGCGATTCGCCGTGCAGTCGACGGCGGGGGTGCCTGCCTTCGGGATTGTGGTGTCAACCTTGCTTTCGACGCTCCTGCTGGCGGTCAGCTACTTCGGACAGGCGGGGGTCGGAGTCTTCGAGGTGGTGATCCTGCTGGCGGGTCTGAGTGCGGCCGTTCCGTACCTGCTCAGCGCCCTGGCCCTGATGAAGTGGTCGGGCGACAGGGGGGCCCGTTCGGCGACGGCCAACTGGAGGCTCGACGGGGCAATCGCGACCGTGGCAGCCGCCTTCTCGGTGCTGATCGTCTATGGCGCTCTTGCGGCTCCCGGCACCAGAGCGAAGCTCCTCGTCTTTGCGGCGGCGGCCTGGGTGATCGGCATCGTGATCTACCTGAGCATGCGGCGGGCCGCCAGGTAGGTGTCGGAGCCTGCGCCGGCGATCGGCCGAGATGGCCGCGGCCGCCGGGTGACGGGCAACCGGGCGACGGCCGGCTACCCTCGCCCGGGCCGCGACGCCTGCTTCCGCGCGATGGCTTCCTGGAGCAGGGTGAACCTCGGGTCGGACGCGTCGGGGCCGGCCCCGTGCTCGGCCATGATCTGCTCGAGCGTGGTGCCGTCACGGCCGACGTGGTCGGGTGCCACGCCCTTCTCGAGCAGGAACAGCGCCTGGTCCCACTGGCGCATGTAGGCGGCGTTCATGAGGGCGTTCCAGCCGGGGCGGTCCGAGCGCGTGTCGAGCGCCCCGAGATTCGCGCCGGCCTCGGCGAAGATCTCGAGCTCCGGCAGGTCCATGGTGGTCGAGAAGATGAGCGGCCGGCGGTCGAACCGGTCGAGCACGTCGGGGTCCGCCCCCGCCTTGAAGAGCAGCCGCAGCAGCTCGCGGGCGAGAGGGTCGTTGCCGCCCAGCACGTGCTCGAGCAGCACCTCGTCTGGACCCAGGACGTCGCTCGCCGGCGGCGCCCCGGCCTCGAGCAGGATGCGCGCCGACTCGAGGTCCTGCGGCGTGCGGAACATCCCGATGACCCGGCTCACCGCGAAGCCCAGGATCGTCACCCCGTCGGAGTTCCGGGCCGAGAAGTCGAGCCTCGCGCCGCTCATGAGCGCCCGCACGCGAGCGGAATCCCTCGCGTCGATCGCCCTCGCGACAGCCGAGAGCGTCGGGGTGGGGAAGCGCAGCGACCTCGAGTGCCGGACCGAGCGGAAGAGCCCAGACCTCACCTCGCCGACGACGTTGGACAGCAGGAACCAGAACGGGATGCCCACGAGCAGGAACGCCACCCACAGCCCGGGCTTCGAGCCGCTGCGGTGCGCCCAGAAGAGAAGCGCGCCGACGGCCAGCACGATCGGCGTCAGGACGATCGCGAACCCGGTCGCCATGCCACGTCCCGCCGCGTCGTCGCCCATGTTGCGCGCCGCGAACAGCGACGCCACGATGAGGACGTCCACCGCGAAGAACACCCACGCCGCGATTGCCAGCGCCTTCATCGCCCGTGCACCCTGGGCCGCACCGATGGCGCCCTCAGACTGGTCGTCCCCACCATCGCCCCCTCCCGGAGTACCTTCTGCAATCGCGGCTGCCGCGCCCGGCATTCCGCTCGGTGCCAGGTCCGCCACTCTTGACACTCTTGGCCCTGAGCCCAAGCTCCAGGAAAGGAATGTGCTACCAGAGCAGGAGTCCTGACGGAAGGCAACGAGCGGAGATGCGTCACCAAGAGAGTCAAGTGAGGATGTGGCATCGCTGCTCGAGCCCACGTCGCCCTGGCCGGCGGGAGTGTAAGGAGTGATGGACCTGGCACGCTAGTTGGCATCGAGTGGACCGAGGAGGGCAACCTCCTCGGTCTTACCCAGCACCCGATCAGTCCTTCTTCCACTCCGGCGGGCGGCGACCGGGTGACCACGGCGCGCCGGCGGCCTCCAGCTCGTCGCCCAGCCTGGCAAGCTCGTCCGCGATGAGCGCGCGCATGCGCGGCTGCAGCTCGGCAAACCCGGCCGCGGCGATCTCGTAGTCGCGCGTGGCGGTGGCGGTGATCGGCACGGTGGCGTCGAGCTGAGCACTGACGCGGTCGATGAGCGACGGAAGCGTCGCTTCGCTGCGTGACGAGACCACCCGGTCGCCGGTCAGCTCGCGCATGGCTTCGCGGATCTTCCCTTCGAGCGCGACCACCCGCTTGAGCACGGCAGCATCGGCTCCTGGTGCCAGCGCGAACGCCTTCTTCATGAGCTGCAGGGTCTGCTGCGCCTCGCGCGCGGCCGCTGCTGTGCCCATCATGGCGCGCTGCAGCTCGCCCGCCTTCTTCTGGAACGCAAGCAGCGCGATACGGTCGCGCTCGGCCAGGCCGGCGAGCCCCAACGACTCGACGGTGAAGGTCCGCGCCTCGCCCAGCGGCGTCAGGACGCCAGCCACTCGCTTGGCCATGCGGACGGTGAAGTCGCCAGCGACGACCATCGGACCCATGGGTGTCCAATCCCACGCCTCGCGCTCAGGCTCCTCGGCCGTGACCGGGTCGACCGCGGGGTAGCGCAGATCCCAGGCGAGACGATGGATGCCCTGGCTGGCCGGCCCCTCGATTCGCCGGACGACGTTGCCATCCGCATCGCTCACCGTGAGGACGATCGCCGGCTTGTCCTCGCCCTCTTCCGTGCGCAGGCGGTCCCACCCGGGGAAGCCGACCGGCTTGCCGGCCTTGTCACGCTCCGTCTCCTCGGCGCGCCGTGCGGCCTGGGCGGTCTTCAGGTCGTCCTTCAGGTAGTACGTGAGCACCGCGCCGAAAGGCGGGTTCGGCGCCACATACAGGCCGTCACCGAGACAGCCCTTGTCGGACGAGTCGATGGGCCTGAGCGGTACGTACTGCAGCGCCTTCCGCACCTCGAACAGGAGTGCCTCGTGGGCCAGCGTCTCCTCGCTGATCTGTCGCAGCGGCGAGTAGTCGTCGAGCACGAAGAAGCCGCGACCAAAGGAGGCGCCGACCAGGTCGTTCTCGCGCTCGTGGATCTCGATGTCGCGGAAGGAGATCGTCGGAACGCCGCCGGAGAGCTCGAGCCACTTCGTGCCGCCGTCGAGCGTGGTGTAGAGGCCGAGCTCCGTGCCCGCGAACAGCATCTCCTTTGCGATGTGGTCCTGAGCGAGCGACCAGACGATGGCGCGCGCCGGGATGTCGCCGGCGATGTTGGTCCACGTCTTGCCTCGGTCCCTGCTGCGCAGGACATAGGGCGTGTAGTCGCCGGTCTTGTGGTTGTCGACGGCGGCGAAGACGGTGTTCTTGTCGTGCTTGCACGCCTTGATCTCGTTGACGAAGAAGCCGCTGGGCACGCCCGGGATCGCTTCGATCCTGCGCCAGCTCGAGCCGCCGTCCTCGGTGACCTGGATGAGACCATCGTCGGTCCCGACGTAGATCAGGCCCTCGACACGCGGCGATTCGCTGATCGTGGTGATGGTCGAGAACAGCGACATGGCGCCGTGATCCCACAGGGCGTCGACGCTCCACGTCTTGCCCATGATCGGCTGCTCGAGGCGAAACACCGCGCGGGTCAGGTCGGGGCTGATCTTCACCCAGGAGTCGCCACGGTCGTCGCTGCGCCACACGTACTGGGAGCCGTAGTAGAGCCTGGTGTGCGAGTGGGGGCTGATCGAGACCGGCGAGTCCCAGTTGAAGCGCAGTGGTGGCTCGCCGGGAGCCGGCCGGGGGCTGATGCGTACCGCCTCGTGGCTCCTCCTGTCGTAGCGGAGGAGATTGCCTTCCTGCCACTCGACATAGACCACATTGGGATCGGTCGGGTCGATCGCGGTGGCGTAGCCGTCGGCGCCGTTGGTGATGACCCAGTCGGCGTTGGTGATGCCGTGCGCGTGCAGGGTTCGCGAAGGTCCGAGCTGACTGCCGTTGTCCTGCGTGCCACCGCTGATGTGATAGAACGGCAGGGCGTTGTCGAGCGCCAGCTTGTAGAACTGGGTGACCGGCAGGTTGTCGAAGAAGCGCCAGGTCTTGCCACCGTCGCGAGTCTCGTAGACGCCGCCGTCACTGCCGTTGAGCATGTACTCCGGGTCGCCCTGGATGAAGGCCATGGCATGGTTGTCGCCGTGCTTGTTCTTCTCGTTGTGGCGCCGCCAGCTCGTGCCGCCGTCGGTGCTGACCATCAGCGGTGGCGACATCTGCCAGATCCGGTCGAAGACGTTGGGATCGGAGAAGATCTCCTGGTAGTAGTGGGGACCAGTGCCACCGCTGATGAACGAGTCGCGCTTCTCGAAGCTCTCGCCTCGGTTGGTCGAGCGGTAGAAGCCCTTCTCCTCCTTGTCCGCCTCGATCGTGGCGTAGACCACGTTGGTCTGGATCGGCGAGACTGCCAGGCCGATCTTGCCGCAATCGCCCTTGGGCAGGCCGACCGTCAGCTTGCGCCAGCTCGTACCCGCGTCCTGGCTCTTGTAGATCGCCGACTCCGGACCGCCGCCCATGAACGCCGCCACGGTTCGTCGCCGCTGATAGGACGCGGCGTACAGAACGTCCGGGTTCGAGGGATCGAGCTCGCAGCTCGTCACGCCGGTGTCCTTCGAGATCGACAGCGACAGCTTCCACGTCGTACCCCCGTCGGTGCTCTTGTACAGGCCGCGCTCGCCCCCGGGGGACCACAGCGGCCCCTCGGCTGCGACGTAGATGACGTTCGAGCTGCGGGGATCGACGAGGATTCTCGCGATGTGCTCGCTGGCCTTCAGGCCCATGTTGGTCCACGTCTTGCCGCCGTTGAGGCTCCTGTAGACGCCGTCGCCATAGCCGACGTGGCGGCCGCTGACGTTCTCGCCGGTGCCGACCCAGACCACGTCGGGGTTGGTCGGGTCGAGGGTGATCTCGCCGATCGAGTAGGAGGGCTGCTCGTCGAAGATCGGCGTCCAGGTGGTCCCGGCGTTGGTGGTCTTCCAGACCCAGCCGGAGCCGGCGGCGACGTACCAGGTGCCTG
>JALOLB010000353.1 GCA_025456225.1 Thermoanaerobaculaceae bacterium
AGGAAGCCTGGCGTCTACGAGCTGCCCCTCGGGGTGCCGTTCCGCGACATCATCTTCGACGTCTGCGGCGGCATGCGCGAAGGCCGCACCCTCAAGGGGTTCTTCCCGGGCGGGTCGTCGGCCCCGATCATGACGGCCTCCCAGCTCGACGTGCGCGCCGACTTCGACGCGTGCGCCGAGGCGGGCAGCATGCTGGGCTCCGGCGGGGTGATCGTCCTCGACGACACCGTCGACATGGTCGAGGCGGCGGCCAACCTCGCCCACTTCTACGCCCACGAGTCGTGTGGCCAGTGCACGCCGTGCCGGGAGGGCGCGGACTGGTGCGTGGACATCCTCGAGCGCATCCTCGACGGCCACGGCCAGGCAGACGACCTGGAGCTGTTGCAGCGGATCTGCACCTACGCCTCCAACGGCATGACGATCTGCCCGCTCGGCGACGCCTTCGCTCTGCCCATCTCCAGCATGGTCAAGAAGTTTGCCGATGACTTCAACCGCCGCATCGCGGCCGCCACCCCCCGTCCCCAGAAGAAGAAGCCGGTGCTCCCCTGGGCCGGCGGTCTGCCCGGGTTCGGGCATTAGGCGAGGAGTGCATGCCGAAGCTCACGATTGACGGGCGCGCCATCGAGGTTCCGAGCGGGACGAACCTCATCGAGGCGGCACGGGCCGCGGGCGTGGCCATCCCCTACTTCTGCTATCACCCGTACCTCTCGGTGGTCGGTCAGTGCCGGATCTGCCTGGTGGAGATCGAGGGGCAGCCGCGTCTGGCCATCGCCTGCGCGACACCGGCCGCCGATGGCATGGTGGTGCGGTCGGAGACCTCCCAGCGGGTCCGGGATGCGCGCCAGGCGGTGATGGAGTTCCTGCTCGCCAACCACCCCCTCGACTGCCCGGTCTGCGACCAGGCCGGCGAGTGCCTGCTGCAGGACCACTCGTTCGACCAGGGGATGGACACCACGCACATGGTGGAGACCCGCCGCACCTTCCCGAGCCTGGAGCGGCGGCGGATCGGTCCCCACATCGTCCAGAACCAGAACCGCTGCATCCACTGCTCCCGGTGCATCCGCTTCACCCAGGAGATCTCGGAGACCTCCCAGCTCAGCTACAAGGCGCGGGGCAACAGGGCGTTCATCGACACCTTCGACGGGCGGCCCTTCGACGACCCGATGTCCGGGTGCGCGGCCGACGTCTGCCCGGTCGGCGCCCTCACCGTCAAGGAGTTCCGGTTCCGCAAGCGCACCTGGAAGCTCCGCTCGGCGCCGTCCGTGTGCCCGGGCTGCTCCCTGGGGTGCAACCTCTGGATCGACCACCACGAGAAGGTCGTCTACCGCCTGACGCCCCGCGAGAACGCCGCCATCAACGCGACGTGGATCTGCGACCACGGCCGTTTCCTCGCCGAGGGGTTGAACCGGCAGGAGATCCTGCAACCCCAGCACCGGATCGACGGGCACCTCGAGGACGTCCCCTGGGCCGAGGCCCTGCGGGGGCTAGGGCAGGCGCTGCAGACCGCGCGCAACTTCCGGGTCGTGGCGTCGGCGAACCTCTCCAACGAGGAGCTGTACCTCGCCAAGCGGCTGTTCAGCGTTGCACGCAGGGCCGAGATCGTCGTCCCGGTCCTCACCGGCGAGCCCCGGCGCATCAAGAACGGGGCCAGCGCCTGGCTTGTCTCCCAGGACGCCCATCCCAACGCGGCGGGGGCCAGGCGGCTCGGCCTGCGCGTGGTCGACCAGAAGGCGCTCGTCCGCTTCCTCTATGGCGCCGCCGACCTCACCGTGATCCTCGACGCGGGGGCACACCCGTTCCTGGAGACCGAGGAGGTCCTGCAGCTCCTGCGGGTCGGCCAGACCGTGGTCTTCGCGCGCCTCGACAACCCGGTGACCCGCCTGGCGACCTGGCTCCTCCCCACCCCGTCCCTGGCCTGCAACACCGGGTCCTTCACCTCCTCCACCGGAGGCGTGCAGCGGTTCGCGCCGGCCTTCGCACCGCCCGGGGGGGCGCGGCCCCTGTGGCTGACCCTCGTGGCGCTCGCCCGGGAGCTGGGAGTCCAGGAGATCGACCTTCCCTCCCCGTCCGCCGTCTTCGGGCACCTGGCCGAGCACGAGAAGGGGTTCGCCGGCCTTGGGTGGACCGGGCTGGCCGGGCTCACCGACGCCGCTTACCGGGAGCGACACCATGTGGGCTGAGCTCATCGTCATCGGCGGCAAGCTGCTGGTCCTCGCCACCATCCTGATGACGGCGGTGCCCGTCATGGTGTGGGTTGAGCGCCGCGGCGCCGCCTTCATCCAGGACCGCCTGGGCCCCAACCGGGTCGGACCGATGGGGCTCTTCCAGCCCATCGTCGACTCCGTGAAGCTCCTCTTCAAGGAGGACGTCACCCCGGCCGGCGCCCACAAGTGGCTGTACTACGCGGCGCCGATGATCTCGGTGTTCGTGGCGCTGCTGACGTTCATCGTCATCCCCTTCGGCGACGGCCGGGACGTCACGGTCTTCGGCACGCCCCTGGGCGGGCTGATGGTCGCCTCCGGGCTCGAGGTGGGGGTCCTGTACCTGCTGGCAATCTCGTCCCTCGGCGTGTACGGGATCGTGCTGGCCGGCTGGTCGTCCAACAACAAGTACTCGCTGCTCGGGGGCCTGCGCTCCTCGGCGCAGCTAATCTCCTACGAGCTGTCCATGGGGCTCGCCGTCCTGGGCGTGGTCTTCGCAACCGGGTCGCTGCAGCTCGACCAGGTGGTCGCAGCCCAGGCGAGCAGGCTCTGGAACGTCGTGCCGCAGCTCGCGGGGTTCGTCGTCTTCCTCACGGCGGCGTTCGCCGAGACCAACCGCCTGCCGTTCGACCTGGCGGAGGCGGAGACCGAGCTGGTGGCCGGCTACCACGTGGAGTACTCGTCGATGAAGTTCGCGGCGTTCATGATGAGCGAGTACATCAACATGGTTACCGCCTCGGCGCTCATGGTCACGCTCTTCTTCGGGGGATGGACGCTGCCCGGCGTGCACCTGACCGGCTGGCTCGGCCTGCTCGTGTCGCACGTCGTCTTCCTCGGGAAGGTGAGCCTGTTCATGTGGCTCTTTGTCTGGGTGCGGTGGTCGCTGCCCCGCTTCCGCTACGACCAGCTCATGCGGCTGGGATGGAAGGGCCTGCTGCCGCTCGCCACCCTCAACCTCGTGTGGGTCGCCGTGGCCGTTGCCATGAAGTGGAAGTTCATATGAGAACAGTCAAGAGTCGAGAGTCGAGAGTCGAGAGCAAAGACCTCGGAACCATCGGGATCCTCTTGGGCGGGCGGGAGGACTCTCAACTCTTGACTCTCAACTCTCGACCAGGTCGTCCTGGGGGGCCACTCGCGAGCAACGACTTCCGAGCCATGGGGGGTCTCCTGGGCGGGCG
>JALOLB010000124.1 GCA_025456225.1 Thermoanaerobaculaceae bacterium
GTCGATCCGGCGCTCCGGGTCGGCGCTGGGCAGGATGGGCGATTCAGATTCCATCGGACCCATGCAGGCGGCGCGCGGTGGGCCGATCCTTGCCCATCCAGCCCCGGTACTCCTCGGCCACCTGCTCTGCCGGCCCCAGGGCCGCCACCTTGCCGTCGCGCAGCCACAGGGCGTCGTCGCAGAGCCAGCAGACCGCGTCCAGGCTGTGGGATACGAAGAGGATGGTCACCCCGGCTTGCCGGAACGACTCGATGCGCTGGCGGCACTTGGTTGTGAATGCCCCGTCGCCGACCGCGAGGATCTCGTCGAGCAGGAGAACGTCGGCATCCACCGTGGTGGCCACCGCGAACGCCAGCCGCGCCGCCATGCCCGTCGAGTAGGTCCGCAACGGCGCGTCGATGAAGTCGCGGATCTCGGCGAAGTCGACGATCGAGTCGAAGCGATCCCGCATCTCGTTTCTGGAGCGCCCGAGCAGGGCGCCGTTGAAGAAGACGTTCTCGCGGCCGGACAGCTCCTGATCGAAGCCGGTCCCCAGCTCGATGATCGGCGCGACGCGCCCGCGCACCACGACCTCGCCGGCGGTGGGAGTGAGAATCCCGGCGATGACCCGCAGCATCGTCGACTTGCCGGCGCCGTTGGCACCGATGACACCCAGGGAGCGCCCCCGGGCAACCTCGAGGCTCACCCCGTCCAGGCCCCGAAAGTCCTCGTAGGCGAGCCCGCTCGTGAGGCGACGGATCGCCCACTCCTTGAGCGTCGGGATGCGCCGCCGGGGCACCCGGAAGCGGACCGCCACGTCGTGCAGGCCGATGGCCACGGAGGGGTCGAGGGGCAGCATCAGATGTGGAGGTAGAACCCGCCGGCCAGCCGACGGAAGATCGTCCAGCCGATGACCAGGGCCCCGACAGCGGCCGCCAGGGAGAGCCAGACCACGTGGAGAGGCGGTAGTTGACCGAAGTAGATCGGGTAGCGGGCCAGCTCGAAGAGGTGCGTCAGCGGGTTGGCGTTGACGAGCCACATGAAGCGCCCGGGGATGATCGTCTTGGGGTACATGATCGGCGTCAGGTACATCAGGCCCATGATCCCCACCTGGTACATCTGGGCCACGTCGTCGAAGTAGGTGGCCAGCGCCGAGAGCCCCAGGCTGACGCCCAGGGTGAACAACGCGATGATCAGGAAGCTGACCGGCAGGAACAGCATGGCGGGCCGGATCGGGGCCTTCACGAAGACCATGATGACCAGCATCGGCCCGGTCGAGAGCCCCAGGTTGATGAGCCCTGCGATCGTCCCGGAGAGCGCGAAGATGGTCTTGGGCAGCCGCACCCGCTTCATGAGCGGCCCGTTCCAGGCGAGGCTGGCCATCGAGTTGGCGGTGGTCTGGGCGAAGAACACCCACACCAGGTACTCGGAGATGAAGTAGGTCTCGTAGTGGGCGAGCTCGAACCGGAAGAAGTGCGAGAACACGATGGTCAGGATCACCATCATCAGCAACGGGTTCAGCAGTGACCAGAAAAACCCGAGGACGGACCGCTTGTAGCGCACCGTGAGGTCGCGGTGCACGAGGTTGAGGAGCAGGTGCCAGTAGGTCACCAGGTCCTGGACGTCCTCCCACGGCGTCGGGCGCTTCCCGGCGTGGTTGCGGAAGACCGGTTCGGCAGCGAGGCTTGCCACGGCGCGCATTCTACCGCGGTTGGGGGCGCTTCAGGCCGGAGCCGGATTCAACTATGCTAGCCGCCGTGACGAGCTGGCACGCCCATCGTTCGCGTCTCACCCCTGTGGCCTGGAACCCGAGGTGCCACCGGCAGGGAGCGGTCCGTTGAGCTGGGACGACCAGGCGGCGACCCGCTACCGGGACGCTCGGCGCGCCCACTGGGACCGGGTCGCGCAGCGGGCCGCGCGCTGGCAGGGTCTGGGAGGTGCCTATCACCGGCGCCTGGTCCGGGTCTTCCAGACGGTCGTCGCCCCCGGGCAGCGGGTGCTGGAGCTGGGCTGCGGCCGGGGCGACCTGCTGGCCGCCCTGCAGCCCGCCACCGGCGTCGGGGTCGATCTCTCGAGCGAAATGCTGGCCCAGGCCCGGTCCCGCCACCCCGGCCTGCGATTCGTGCTGGCCGACGCCCACGCGCTCGACCTCGGCGACGAGCGCTTCGACGTCGTCATCCTCTCGGACCTCCTCAACGACCTCTGGGACGTCCAGGCCGTGCTCGGGCAGGTCGCCCGGGTGGCCGCCCCGGGATGCCGCGTTCTCATCAACACCTACAGCCGCCTGTGGGAGCTGCCGCTGGCGGTCGCCCAGTGGCTCCACCTGGCACGGCCGGTCCTGCACCAGAACTGGCTGACCGTCCAGGACGTCCGCAACCTCCTGCAGCTCTCCGGCTTCGAGGTGATCCGGGCGTGGCAGGAGGTGTTGCTGCCGCTGCCCGTCCCGCTCCTCGCCGGCCTGGCCAACCGGGTCCTGGTCAAGCTGTGGCCGTTCCGCCACCTGGCGCTCACCAACTTCCTCCTCGCCCGCCCGCTCGGGACACCCGCGGCAGGCCCCGCGCCGGCGGTCTCGGTGGTCGTCCCCGCCCGCAACGAGGCGGGCAACATCGCCCAGATCTTCGCCCGCACCCCCGAGATGGGTGCCGGCACCGAGCTCGTGTTCGTCGAGGGGCACTCCCGGGACGACACCTACGCCGAGATCGAGCGCCAGATCGCCGCCCACCCGGAGCGCCGCGCCAGACTGCTGCGCCAGCCAGGAGTGGGCAAGGGCGACGCCGTGCGGGTCGGCTTCGACGCGGCCTCCGGCGACATTCTCATGATCCTCGACGCCGACCTCACGGTGCCGCCGGAGGACCTGCCACGCTTCTACGAGGTGCTGCGCTCGGGCAGCGGCGAGCTCGTCAACGGCGTGCGCCTCGTCTACCCGCTCGAGCAGCACGCCATGCGCTTCGCCAACCTCGTCGGCAACAAGCTGTTCTCGATTGCCTTCACGTGGCTGCTGGGGCAGCCTGTGCGCGACACCCTCTGCGGCACCAAGGTCCTGTCGCGTCGCGACTATCAGACCATAGCGGGCAATCGCTCGTACTTCGGCGAGTTCGACCCGTTCGGTGACTTCGACCTGCTGTTCGGGGCCGCCAGGCTCGGCCTCCAGATCGTGGAGGTACCCATCCGCTACCGCGAGCGCACCTACGGCACCACCAACATCCAGCGCTGGCGGCACGGCCTCCTGCTGCTGCGCATGGTGGCGTTCGCGGCCCTGCGGCTGAAGCTCGTCTGATGGGGCTCGCGGCATGGCTCGCCCAGCCAAGCACCCGGGGCCTCGACCTCGATGACCCGAGGACCACCGTCCTGCGCCGGCGAATCCTGCTCGAGAAGGGCTTTCTCCGGCAGGTGTACCGCGAGTGGTACGGGCTGCTCGCAGAAGCTCTTCCCGACGGAGCGGGCGCGGTCGTGGAGCTGGGCTCGGGCGCCGGTTTTGCCGCCGACCACGTCCCAGGGCTCGTGCCAACCGAGCTCCTCATCACGCCCCACGTGCGGGTGGTCGCCGACGGGCTCGCACTCCCGTTCGCCTCCCGCAGCCTCCGGGGCATCGTGATGACCAATGTGCTCCATCACCTGCCACGGCCCAGGCGGTTTTTCGCCGAGGCCAGCCGGTGCGTGCGGGCCGGGGGCGCCGTGGCGATGATCGAGCCCTGGATCACCCCGTGGTCCCGTCTCGTCTACCGTCACCTCCACCACGAGCCGTGCGATGACCACGCCACGGAGTGGGAGTTCCCGCCCGGCGGCCCTCTCTCGGCCGCCAACCAGGCGTTGCCCTGGATCCTCTTCGCCCGCGACAGGGGCCGCTTCGAGCGCGAGGCGGCGGGCTGGAAGGTCGAGCAGGTGCGGCCCCTGATGCCGCTTGCCTATCTGCTCTCGGGAGGGCTCTCCTGGCGCAGCCTCCTCCCCGGGGCGCTCTACCGCGCGTGGAGGGTGATGGAGCGTCCGCTGGAAGGCCGCCTCACGGCCATGTTCGCCCTCGTCGTCCTGAGACGGCTCATCTGACCCAGTCCGGCATCGCCTCCCTCAGCCGTGACGTGACGGTCTCGACCCGCTGGCGCCAGGAGCTCTCGGCCGCCAGGGTGGCCAGGCGCGCCAGGTAGTCGGGACGCCGCCCCGCCAGGCGGGCCTCGTCGAGCGCGGCGCCGAACCCCGCCGCATCGTGGGCCACGAAGACCTCCGGGAACGCCTGGCACTCGGGCATCGCGGTGGTGATCACGGGCTTGCCGGCGGAGAAGTACTCGAACAGCTTGAGCGGTGACGTCGAAACGGAAATCTGATTGATCTTGAAAGGAATGCATGCCACGTCGAAACGGTCGACGAAGGCCGGCAGCAGCCTGTACTCGCGAGGCCCCAGCCAGGTCACGTTCGGGCACGCCCACAGGGGGCTCCTGTCGGAGCTCGCGTCGTGGCGGGGACCGACGAGCAGCAGCTCCCAGTCGGGGCGGAGCGTCGCCACCTGCCGCAACAGCTCGTAGTCGAACCACGAGGCGAGGGCGCCGTAGTAGCCCAGCACCGGCTTGCCGGAGGCGCGCAGCCGGTCCAGCGCGGGCTCGCTCACCTCGGGCGCCACGCCGGGAGCAAAGCGTCCGACCTCGACACCGTTGGGCACGTAGAGGGCGTCCGGCCGCTCCGCCAGCGCCTGCTCGTGGAGCCGGCGGGCCACCGACGTCACCACGGTCGCCTCGCCCAGCGCGCGGGCATGGTTGCGCGCGAGCAGGCGCTGGGGATGGGGGAACACCGAGAGATCGTCGATCCAGTCGTACACGACCCCCGCCGCGTCCGGCAACGTGTCGCGGAGGTGGTAGTTGTACGTGAACGCCCACAGCAGCGGGCGCGGCAGCGACCGCAGCTCGGCAAGCGGGCCGGTGTGGACGAGCAGGTTGGGCGCCACCTCGCGAAACCCGTCGGTCCCGAAGGGGCGTCGCGAGCCGCTCGCGAAGACGGACACGAAGCCCGCCTCCGCGAAGCACCGGGCCAGGTGGTGGGGACGCTGGTAGAGGACGATGTCCCAGCCGATCGAGGGGAGAAACACCACGACGCCCCGACTCGCCTCGACCCTGTGCAGCACCTCGGGGAGGGATCGCAGGATCCCCCCGCCCGGGCCGGCGGCGCCGGACCCGCCACGCCCGAGCCGCCGGCGAAGCCATGCCCGCATCCGCCGGTGGGCCGCGATGACCGGCGTCCAGCGGGAGCCCACCAACCCTCCCAGCTCCTCCCGCAGGTCCTGCACCTCGGCCAGGGACACGCCCAGCTCGCGGCGCAGCCACGCGAGCTGCCTCCGGCTCGACTCCAGCTCCGCCTCGAGGCGCGCCGTCTGGTCTGCAGTCACCCCGTCTCGGATGTCCATCCCTCACTCCGGTGTGAGCTGCCCTCGCCCGAGCAGGCTCGTGATGCGGCGCAGGCAGCGTGGCACGTTGGGGCATGCTAACAGATGCGCCTGTCACCGGTCGCAGGCGCCGGCGTGGATCGGGTCACCTGCACGAGCCCTCGGCGCCCCCCTCCTTCCCCTCGCCCGAGGAGGGGAAGGAAGTCACGCAGGTCCCACGTGCTGATAGGCAGGGCGTTCCCAACCAGCGAAGCAATGAGATCGTCAGTCAGGACGGGGGGCGAGTTGCGGGCCGGCCACCGCCCCCTCACCCTGCCCTCTCCCCCGCTGGCGCGGGGGCGAGGGGGCAAATGCGGAGGTGTGTCAGCCTGCGGGGGCCAGGGGGCACGCGCGGAAGTGCTTCAGCCCGTTGGGGGACCGCAGCGGCCCCTGCGTGGTCGAGCCCTGCACGAAGCCTCAATTGACAGCGCTTTCAACCTCGCACATGCTGTCAACCCTGTGAGAGGAGCGACGACTGCGAGGAGACGCACGAAAGCCCGTGGCAGGCGGCAGCACGGCACCGTCCGCGGCGACCCGGCGCGGCCCGGGTGGAAGTCCCGCGCCGGGGACGCGGCGAAGCAGGTGCGGGACTGGCTCGCCCATTCTGGGTGGCCACTCGTCCTGGTCGCGTGTGCGTCGCTGGCGGTGGTCCTGGTCTTCGTTCGCGGGCTCAGGCCGGCCGTCTTCTGGGACACCGAGTCCTTTCTCGCCTTCGCCAGGGGGCTCCGCACGTGGGACCTGCCGCCCCTGGGGCTGCGGACACCAGGCTACCCGGCGTTCCTCATCTTCGCGGGGGGCGAGCACCTCAGCCTCGACCGGGTGATGGCCGCACAGCTCCTGCTGTGGATCTGCACCAACTGTCTGCTGTGCCTCCTGCTGTACAGGCTGACTGGGAGCACAGCAGTCGCGATCCTGGTCACCCTCCCCGCACTTCTGCTCTTCGACGCCCTGTTCATGGCCGTGACCCTCTACTCGGAGACGCTCGCCCTGTGCACCGTGACCGCGGCCTCCCTGGCGACGGTCACGGTGTTCCAGACGAGGCGGACGGGCCTTGCCGCCGCCACCGCTGCGCTGCTGTGGACCGGGGCCTGCCTGGTGAGGCCGATCTTCCTCGCGGCGCTCGGGGCGTTCCTGGCGGTCCTGGTCGTGGCAGCCGCTCTTCGCGTGCTGGCCGTTCGCGCCGTGCTCCCCGCGCTCGTGCTCCCGGTCCTCTTGCTTGGCTCCTACGCGGGCTACAACTACCAGCGCGCGCGGGCATTCCAGCTTGCGGTCGGAAACGGTCTTAGCCTGCTCAACTACGTGGGTCACCACGAGATCTACGAGCGGCTCCCCGACTCGCAATCCGTAACCCGCAGGGTCTTCGAGGCGCTGGCACGGGAGAAGAGCAGCCCCATTGCCTGGTGGGACAGCCTCCACCCGCTCCAGGACGAGATGGGGGCTGGCGACCTCGATCTGGTCGCCGGTGATCTCCTGGCTCGCCAGACCGCCCTCCGGGCGATCCGTGCCGTCCCTGGAGGCTACGCCACCGTGTGGTGGCGCACGATCACGGCCTTCCTCACCGAGTACAACGTCGTCTTCGGCTTCTTCGAGACACAGGACGCGACAGCGCCCCAGGCTGCGGCGAAGACCACGCGTCTTTCCATCGTCTGGAAGGTCGAGCGGTTCTGGCGGATGGTCTTCGGGGTGGTGGCCATCGGCTGTCTGCTCGTGCCCATGCTCCTGCTTGTCGCACAGCTCCATTCCTACCGCTGGCGCGCATTCCTGCCAGGACCCGAGGCGTGGGCGATCACGACGCTCTACGTGGTGTTCTGGGCTGTGGTCCTCGCCAACACGCTGAACGAGCCGTGGCCCGGACAGTCCCGATACCGCTTGCCGCTCGAGCACCTGGAGCTGGGCCTGCTCGTTGCCAGCATCGTGCTCCTGGCCAGGGGCTTCCGGTCGACGGCACGATCCACCCTCGCTGGATGAAGTCTACCGCTCAGGCCTGGAGGCGCCCGAGGAGCTCCACGAGAACTGCGACGGCCGGCTCGGGGGCGTACCGGGCGAGGATGGTGGTCCTGGCCGCACGCCCGCTGGTCCGCCTGCGCTCGGGATCTCCCAGCAGCGTCGCAACCGTGCGAGCCGCCTTCTTGACCGATCCGAGCGGGTAGAACCAGCCGTTCTTCCCGTCCTCGACGTACTCCAGGAAGGGACCGCTCGCCGGGACGACGACCGGACACCCGCGGGCCATCGCCTCGGCGACCGTCATGCCGAACGACTCGCCCGTGGAGGTGGACACATAGACACCGCCGGAGGTGCGGACGGCATCGAGGACCCGCGCCACCGCGCCATGGGACACGCCCCGGAACCACCGCAGGCCGGGCAGGGCGCCAGCGTGCCTGGCCAGCGCCCGCAGCTTCTCGTCGCCGGTCCGGTCGACGAAGCGACCGACCAGCCAGAACGACACGTCCTGGATCGACTGGCGCACCTGGCCCGCGATGGCGATGAACTCCTGCCAGTTCTTGAGGTCGTCGAGCCGGCCGATCCAGGCCACGAGCGGCACCTGCGGCGGCGGATCGAAGTCCACCGGCTCCGAGAGAAAGACATCCCGCACCGGATTGGGCGCCACGAAAACGGGAAGGCTCGTCCCCGAGATCCGCCGCACGACCTCGCACTGGAACTCGGACGGTGCCAGGAAGCCGCGGATCGGGAGGCCCTCGAGAGCCCTGAGGTAGGTCTGGGATTCGCTGTACGAGGTGTGCACCTCGACGATGAGGCCCGCGTCCACCTGACCCGCCCGATACAGCGGAAAGACCTCCTCGGTGTCGAGGGTGCTGATGAAGTCCGGCCGTGTCGCCGCGCAGTACGCGGAGAGCTCGTCGACACTGCCGATGCGGACACGGTCGCCGAGACCAGCGAACAGCTCACGGCCGCCACAGTCGTACAGGAACCACGCCTCGGCGTCGACACCGAGCGCCGGCAAGCGGTCGAGGCGAGCCCGCAGCACGGTCTCGCAGCCACCGCCATAGGTCAGGTACTTGTAGACGAAGAGAACCCTCATGCCGACCCCGCGAAGAGCGCCCGCTTCTCGCCGAACTGCTGGTGCCCCGCCGCCACGCTCTCGAGGATGGCGTCCACCCGGTGGGCCCAGGTGCACCCCTCCGCGAAGCCGCGCCGTGCGGCCTCACCGCTGCCACGGGTGCGCGCCGCCTCCTCGCACCTGGCGACGAACGACTCGGGAGTGTCCGCCTCGAGCACCAGGTGCTCGGCCCCGGCCGGCGCGCCCACCCCCGTGACCACGACCGGCAAGCCCATGGCGAGATACTCGTAGGTCTTGATCGGGTCGGCCCCCCTCGCCAGCCGTTCCCGCTTGAACGGGACCACCGCGACATCCCAGATCGCCGCGTGCGAGGCGAGCTGGAACTGGGGCATCTTGCCCAGCAGGTGGATGTTGGGCCGCACGTGATGGGCATCGGGGTCGCCCGCGTAGCCGATGAGGTAGAAGCGCCAGGTCGGCCGCAGGCCGGCCGCCGCGGCGAGCAGGTCCCAGTCGAACCACGCCCCGGCCAGGTAGCCGAAGTACCCCACGGTGACCTCGCCGCGCTCCAGGGAGCAGGGCTCGTGGGCCACGGCGATGTCGAGCCGCACCCCGTTGCCCACGACCTCCACCTCGCGGCGGCCCAACGCCCGTACGTGATCCGCCAGCACCCGGTTGATGGTGAAAACGCCGTCGCTGCTGTGCAGCAGGTGCCGTTCGAACGTCTGGTCGTACCAGATCGCCTGGCCGACGCGGTGGAACTCCTCCCAGTCGTCGAGCACGTCGTAGCCGACCGACCACCCGGCGCCATGCGCCGCAGCCACCGGGGCGAAGAAGTCGGGATGCGGGAACTCGAAGAGCACCGTGCGGTCGAACCCCGGGAACGCCGCGAAGAACCGGGCGGGGTCGCTCACCACCACGTCGATGGGGATCTGCACGATGCCCCGGTCGGCCCAGTCCTGCTGGCACCACTCATCCGGCCACCAGCGCCAGTAGGCGAACACCACCGTGATGCCGCGCGACGCCATCTCGATGGCGAGCTGGGTCGGCCGCTGTCCCTCGCTCCTGTCGAGCTTGGTCGCCGAGAAGATGGCCACGACCCGCCCGGCTGCTCCTCCGGCGGCGGCATCCTCGAAGGTGGCCAGCTCGTGCCAGGGGTCCACCTGACCCACGCCGGCGCTGCCAGGCTGGGTCACCGCCGCTGACGCGCCAACCGCCGGCCCCGAGGGCGCCGCGGCTCCCTCATGCCCCCCACGGATCGCCCGGAATGGGTGGCGCAGGAACGCCCAGGCCGAGTGCAGGCCGACTACCAGCCTCCGGCGGCGTGTTCCCGGCGGCGTGAGCCTGTCGAGCAACGCCCAGTAGCGCTCCACCAGTCGCACCACGAACGACCCCTGCAGCACGCCGAGCTTCCGCTCCGCCTCCCGCTCCCCGGCACGCGCGATGTCACGCTGCTCACGCACCGCGTCCAGCGCCCGATTCGCGCGCTGCAGCTCCTCGTCCGACGATGCGAGCTGGGCCTCCGCCGCGACGAGATCGCCCCGCGCGGCCTCAAGCGCCTCGTCCTGACGGGCTCGCTCGACGAGCAGCGTCCGCACCTCGGTGCGCAGCAGCTCGACGTCGCCAGGACGGCCGGCCTCGGCAGCCGCCCGGGCCTGCTCCGGTTCCTCCGCACCTGCTTCCTGCTGCTGCCCGAGGCGCCGCCACAGGATGCCGATCTCGTTGTCCTTCCAGGCCAGCGCGTCGACCAGCTCGCGAATGCGCTGGTCCCTCGCCGCCACCGCGTCGAGCCGGCCGACGAGGCACTCCCGCAGCAACTCGAGCGTCTCGGGGCTGCGGATCTCGGGTGGCCCGGGGACTGCGGCCTGCAGCATCGACGCGGCGATCTCGGCGTTGCGGAGCGCCAGGGGCTCAAGGCTTCGCCGCGCCTGGAGGAGCTGGTCCGAGATCCTCGCCCGGGATTGCCAGACCCTCTCCGCCACCTCGCCCAGGGTGTCGAGCGCATCGAGCGACACGACATGCTCCTCGCAGCCGACACGACGCGCGATCTGACGCACCTTGGGGTCGTAGGCGATCGCCACGAACGGAGCCGCCGACACCACCGCGAAGATCACCGAGTGCAGGCGCATGCCGATCACGAGGCTGCTTCGCCCCAGCACCCCCAGGAGCAGCTCCGGATCCCCCTGCTTGTCGAGCACGCGCGCCGGCACGTCCGCCAGACGTCCTGTCAGGCGCTCGATGCAGGCATCGTCGTCCGGCTCGTGGAAGGGCACCAGCAGCACCTGCACGCCGGTCTTCGCAGCGAACCCGGCCACGCCTCCAGCCAGCGCCGCCTCCCACACGGCCGCACCGGGACCGCGCTGCCATTCCCGCGGCACCACGGCGACGAACGGCCGACTCACGTCGATACCTACGGCCTCCAGCGCCTCCGTGACGCGGGCCCCGGTGGCCGGCCGCAACGTGAACGCCGGATCGGCCGTGACCTCGACGGCAGCCGAAGGGAACCCGATCGCATCGAGCACCCCACGTGACTCGTCGTCCCGGACCGTGATGCGCTGCGCCATGGACAGCGCCATCCGGGTGGCCCGCTGGGACGGCTCGTCGTCGAGCGGGCCAGCGCCGACGGCATACACCATCAGGCGCTTGCCGGCGAGGCCGGCAAGCAGCGGCGCGCCGCAGTAGAAGGCCAGCGCCGGCGCCTCGGGCTCACACAACCGGCGAGGGTCGAACCCCTCGTAGTCGAACAGGATGCCGCCGCCACCGACGAGCACCAGGTCGGCCTCGGCAACCGCCCGGGCGATACCGGGCCAGTCGGCCCAGTGGATGACGTCGACGCCGTGCTGCGCGCGTGTCAGATCGGGGTTGCCGCTGACGACGGTGAAGCTCGGGTCGACCAGGGCCGCCCGCAGGTCGCGCAGCATGGCGAGGAGGATGGCCTCGTCACCGACGTTGTTGTACCCGTACGAACCGCTCAGCAGGATTCTTGCCACGGCACCGTCACGCTCCCCGACCAGTCGACGCCGAGAGGATAGCGTGAATCGACCCGCCCGCCTACCCTTCGCCGCCCCCCACAAAGAAACCGCCGGGGGCG
>JALOLB010000125.1 GCA_025456225.1 Thermoanaerobaculaceae bacterium
CGACGGCCTCGCCGACCGCGTCACCCAGGCGCCGATCGAGGCCGACAACTACCAGGGCCTCATGGCCGCCAAGGGGCATCTGCTCTACGTCAAGTCCGGCTCGGGCTTCTATGGCCGCGACTCCTACATGCCCCCGGCGCTGCAGATCTTCGATCTGAAGGAGCGTGAGGCGTCGACCCTGGTTGAGAAGAGCGACGGCTACGTTCTGTCGGCTGACGGTGGCAAGGTGCTGGTGCAGCAGGATCACGCCTACAAGCTCTACGACGCCAAGCCCAAGGCCAAGGACCCCAAGGTTGTTTCGACCAGGGGCCTGTTCGTGGACCGCGTGCCCGCCCAGGAGTGGGCGCAGATCTTCGACGAGGTGTGGCGCCGCTACCGCGACTTCTTCTACGCCCCCACCATGCACGGCTACGACTGGGCGGCGGTCCGCGAGCAGTACCGGCCGTGGGTGAAGTGGGTCGGGCACCGCTCCGACCTCAACTACCTCCTGGGCGAGATGGTGGCCGAGCTGAACGTCGGCCACGCCTACATCCAGGGCGGTGACTTCGAGCTTCCGGAGCGGCCGAAGGTGGGTCTGCCGGGCGCTCGCTTCGAGGTGGATGCAGCCTCCGGCCGGTACCGGGTCGCCCGCATCCTGGCCGGGCAGAATCAGGAGGAGAAGTACCGAGCGCCGCTCACCGAGGTGGGGGTCAGCGTCAGGCCCGGCGAGTACGTGCTTGCGGTCAACGGAGAGGATCTCCGCGCGACCGACGACATCTACCGCCTGCTGCGCTACAAGAGCGACCCCGTGGCGCTCACCGTCAACGGCAAGCCGTCGTTGGACGGCGCCCGCACGGTCACCTACAAGCCGATCTTCTCCGAGGCCGACCTGCTGTACCTCGAGCAGGTGAGCGCCAACCGGGCGAAGGTGGCGAAGGCGACGGGCGGCCGCGTCGGCTACCTCCACATCCCCGACATGAGCGCCGACGGCGCCTACGAGTTCATCAAGTGGTTCTACCCGCAGCTCCGCCAGGAAGGGCTGGTGGTGGACGTGCGCTCCAACGGCGGCGGCAACATCTCCCAGTGGATCATCGAGCGACTGGACAGCAAGCTGCTGGGCACCCGTTTCGGGCGCGACAAGGAGCCCGGGACCTACCCGAACGTCGTCTTCCACGGCCACAAGGTGTGCCTGCTCAACGAGACCTCGGCCTCGGACGGCGACATCTTCCCGCACATGTTCCGGCAGGCGGGGCTCGGGCCGCTCATCGGCAAGCGCTCCTGGGGCGGCGTGGTCGGAATTTCTGGTCGCGGGCCGCTCATCGACGGCGGACAGGTCTTCGTGCCGCAGCGGGGCACCAACGCCCCGACCGGCGAGTGGGTGATCGAGGGGCACGGCGTCGACCCCGACATCGTGGTGGAGAACGACCCCGCCTCGGTCGTTGCCGGCAAGGACCCGCAGCTCGAGCGCGGCATCCAGGAGGTCCTCAAGGCGATGGCGGCGCAGCCCATGAAGCTGCCCACCCGGCCGCCGGACCCGGTGAAGACGAAGTAGCGCTCCCCCGCCCAACCAGGGGTCCGGGGTCCGGTTTCCGGGCTCCGGACCCCTTCCTGTCAGGGCGCTGCGGCGCGGGTGGCAAGCAACATGGTGGCGACGCCGAGGTAGGCGAGGACAGTGACCACGTCCGCCAACGCCAGGGCCACCGGCCCCGCGGCGATGCTGGGGTCCAGGTGGGTGCGGTGCAGGATCGCCGGCACCGTGAGGCCCAGCAGGGAGGCCACGAGCAGCGACAGCAGGATGCTCCCGCCGATCGAGACGGCCGCCAGCAGGTCCCCGCGCCACAGGTAGGCGATGGTACCCACGAGCGTGCCGCTCGCGGTGCCCAGGAGGACCGCCGTGCCGGCCTCGCGGCGGAAGGCCCGAACGAACCATCGCCAGGTGGGCTGCGCGTGCCGGAGGGCCGGAATGGTGATCGCGAGCGACTGCACCGTCACCGCCTCACCGAGGCCGAGCACGAGGGTCAGGAAGAAGGCCAGGATCACGAGCTCCTGCAGGGTGGCCTCGAACACGCCCGCCATGATGGCGCAGGCGGTGCCGCCGGCGATCGTGGCGAGCAGCCAGGGGAACCGCAGGCGGAACGCCTTCGTGGGCGTGGCGTCCTGCACCTGGGAGACCCGGAAGCCGATGGTCTCGAAGAGGTCGTCGACCTCCTGGCGCTCGGCCAGGTCGAACACCTCGTCGGACAGGAGCGTGACGTCCACGACGCCCTGGACCCGGCGGTCATCGTCGACGATCGGGATTGCCAGGAAGCGATGCGTGACGAGCAGCTCACAGGCATCGAGGACGGTCGCCGAGACAGGGAGGGTCACGACCCTGGTCAGGGCGAGATCCCGCAGCACCTCATGGGGCTGGGCGTGCAGGAGGCGGCGCACCGGCAGCACGCCCACGAGACGTTGCGCGTCATCCACCACGTACAGGTAGACGACCCGTTCGCCCAGGTCGTGTCTGCGAAGCTCCTCGAGGGCGCCGGCCACATCGAGATGCGCCGTCAGGAGCGGCATGTCGTGCCGGGCGAAGTCCAGTGCCGGCCGAGCCAGATGGTCGCGATCGTCCATCCCGACCAGCGTACCAGAGGCGATCCTGCAGCCCCGACGGTGCAAGCTCGATAGTTGCACCCCCGCTGCGGCAGGTGGCTTGGGGTGCGAGGTCAGCCGGCCAGGTGCTGGACGAGGATGCGCACGCCGATGGCGATGAGGACGAGGCCGCCGACCACCTCCATACGCGTCCCGAATGCGGAGCCGAGGACGCGGCCGAGGCGCACGCCCGCGACCGACAGCGCGGCGCACACGACGCCGATGACGACCGCCGGCAGCCAGATTGACACCTGGAGCATGGCCAGGGAGAAGCCCACGGCGAGAGCGTCGATGCTGGTGGCCACGGCCAGCATCAGCAGCGTCCACCCCCGCGACGGATCCTCGGGGGTGGCTCCGTCCCGGGAGTCCAAGCCGGCGTGGATCATGCGGCCGCCGACGAAGGCGAGCAGCCCGAAGGCGATCCAGTGGTCGAAGGCGGCGATGAGGCTGACGACTCGCGAGCCGGCGAACCAGCCGGCGACCGGCATGAGGAACTGGAACAGCCCGAAGTGAAAGGCAAGCCTGAAGACCGGCCGCACCCCCCGGGCGTGGGGCCCGGCCCCGGCGCCCAGGGACACCGCAAAGGCGTCCGTGGCCAGCCCGACAGCGATCAGGAGGATCTCGAACGGACTCATGGACCGGGGCCCGGGGTCCGGGGTCCGGGGTCCGGAGAAGAGCTCAGGATTCCAGCAGGCGAGAGTACCGACATGGACCCATAGTGTGCCCCATGCCCCAATGCAATGGAAGCACTGGCTGTCCCGCACGACCCTGTCTGGATTCGATCACGACCGTCGTTGCTGGCTGTGCCCAGCGGACCCCCGACCCCGGACCCCGGACCCCAACCCATCAGAGTGAACCCGCGACCCAGACAGGCGCTCCCGACCCCCTGGCTGCCTTCCCATCCCCGGACCCCAGGGTTGGGTGGGAGGTATACTTCCCCCGTGCTCGGCTTCGATCTGCCCAGGTTCCTGACAGCCATCACATCGGCCGCGCCCAAGGCCGGGGACGTGCTGCTGGCGGTGGGCCTCCCGCCGCAGGTGCAGATGGACGGAACCCTGGTGCGCCTGCAGATGGCCGGACTCGAGTCGCTCACGCCGTTCCAGACCGAGGCCGTGGTCCTGCACCTGCTGGCGGTCGCGCCCCCCACGGCGGCGGCCCGTGTCCGCCAGGACGGTGCGGCGAGCTTCGCGTACTCGGTTCCCGGTGTGAGCCGGTTCCGCGCCTCGGTCTTCTCCCAGCGAGGCAGCTACGCGGTGTCGCTCCGCACGATTCCGGAGAGCGTTCCGTCCATCGGCGACCTCGGGCTGCCGGGGGCGATGGCCGAGGCCTGCCGCGAGCGCAACGGCATCGTGCTCGTCAACGGGCCGGCGGGGTCCGGCCGCAGCACGTCGCTGGCTGCCATGCTGACCGAGATCAACCGCACCCGCTCTTGCCACGTGGTCACCGTCGAGGACCCCATCGAGTTCATGCACCGGCACCAGGAGGCCACCATCAACCAGCGGGAGGTGGGACGGGACACGCCTTCGCTCGCCCAGGGGATGACGGACTCGCTGCGGCAGGGGGCTCAGGTCCTGCTGTTCTCGGAGCCCCACTCGGCCGAGCACACCCACCTGCTGCTCGAGGCCGCGGAGACCGGGCACCTGGTGTTCACGACGATGCGGGCCTTCGACACCGCCTCCGCGGTGCGGAGGCTGCTTTCGTTCTTCCCGAGTGAGGAGCGCGAGGACGTGCGGTTCCGCCTTTCCCGCGCGCTCCGGTGGTCGTTCACCCAGCAGTTGCTGATGCTGGTGTCGGGACGGTTGCCGGTGGTCGAGGTCTGGCGGCACACGCGCGCCACCGCGGCGCATCTGGCGTCCGGTGCGCTCGACTCGGCGGCCATGGGCGACATCCTCCGCGACGGCGAGAAGGAAGGCCTGATCGGGTTCGACCGCGAGCTGGAGCGCCGGGTGCGCTCGGGCGGGCTCGGCGTCGACGCCGCGCTGGCCAGCTCGGTGCTGCCGCAGCAGCTCGAGCTGCGCCTGCTGGACCTGCAGGGGGGCAAGCGGTGAGGCGCATCGTCCTGCTGAGCGACCCCCGGGTCCGGCTGGAGCCGGCCGCTGGCGCGCTCGCGGCCTCGGGCCTGGAGGCCGTGACCGTGGCCTCCATGGGGGAGGCTCGCCAGCATGTGGAGGCCGGGGCCGTGGGGCTCGTGGTCGGGGTCGCCAGCGCGGACTGGACCGGAGAGCGTGCCAGCCACCTGGCTGCCTGGCCCTCGGCGCTTCGCCGCAGGTGCGTGGTGGCGCTGATGGGACCCGGCTTCGCCACCGGTGACGGGGTCCGCGCATTCCTGCTCGGCGTGGACCTCCTGGTGGTCGCCGGGGATGTGGGGAAGCTGGGCGAGATCATGTCCGGAGCCCTGCTGAGCAAGGGTGCGCTGGTGGCGCCGCTCGACCCGACCGCCGCGGCCCGTTTCGGGGCATAGCCGCCTCTCGAGGGTGGAATAAACCACCGGGGCGCCAGGCTCGTAGAGCGGAGGGGGTGCGAGCGTGGTGGATGCGGTCGCGAAGCTGGCGCAGCTCAAGGGCTCGGTGGGTCGGGTCATCCGCGGCAAGCCCGAGGCGATCGAGTTGATCGTTGCCGCTCTCCTGGCCCGGGGCCACGTGCTCATCGAGGACGTGCCGGGGGTCGGCAAGACGACTCTGGCGCAGGCGCTCGCTCGCTCGCTGAACCTGGCCTTCAGCCGCATTCAGTTCACATCCGACACGCTGCCCTCGGACGTCATCGGCGTGTCGCTGTGGCGGGCCGAGCGGGGCGAGTTCGAGTTCCTGCCCGGGCCGGTCTTCACGAACATCCTGCTGGCCGACGAGATCAACCGCGCCACCCCGAAGACCCAGGCGGCGCTGCTGGAAGCCATGAACGAGCGCACGGTGACGGTCGAGAAGACGCGCTACCGCCTGCGGGAGCCGTTCATGGTCCTGGCGACCCAGAACCCCGTCGAGTACCTCGGCACCTACCCGCTGCCGGAGTCCCAGCTCGACCGGTTCCTGCTGCGCCTCTCCCTCGGTTACCCGTCCCACGACGAGGAGCTGGGGCTGCTGCGCCGTGGCGGGGTGGAGGACGAGCTGGAGGCCCTGGCCCCGGTCCTGGACGAGGGGGAGATGGTGGAGCTGCAGGCGCGGGCCCGCGCGGTCCGCATCGCCCCGCAGCTCCTCGAGTACCTCCTGGAGCTGGTGCAGCGCACCCGCAAGCACCCGTCCCTGGCGCTGGGCGTCTCCACCCGGGGGGCGCTGGCGCTGCAGCGAGCGTCCCAGGCCCTGGCCCTGGTGGAGGGGCGTGAGTACGTGATCCCGGATGACATCGCCCGCCTGGCCGTGCCGGTGCTCGCCCACCGCATGCTGCTCGCCGGGGGCGAGCTGGGGGAGGGGTGGAGCCGGAGCGAGAGCGAGCGGGAGATCATCCGCGAGATCCTCGGCGTCACGCCAGTCCCGCTGTGAGCACCGGCCTCCGCACCACGTCGTTCGACCAGGCCTTCCCGGGCTTCTCCCTGCGTCCGGCCCCGGCTCTCTGGGTGTTCCTGGTGGCCATGCCCCTGCTCGGGGTGGCCGCCCTCAACACCGGCAACAACGCCCTCTACCTCCTGGTCTCCCTGCTCCTGGGGGTGTTCGCCGCCTCGGGCGTGCTCTCGCGGCACACCCTGAAGCACCTGCGCGTGGCGCTGCAACCGATGGGGGATGTCTTCGCCGGCTCGCCGGTGCGCCTGCGCCTGTGGGTGGGCAACGGCTCGGCGTGGCTCCCGGCCACGGGAGTGCTGTGCCGTCTGGTCGGCATGCCGGGCCGGGTCCTGGTGCCCCTGGTCGGGCCGCGCGGCGAGTGCACCACAACCCTGACCACCATGTTCGGGCGACGAGGGATGCACCGGCTGCCGGCCGTGCAGGTGGAGGTGCGGCTTCCGCTCGGCTTCTTCGTCAAGACCGTGCGCTGGCCCCAGGACCGCGATGTCCTGGTGTACCCGCGGCGCGTCGCCGGGGGCCTGGCCCGGTGGCTGAGCCTCAGCGACCGCGAGGAGTATCGACGTCACGGCGGGCGCGAGCGCGGGGGGGACGTGGACCAGTTGCGGGAGTTCCGCACCGGCGACGACCGGCGGGACATCCACTGGAAGCAGACCGCCCGCCAGCAGCGCCCGATCGTGGTGGAGCGCCGCGAACGGAGGCGCCCGTCCCGCTACCTGGTGCTGGACCGCCAGCTTCCGCGGCGGGACGACGCCCTGCTGGCGGAGCGATTCGAGAGCCTGGTGAGCGAGATCGCGTCGGCCGCACTCGCGGAGCTGCAGCGGGGGCACCACGTGGGGCTGGTGGTCGGCTCCAGCGTGACGCCCCCGGCCGCCGGCTCGACGCAGACTCGCCTGGTCCTGGGTCAGTTGGCGTTGGTCAGGGCCGTGGGACCGGGGGATGACCCGCTGCCGCCGGCAATCCAGGGCGAGAGCGTGTACCGCCTGGTGGAGGGGCGCCGGTGAGCGAGCTCGAGCGGCAGCGGTGGCTCGCCGGGCTGGCCCTGGCGGCGGCGGTGCCGCTGCCGATCACCGGCATCGCGACCTGGCCTTTCGTGCTGCCCTACATGCTGATGGCCGGGTGGCTGCTGACCCGGTCGCGGCTCGTGGCGGCGGTTCCCGCCTGGCTCGAGAACATCCTCGCGCCGCTGGTCCTGGTGGCCGTGGTGATGGCCGGTGGCCTGCAGTACGGGGTGCTGCGCCCGGTCGCCCACCTGGCCGTGCTGGTGGCGACGATCCGACTGCCCGGCTGCGCCTCGCCCCGCCGCACGCGCAGGACGCTCGTCATCACTGCCATCATCGCCATCGCCGGGATCGCCTCCTCGACCCACCCCAGCCTCCTTGTCTATTTGCTGGCCGTCCTGGCCCTCGGCACGGTGGCGGCGGGGCGAGAGACGCTGCTCGGGCTGCGGACTGCCGAGCTGCCCCTCGCGCCGCGCCTGGCCTGGCCACCCGCCCGACTCGTGGCAGCCACGGTGGTGCTGGCGGTTCTGGTCGCCGCCCCGCTGTTCGCCATGCTGCCGCGCCTGCGCTCACCGTTCGCCGGCACGGCAATCGGCAGCGGAGGCACGAGCGGCTTCCGCAGCGATGTGACGCTGCATGGCATCGGGAGCATCAAGGTCTCGCAGGAGGTCGCCCTCACGGCCCGCTTCGCCGGTGTGACGGCACCACCGAGGGAGTGGCTGCGGCTGGAGGGGGCCACGCTCAACCACTACCGCGCCGGAGGTTGGGTGGAGGGACGGAACGTCGAGCCGCTGCCACTGCCAAGCCTCGGTGAGGCGGTCCCCCTCTGGCCCGGCACCCAGCCGGCGGGGCTGCAGAGGGTCGAGATCACGGTGGAGAAGCCGGGGACGAACCTGTTCCTGCCGCCGGGTTCGGTGAGCCTCGAGCCGCCCCTGGCCGTGGAGGTGAGCCGAACGCCGATGGGCGTGCTGCGCATCCGCCGGGGCACGCCCGTGCCGTTCAGCTACGCGGTATCGTTCGATCCGCGGCGTGTCCTGGCCATGCCCCCGGAGGCCTCCGACCTGGAAGTTCCGAGGCGGGTGCGGGAGCGCGTCACGCCGCTGGTCGAGGACGTCGTCGTGGGCGCGACCGACCCTCTCGCCGCCGCCCGTGCCATCGAGCAGCACCTCCAGACCGAGTACACCTACTCGTTGCGCACCATGGCCTCCCTCCGGGAGGACCCGGTGATCTGGTTCCTGTTCCGGGGGCGTCAGGGGCACTGCGAGTTCTTCGCCTCGGCGATGGCGATGATGCTGCGGATCGAGGGCATTCCCGCCCGGCTGCAGGTGGGCTTCTCCGGCGGCGAGCTGCAGGGGGACGGGAGCTTCGTGGTGCGGGAGAGCCGCGCCCACGCCTGGGTGCTGGCCTGGGTGGGCGGGCAGTGGCAGGTCTTCGATCCCACCCCGCTGGAAGGGCAGCCCTCCGTGGCGCAGGAGGGGTGGCGTCCGCGCATCCCCTGGAGCTGGGACGACGTCGACGCCGCGTGGAACCGCTGGGTCCTGACCTTCACGCTCTTCGACCAGGCCGAGATGCTCCGCACCGTCGTGACCTGGATCGGCGCCAACACCCGGCCGGTCGGGATGGCGGCCGTCGCGGTCGCAGGGCTGACCCTGCTGGTCATCGCGACGTGGCGGCGGCGCCCGAGCTCGCGCTCAGCCCCCGGGTCGGAGCGGCCCAGGGGGACTGATCCGGTCGTGCGTGCCCTCGAAAAGGTGCTGGCCCAGGCGCAACGTCGCGGGCTCGAGGTTGACAGCTCCTTTTCGCCGCAGGCCTTCGGGAGGCTTGCGGCGGCGGCGTTCCCGGTGGCCCGCGAGGCCGTGGCCTGGCTGGTGGAGGCTCACGAGCGGCGCCGGTACGCGGGGGGGCCGTCCCCCGGCCGCCGGGAGCTGCGCCGCAACCTGGCGGTGGCTCTCAAGGGAATGCAGCAGGCATCCGCGCGCCAGGTTGACATACAGCAGCTCGGAGCTGGCAGGTAGCAGACTGCTCCTCGAGACGGCCGGCATGAGCGCCCCGGCCCCCCTGAGAGGGTGGGCCGCGCACTCCGTGCGCGGCATCGGCGCCCGCAGGGCGCCGGCGCGGCCCTGCGGGCCGCGGCGCGTCGCGCGGAGCGCGCCGCCCACCTTTCGGCCGCTGCGGCTGGCGCGGTGCGTCACACGTGGGAGCCAGCAGTAGCCGTGCAGCACCTGCGCGGCGAGTCGTTCCTACCTGTCGTCTGTTGCCTTGGCGACGACCGGCCCGGCGAGCCAGGCGGACAGCCACCACGAGGCCACGAGGAAGGGGATCGCCACCAGCAGGTCCACGAGGTAGTGGTAGGTCAGCAGCACCGTCGCGGCGATGAGCAGCGAGCCGATCGGCAGCAGCACGTCGAAGAGGTCCCGGGCCCTCCGCCGCGCGCACAACAGCGTCGCCAGGGTCACCATCGTGTGCCCGGAGGGGAAGGCGTCGGTCTTGGTGGCCTCCATCTCGTCGAGCAGCATGCGCAGGCGACCGCCGACCACCCCGTGGGGCAGCGATTCCCAGCGGTCCCTGGCGACCGTGGTGCGCGGGCCGTAGGCCGGCACCAGGAAGTAGCCTGTGTAGGAGACGAGGAACGTCAGGGTGATGGTGGCGGACACGCGGGCAACCTGCGGGTCGCGGCGCCACGCGAGGGTCACGACCAGCGCCAGGGGCAGAAAGAAGAACGACGAGTAGGCCAGGCTGAGCAGGTCGACCGACCAGGACGGCAGCGGCATCGAGTAGAGCGCCGCCTGCAGCTCCCGTCCCAGCAGCCGCTCGTCCCAGCCCATGAGGAGCCCGTCCGCCACGCGCGGGTTGACGATCGGGATGAGCGTGCCGAGGCTCAGAAAGGTGTAGGGGATGAAGGGTGTCGGCAGGAGCTCGCGGATCCAGTAGCGGAGACCTCCCTGCTGCTCGCCGAGCATCAGGGCGATGGCCGTGAGCGCGGCGGCCACGAGCACGAAGCGCAGCCCGGCCGCGAACGGCAACGGCGAGAACGGGGACCACGCGATCGCCGCCATGAGGAGGAGCGCGACGACGAGGCCGCCCTCCGCCACGCGCAGGCGTCCCTTGCGGCCCCACCCCCCCGGTCGTAAGATGGCTCGTATGCTGTCACGCATCGCGGCTTGCTGCGGCCTCCTGTTGGCCCTCGCATCCTCCGGCTGGGCCGGGGAGCGGGTGGTGATTCTAACCCTGAAAGACTCGATTCAGCCCGCCTCGCTGCGCTACCTGGAGCGGGGCCTCGAGACGGCCGAGACGAGCGGTGCAGCGCTCACCGTCATCGAGCTCAACACCCCCGGCGGGCTACTGACGTCGCTGCGCGAGATGACCACCGCCATCACCTCGGCGACACGGCCGGTCGTGGTCTACGTGACGCCCACCGGCGCCCAGGCGGCCAGCGCCGGGTTCTTCCTGCTCATGGCAGCCGACGTGGCGGCCATGGCCCCCGGCACCAACACAGGAGCCGCCCACCCGGTGGGCGGGCAGGGGGAGGACCTGGCCAAGACGATGGGCGAGAAGGTGACCAACGACGCCGCGGCCCTGGTCCGGTCGCTGGCCACCCAGCGCGGGCGCGACGTGGACGCCGCCGAGAAGGCGGTGCGGGAGTCGGCGTCGTACACCGAGCGGGAGTCGCTCGAGAAGAAGCTCATCGACCTCGTGGCCAACGACCGCACGGAGCTGCTCAAGATGCTGGAGGGCCGCACCGTCAAGCGCTTCGACGGGCACGAGGAGACGCTCACGCTGGGCGCGGCGGAGGTCGTGAGCGTCGGGCCGAGCGCATCGGACAAGCTGCTGTCGGCCATCGCCCATCCCAACATCGCGTACCTGCTGCTGCTGGCGGGCATCGTCGGGATCTACTTCGAGCTCTCCCACCCGGGCGCCATCTTCCCGGGCGTGCTCGGTGGGATCAGCCTGCTGCTGGCGCTCTTCGCGCTCTCGGTGCTGCCCGTCAACTACGTCGGCGTCATGCTCATCGTCCTGTCGATCGGTTTCTTCATCGCGGAGGTCAAGGTGACCAGCTATGGCCTGCTGACCGTGGCCGGTCTGATCAGCTTCGTGATCGGGTCGCTCATGCTCGTGGACTCGCCGATTCCCGCCCTTCGGGTTGGCCTGGCAGTCGTGCTGCCGGCGGCGCTGATGGTGGCCGCCATCGTCATCTTCCTGCTCACGCGGGTGCTGCGCGTACACCGCCTGGTGCCGCTCACCGGCGCCGAGGGGCTGGCGGGCGAGGAGGCCGAGGTCGTCGTGGCCGTTTCCCCGCGCGGCAAGGTGTTCGTGCACGGCGAGTACTGGGAGGCGGAGTCGGCGTCGGCGCTGCCGGTGGGGAGCCGTG
>JALOLB010000009.1 GCA_025456225.1 Thermoanaerobaculaceae bacterium
GAGGAAGGCGTCCGGGTGGGACGCCAGATCGGCCGAGGCGCCGAGGCACTCCAGCACGGCTGCGGCCGCCTGGGCGAGGGCCGGACTGGCGCCGCCGGGCCGTCCGGTCATGGTGAGGCGGGCCTGCCGTGAGGACCAGGTGGTGTCCCCCTCGAGCATCTCCCGGGCGAAGGCCTCGAGAGTGGTGCGCGCAGGGCCTGGCTCCAGCCAGCCGCTCACGGGGCGCAGCCCCGGCGGGAGCGAGGCCAGAGCCAGCGCGCCGCTGTGGGAGAGGGCCTCGCCGAGCGCCAGCAGGGGCTCGCCGAGGGTCGGAGAGGGAGGCGCCAGGGGCAGGGAGGCCGCGACCAGGGCCTCGGCGGCTGAGCTGACGATGCTTTCCCGCTCGGCGCTGCCGTCCGACGGCACGACGAGCAGGAGAGATCGCCCGTGGGCCACCGCCAGCACTCCCTTGCGATCGGACGCGGCGACGATGATCGAGAGCTCCCCGTCGCCTGGTTGGGCGATCAGGCCTGACAGCCTGGATGCCACGGCGGTACCGAATGCGGTGGTGTCGAAGTCCGCCGGCAGGGGCTTGCGCTCACCCACGCCTCCGGCTGCAAGTAGCAGGGCGGAGGCCCTTTCGGGCGTCCGGAGCGCGAACTCCGGGAACGTCTGGTCGGGCCAGACCTCGACCCGGATGGACTGGGTGGCAGGGGCGGGAGAGGTGGCCAGAAGCCCGATGGGAGCGGCACCCGCCAGAGCCGGGAATGAAAAGGACACGATGAGAGCTTGACAAACGCGCATCATGGTCCGAATAATAACGTCAGAATCGGACATCAGAGGAGGACGAGCATGAACAAGTCAGAGTTGGCCGTGAAGCTGGCAAAGAAGGTCGGCCTCACCCAGGTGAAGGCGGCGGAGATCGTGGACGCGATCTTCAATGCCCACAAGGGGATTGTGGCCTCGGTGCTGAAGGAAGGGAAGAAGGTGACGATTCCCGGCTTTGGCACGTTCTCGACCCGCAAGCGGGCCTCGCGGCAGGGGCGCAACCCCGCGACCGGCAAGAGCATCACCATCAAGGCCCGGCAGTATGCCACCTTCAAGGCAGGCAAGACGCTCAAGGAGAAGCTGGCCAAGTAGGCCGGCGCCGCACAGGGAGCCCAGATGAACAAGACCGAGCTGATCACCAAGCTGGCCAAGAAGGCCGACCTCACCCACGCCAAGGCCGCCGAGGCCGTGGACGCCATCTTCAATGCCACCGGGGGCCTCATCGTTGATGAGCTGGCCAAGGGCAAGAAGGTGATGCTGCCGGGATTCGGCAGCTTCTCGATTCGCAAGCGCGCGTCGCGTCAGGGCCGCAACCCGGCCACGGGCGCGGCCCTCAAGATCCCCTCGCGCAAGTACCCGGCCTTCAAGGTCGGCAAGACCCTGCGCGAGAAGGTCGCCAAGTAGTCTACCTTCGCGTTCGTGGACGTGCGGGGCTCCGCCCGGGGTCCCGCTTTGTCTTTTTCTGAGGGTCGCTCCCCGGTTCGAGGGCTCGCTGCCACCTGTCGCCCTGCGCCCTTGCCGTGACGTCCCATCATCGACGCCGGTGTGATGCCGGTCACCGGATGAGCCATTGACAACCCGGGCGGGCTCTGATTCCCGTCCGGTGCCGTCTCGTCCCTGGTTGGTCCTCCCTCCCGCTCCGGTTCGACGAGAGGTCGGGATGAAGCCGACTGCCACATCCAAGCTCTCGCTGTTCAGTGGTTAACACAAGATATAGGGGGGCGGGCCCGGCGCAACCCCAACATGTTGCGGTCACCCCCTTGACAACCCCCGGCAGCCGCACTACAGTCACTTGGAAAAGTTCAAGTTTTACTTGAACTCCTTAACCGGAGGGTTTCGAATGTCCGCTGAGCCGTCGTCGCTTGCTGCCGCCGCCGTTCCTCGCTCCAGCGAGGCGGGGGTTGCCGTCCCGCGTGTCTTCACGGACGGCGTCCTCCACCCGTTCGACGCCATCCGGTGGGAACGGCGGACAGCGCGCATCACCGGCAGTGACGGGTCGGTCGTGTTCGAGCAACCCGATGTGGAGGTTCCGGACTTCTGGTCGCAGACTGCGACCAACATCGTGGCACAGAAGTACTTTCACGGTCGCCTCGGCACTCCCGAGCGCGAGAGCTCGGTGCGCCAGCTCGTCGGGCGGGTGGTCGGGACCATGGCCCGCTGGGGACGCGAGGGCGGCTACTTCGCCGACGACGCGGCGGCGCAGGCGTTCGAGTGGGAGCTGGCGCACCTGCTCGTCAACCAGATGGCCTCCTTCAACTCGCCCGTGTGGTTCAACGTCGGGATCGAGCAACGCCCGCAGTGCTCGGCCTGCTTCATCAACTCGGTACAGGACTCGATGGAGTCCATCCTGGACCTTGCCAAGACCGAGGGCATGCTGTTCAAGTTCGGCTCGGGCGCCGGCTCCAACCTCTCAGCGCTACGGTCGTCGCACGAGCCCCTGGCGGGAGGTGGGACGGCCTCCGGCCCCGTCTCGTTCATGCGGGGCTTCGACTCCTTCGCCGGTGTCATCAAGTCGGGGGGGAAGACCCGGCGTGCCGCAAAAATGGTCATCCTCAACATCGATCATCCGGATATTGTGCAGTTCATCAGGTGCAAGGCCGAAGAAGAAAAGAAGGCCCACGTCCTGATCGCCGCCGGGTACCCGTCGTCATTCGACCAGGAAGGCGGGGCCTACGAGTCGATCCAGTACCAGAACGCCAACCACTCGGTGCGTGTGACCGACGAGTTCATGCGCGCCGTCGAGGACGACGGCTGGTGGGAGACGCGCACGGTGCGTGGCCGTGAGGTGGCGGGACGATTCCGGGCACGGGAGCTCATGCGCATGATCGCCGAGGCCACCTGGGTCTGTGGCGACCCCGGCATGCAGTACGACACCACCATCAACCGGTGGCACACCTGCAAGGGCTCCGGTCGCATCAACGCATCGAACCCCTGCTCGGAGTACATGTTCCTTGACGACTCGGCGTGCAACCTGTCGTCACTCAACCTCATGCGGTTCGTCGACAGCGATGGCGCCTTCCGTTGTCGCGACTTCCGGCACGCCGTCGACATCATGATCCTCGCCCAGGAGATCGTCGTCGACTTCTCCCACTATCCGACGGCCCGCATTGCCGCCAACAGCCACGACTTCCGGCCGCTGGGGCTCGGCTTCGCCAACCTCGGAGCGCTGCTCATGTGCGAGGGCCTTCCCTACGACTCCGCCGAGGGACGCGCCTATGCCGCCGCCATCACCGCCCTCATGTGCGGCGAGTCGTATCTGCAGTCGGCGCGCATCGCGGGGGCGCTGGGGCCGTTCCCGAGCTACCACCTGAACGTCGAGCCGATGCTCGAGGTGGTCGAGATGCACCGGAGCGCGGCCCATCGCCTGCCCACGCGCGGGATTCCGGGCGAGCTCCGGCAGGAGGCGACGACCGCGTGGGACGAGGCGTACGCAGTCGGCCGGCAGACCGGCTACCGCAACGCCCAGGTCACCGTGCTGGCGCCCACCGGCACGATCGGGTTCATGATGGACTGCGACACCACCGGCATCGAGCCTGACCTGGCGCTCCTCAAGGTCAAGCGGCTGGTGGGGGGCGGCACGCTGCGCATCGTCAACCAGAGCGTCACGGAGGCCCTGGTCAGGCTCGGCTACGACGAGCCCTCGCGCACGGCCATCCTCAAGCACCTCAACGAGAGCGGCACCATCGAGGGGGCTGCGGCGC
Organism: Thermoanaerobaculaceae bacterium; assembly: GCA_025456225.1. Lineage (GTDB taxonomy): Bacteria > Acidobacteriota > Thermoanaerobaculia > Thermoanaerobaculales > Thermoanaerobaculaceae > JAAYVZ01. The sequence goes on from JALOLB010000009.1 coordinate 3,729, forward strand.
TCGCAGACGCGCACCTGCCGGTGTTCGACTGTGCCTTCAGGCCGGTCAACGGCAGCCGCTTCATCTCCTCCCTCGGCCACCTGCGCATGATGGCGGCGGTCCAGCCGTTCCTCTCGGGGGCCATCTCCAAGACCGTCAACATCCCGGAGGAGACCACCGCGGACGAGATCGCCAGGTTGTACATGGAGGGCTGGAAGCTCGGGCTCAAGGCCGTGGCGGTCTACCGCGACAACTGCAAGGGCTCTCAACCCCTCGCCGCGGCAGGGACGGCGCCGGTCGAGGTCGAGCTGCAGCCCACCCGGCGCAAGCTGCCCGACGAGCGCGTGGCGATCACCCACAAGTTCTCGGTCGAGGGTCAGGAGGGGTACGTGACCGTCGGCCTGTACGAGGACGGGACGCCGGGCGAGCTCTTCATCACCATGGCGAAGGAGGGGTCGACGCTTTCCGGCGTCATGGATGCCTTTGCCACCGCCATCTCCCTGACCCTGCAGTACGGCGTGCCGCTGGAGTTCCTGGTCAACAAGTTCTCCCACGTGCGGTTCGAGCCCGCCGGCTGGACCAACAACCCCCAGATCCCCTACGCCAAGTCCATCATCGACTACATCTTCCGCTGGCTCGCCGCGAAGTTCCTGGCGCCAGAGGAGCAGGCGGCGGTGGGCGTGCAGCCGTTGCCCCAGGAGGAGAGCCGCCCGGCCGCTCTCCCCCAGCCGAGACAGGTGTCCCTGCCACTGGGCAGCGGCAACAACGCGCACCTCTTCGTGAACCAGGCCGACGCGCCGCCGTGCCCGACCTGTGGCATGGTCATGGTCCGCAACGGCGCCTGCTACAAGTGCCTGAACGACGGCACGGTGTACGGGTGTAGCTGAGGCCGCCGCCCGCCCGGTCGAGAGTCAAGAGTCGAGAGTCGAGCGTCGAGAGTGAGGGTGCTCATGCACCCGAGCTGTCGGCCCCGCCACACCGGTTGGTTGTTGCTGAGCGGAGGATTGTCGCTCCTCCGGTCACTGATCACCGGGCACCGATCACGGGCCTACGTGCCGAGGAGACCTTCCTTGAGGCCCGAGTCGGCGGGCTTGGCGCCCAGCCAGACGAGGAAGAGGGCGTCGGCGAAGTCCTTGCCCTCGGTGGTGCCCAGCTCCTTGCCGTTGATCACCAGCGTCGTGCCGGCGCCCGGCACGTAGGTCATCTCGGCGCGGTCGCCGGCTCGCATCGTTGGCCAGAGCGCGCAGAAGGCATCGAGGCGCACCTGGAGTGCGGGAAGCGAGGCCGCCGAGTTGTTGGCGAAGCCCTCGCGGAACGCCTCGGTCACCTTGGGACCCTCGACCTCCTTGTAGACGAAGTGCATGACCATCCGCCGGGCCTCGTCGGCACCGACGATCGCGGCCGGGTCGGCCTTTGGGGCCTGCAGGTACAGCCCGCCGACATAGACCTTGATGAAGGCCCTCTTGCGGATGCCGGCCCCGTTCAGCTTCAGGGCCGTGCTCCCGACCTGCACCCCCTCCGGCAGGGTCACGCCGGCCAGCTCCGCGCCCACCGCGACGGAAGTCATCAACAGGGAACCCGCTACCAGGGCACGCACACGCATTGCACCACCTCCGATGACGAGCAACACGGAATCATCGCCTGGACATCCACCGCCGGCTACTTGAGGAGCGCCAGCAGGGCGCCGGCCGCCATGGCGGTGCCGATCACCCCGGCGACGTTGGGCCCCATGGCATACATCAGCAGGTAGTTGTCCGGGTCTGCCTCCTGCCCGACGTTGTGCGCAACGCGGGCGGCCATGGGCACCGCCGAGACGCCGGCGGCGCCGATCAGCGGGTTGACCGGGCTGCCGGGCAGGCGGGACATCAGCTTGCCCAGGAGCACCCCTCCTGCAGTCGAGAACGCGAAGGCGATGCAGCCCAGCACCAGAATCTTGATGGTCTCCAGGCGAAGGAACGAGTTGCCATCCATGGTCACGCCGACGCACAGCCCGAGGACGATCGTGATGAGGTTGATGAGCTCGTTCTGGGCCGAGCGGCTGAGGCGTTCCGTGACGCCGCACTCGCGCAGGAGGTTGCCGAACATGAGGAGACCGATGAGGGAGGTCGCGGCGGGGACCAGGAGGGCGCCGACGACGGTCACGACGATCGGGAACAGGATGCGGAGCCAGCGCGGCACGTTGAGGTCGCCGTGCATGCGGATCTTGCGCTCCCGCTCGGTGGTGAGCAGCCGCATGATGGGTGGCTGGATGAGCGGCACGAGCGCCATGTAGGAGTACGCCGCCACGGCGATCGGGCCCAGCAGGTGCGGTGCCAGCTTCATCGTCAGGTAGATGGATGTCGGGCCATCGGCGCCGCCGATGATCCCGATCGACCCGGCCTCCGCCAGGGAGAACCCGAGCAACCTGGCGAAGAAGAAGGCCGCGAAGACGCCGAGCTGGGCGGCGGCGCCCAGGAACAGCGTCTTCGGGTTGGCGAGCAGGGGTCCAAAGTCCGTGAGCGCCCCCAGACCGAGGAAGATGAGGGGCGGGAAGATCTCCAGCGTCACACCGAAAGAGAGGTAGTGAAAGAGGCCACCCATCTCGCCGCCGTGGGGGGCGGTCATCAGCCCGTTCAGGGGCAGGTTGGCCATGAGGGCGCCGAACCCGATGGGCACCAGCAGCAGTGGCTCGAAGCCGCGCCCGATGGCGAGATAGAGCAGCACTCCCGCCACGGCCAACATGACCGTCTGCGGCAGGGTGATGTGCAGCAGACCGGTGGACTGCAGCAGCGCTTCCACCTCAGTCCTCCGGACGGTAGCGCATCAGGACCTGTCCGACCTGCACGGCCTCGCCGGTCCCCACGAGCACCTCCGCCACCTCGCCACCCCGCGGGGCATAGATGTAGGTGTCCATCTTCATGGCGTCGAGCAGGAAGGCGGGTGACTTGGCCTCGACCCGCTTCCCGACCTCGACATAGACCTTCTGGACCGTGCCCGCGATGGGGGAGGCAATGGCGTTCGCATCGCCTGTGGCCGGCCTTGACGGCCCAGGGGCGGGGCTGGCAGGCGCTGGTGTCGGGGCCTGGCTCGGCCGGGCGGGCGTGGGCGGCACCGGCAGAGATCCCGGGTAGGCGGTTCCCGACATCACCTGCTCGTCGTCCTCCAGCACCTGGACGCTGACGTCGTAGACCATGTTGTTGACGGTGATGCGCAGCTTCTTCATTTCTTTCGCTCCACGCGGTGAGAGACCATGATGTCCATGCGGCCGGCGCGAGACCACAGCTCGGTGGCGCGCTCGCGGTGGATGTGCACGTGGTGGATGACGACCGCCCGGCCCAGCGCCTCGGCCGCCGCAGCGGCCAGCACGGCCACGAGCTGGGGGTCCAGCTCGCCGGCAGGCTCAGGTGCCCTGACGGAACCGCGCCGGCCGGACCAGCGCATGAGGTAGAGCACAACCGTCAGGATGGCCATGCCGGTAAAGACGGTGGCGAACGCGACGACGAGTACCTTCAAGGCCTCGAGCATGGCTGACTCACAGGGGAATGTTCCCGTGCTTCTTCTGGGGCCGGAGGTCGCGCTTGCCGCGCAGCACCCCCAGTCGTTCCACGACCAGTCGCTTCGTCCACGACGGGCGGATGACGTCGTCGAGGTAGAACGCCTCAGCGGCGCGATAGGGGTTGGCGTGCGTCTGGCGGTACTCCTCGATCTTCTCCTGCAGCAGGGCCTGGGGGTCGGACGCCTTCTCGAGCTCCTTGCGGTAGATGACGCGCACGGCTCCCTCGGGTCCCATGACCGCGATCTCGGCGGTCGGCCAGGCCAGCACGGAGTCGGCCCCCATGTCCTTGGAGCACATGGCGAGGTAGGCCCCGCCGTACGCCTTGCGGAGGATCACGGTGACCTTGGGTACGGTGATGGAAGCGTACGTGAAGAGCATCTTGGCGCCGTGGCGGATGATGCCGCCGTGCTCCTGGGCGACCCCCGGAAGGAAGCCGGGCACGTCCATGAGCGTCACCACCGGGATGTTGAAGACATTGCAGGTACGGATGAAGCGCGCGGCCTTGTCGGCGGCGTTGATGTCGAGCACCCCGGCCATGACCGCCGGCTGGTTGGCGACAATCCCCACGACCATCCCCGCCATCCTCCCGAAGCCGACCACGATGTTCGGGGCAAACACCGCCTGCACCTCGAGAAAGACCGTGTGATCCACGAGCCGCGTGATCACGTCGCGCACGTCATACGCCTGGCGTGGATCCTCGGGGACGATCCAGTCCAGCGCCTCGTCGTCGGGAAGCGGCTCCTCGAATGGGATGTCCGGTGGTCCTTCCATGTTGTTCTGGGGGAGGTAGGACAACAGGACCTTGACGACCTCCACCGCCTCGTGCTCGTCGCGGGCCACGAAGTGCACGTTGCCGGCTATAGCTGCCTGAGCGTTCGCACCACCTAGGTCTTCTTCCGAGATTATCTCGCCAGTTGCAGCTCGAATCACTTCGGGCCCGGCGATGAACATGTGGGAGGTGCTGTCCACCATGATGATGAAGTCGGTGAGAGCCGGCGAGTACACCGCACCCCCGGCGCACGGACCAACGATGACCGAGATCTGGGGCACGACCCCCGACAGCAGCACATTGTGGTAGAAGATCTTGCCATAGCCCGACAGCGCCTCGACCCCTTCCTGGATGCGAGCCCCGCCGGAGTCGTTGAACCCCACGACCGGGGTGCCCATCTTGAGGGCCGCCCACAGGCACTCGACGATCTTCTGGGCGTGCCGGTCACCCACCGCGCCGCCACCCACCGTGAAGTCCTGGGCGAAGGCAAATACAGGCCGACCATGCACCTCGCCCTTGCCGGTCACCACCCCGTCGCCCGGGAACTCCTTGCCGGCCAGCTCCGCGCAGCGATGGGTCGCCCACAGCCCGAACTCGATGAAGCTGTTGGGGTCATAGAGCAGGGCCAGGCGCTCGCGCGCCGACAGCTTGCCCTGCTGATGCTGCTTGTCGATACGCTCCTGGCCGCCACCTGCTTGCAGCCGGGCGCGCTTGGCGTCGAGGTCGGGAAAGCGTCGTTGCACTGGAAGACCCTCCAGGCGTTACAACCCATGTAAAGCATACATGGCGGCCGGGGTTCGGACAAATCCTCCGGGGCCGGGTCCGGCCAGAACGGCGAGAAGTGGGTACACTGACCGCCATGAGCCAGACTCCGATCCGCGCCCGACTCTCCCGCCGCTGCATCCCGGGACCCTGCCTCGTGTTGCTCGCCCTCTTCTCGACAGCGCCGTGCGGGGCCGCCGACGCGCCAAGAGCTGCCGCCGCCGGGGCGGTGGCCAGCGCGGCGCCGCTGGCCTCGGACGCTGGCGTCGAGATCCTGGCGGCGGGCGGCAACGCCGCGGATGCGGCCGTGGCCGTCGCGTTGGCCCTGGCGGTCGTGCACCCCCAGGCCGGGAACCTGGGCGGGGGCGGGTTTGCAGTGGTGCGAATGGGGGGTGAGGTCGCCGCTCTGGACTTCCGTGAAACGGCCCCGGCGGCGGCCACCCACGACATGTTCCTGGATGCCACCGGCACGCCCAGGCCCGATGCCTCGCTGGTCGGGGGGCTGGCGGTGGGGGTGCCCGGGTCGCCGGCCGGTCTGCACGAGCTGCACCGACGCTTCGGGCGCCTCCCCTGGCAGCAGGTGGTGGCGCCAGCCGTTCGCCTGGCGGAGGGGTTCACGGTCACGGAGCGCCTGGCGACGGAGCTGGCCGCCGAGCGGGAGCTGCTGACGCGATTTTCGGCGACCGCGGCGGTCTGGGCTCCGGCGGGCTCGCCGATCGGTGCCGGCAGCACCGTGCGGCTGCCGCGCCTGGCGGCCTCGCTTCGCGACTACGGAGCGCGCGGCCCCTCTGCCCTGACGAGCGGGCCGGCAGCGAGCGCCATCGCGGCGGCAGCCACGGCCAGCGGGGGTGTGCTGACCGTCCAGGACATCGGTGGCTATCGGCCGGTGTGGCGGGACCCGCTGCGCTTCCGGGCCTTCGGCTGGGATGTCGCGAGCATGCCGCTGCCGTCCTCGGGAGGCATCATTCTCGCGGAGACCTGCGGCCTTCTCGAGCGCCTGCGCTGGTCGACGCACCCGGCCGGGAGCCCCGAGCGGTTGCACCTGCTGGCGGAGGCCTGGCGGCGGGCCTTCGCCGACCGCTTCCTGCTCGGCGACCCGGCCACGACCCTGGCCGGGCCCGAGCAGCTCCTGGCGGCACCCTGGCTGGATGCCCGGGCGGCCGGCATCGACCGGGAGCGGGCCACACCGTCGACGAGGGTGCAGCCGTGGTCGCACGCCCGGCCCGAGTCGACCGAGACAACCCACCTCTCGGTCGTCGACGGAGCCGGCGACGCCGTGGCGATCACCACCACCCTCAACGGCTCCTTCGGCAGTGGCGTGCTGGTGCCCGAGCTCCAGATCCTCCTCAACAACGAGATGGACGACTTCGCCACGTCTCCGGGGCGCCCCAACCTGTACGGGCTCATCCAGGGCGAGGCCAACGCCGTCGGACCGGGCAAGCGCATGCTCTCCTCCATGAGCCCCACCGTGGCGTGGCGGGGCCGCGACGTGCTCGCTCTGGGGTCCCCGGGTGGCTCGCGGATCCCCACCGCGACGGTCCAGGTGCTGCTGGCGGTGCTGGTAGACGGCGCGACGATCCGGGACGCCGTGGCGCGGCCGCGCATCCACCACCAGTGGCAGCCCGACGAGCTGCTCGCCGAGGAGTCGCTGGACGGCGCGACGAGGGTGGCACTCGGCGAGCGCGGCCACCGCGTCACGCTCAAGCCGCGACTCGGGGAGGTCCACGCGGTACGCCGAGTGGCCGAAGGTCGCGTTGAGTCCGCCCCCGATCTCCGGGGACCCGGAGCGGGCGGGGTGTACCCCTCCCCAGGGCACTCGCCCTCGGCCCGGCAGGGTACCCGGCTGGAGTAGAATCCTCCGGGCCGCCGGTTGTGTCTGGCGGGGTCGTGAGGAGGCGAGGGGTTGGCCACGGCGGCGAACAGTCACATCACATCGGTGCAGGTGTTCCGGGAGCGGTTCCTGTTCAACCTGCGGTACACCCGTGGCCTCGAGCTCGGCGAGGCGAAACCCGCCGACTACCTTGCCGCCCTGCAGCTCACCATCCGGGAGCCGCTCATCAATCGGGCCGTGTCGACGCAGCGGGCCTACGCGGAGCACAGGCCCAAGACCGTCCACTACCTGTCCATGGAGTTCCTGATGGGACGCCTGGTGGAGAACAACCTCATCTCCACCGGGCTGCGGGAGGTGGCCGCCGAGGCCCTGGCCGGCATGGGGCTCGACCTCGACAGCATCATCGACGAGGAGCCCGATCCCGGCCTCGGCAACGGCGGGCTCGGCCGCCTGGCCGCCTGCTTCATGGAGTCCCTGGCGACTCTCGACTACCCGGCTTTCGGGTACGGTCTCCGCTACGACTTCGGGATCTTCCGCCAGGAGCTGGCCGAGGGCTGGCAGCGCGAGGTCCCCGACACCTGGCTCAAGCGTGGGTATGCCTGGGAGATCTGCCGGCCGGACCTCATGGTGCCGGTGCCGATCGGCGGCGAGGTGACCCTGGAGCCCCGGGAGGACGACCCGCCAGCCGCCGGCTGGACCCACGCCCGCATCCTCCACGGCGTGCCCTACGACGTGCTGGTGGCTGGCTTCGGCACCTCCACGGTGTCGATCCTGCGCCTGTGGAAGGCCGAGGCGCCCGACGAGTTCGACTTCGAGATCTTCTCCCAGGGCGACTTTCTGCGCGCCGTGGCCGGTCGCGAGCGGGCGGAGGCGATCACCCGGGTCCTGTACCCCTCGGACGAGGCCGAGGCCGGCCGGGAGCTGCGCCTCACCCAGGAGTACTTCCTCGTCGCCTGCACGGTGCGTGACGTGGTGCGGCGCTTCCGCAGCCTGTACGGCGAGAGCTGGGAGCTGTTCCCGGACAAGGTGGCGTTCCAGCTCAACGACACCCACCCGGCGCTGACCGTCGCCGAGCTCATGCGCTTCTTCGTGGACGAGGCCGGCCTGGCGTGGGAGCGTGCCTGGCGCCTGACCCGGGCGGCCTGTGCCTACACCAACCACACCCTCCTGCCCGAGGCGCTCGAGACCTGGCCGGTCTGGCTCATGCAGCGCCTGATCCCGCGCCACGTCCAGATCCTCTTCGACCTCAACAAGCGCTTTCTCGACAAGGTCGGCGCCGCCTACCCCGGGGATCTCGAGCGGTTGCGTCGGGTCTCGCTGGTTCAGGAGGGAGGCGAGCGGCGCTTCCGCATGGCGCACCTCGCGATCATCGGCTCGCATCGCATCAACGGCGTCGCCCGGCTGCACACCGACCTGCTGCGCGAGCACGTGGTGCGCGACTTCGCGGAGATGTGGCCGGATCGCTTCGTCTCGATCACCAACGGCATCACCCCCCGGCGGTGGCTGCTGTCCTGCAACCCCCGGCTCTCGGGCGCCATCACCGAGCGCATCGGCGAGGGGTGGACACGTGATCTCGAGCGGCTCCGGAGCCTGCTGCCGTGTGCCGACAGCGCCGCCTTCCAGGAGCAGTTCGGAGCCATCAAGCGGGCCAACAAGGTGGACCTGGCGGCGCGCATCGACGAGCTGTGCGGAGTGACGGTGGATCCGGACAGCCTCTTCGACGTGCACGTGAAGCGGCTGCACGAGTACAAGCGGCAACTGCTCAACGCCATGCACATCATCGCGCTGTACCTGCGGCTGAAGGCCGATCCTGGCCTCGACATCACGCCGCGCACGTTCATCTTCGGCGCCAAGGCGGCGCCCTCCTACCGGATGGCCAAGCTCGTCATCAAGCTCATCACCGCGATCGGTGAGACCGTCAACCGCGACCCCGACATCCGCGACCGCCTCAAGGTCGTCTTCATGCCGGACTACCGGGTGACCCTGGCCGGTCTCGTCATACCCGCCGCCGACCTCTCCGAGCAGATCTCCACCGCCGGCATGGAGGCCTCGGGCACCGGCAACATGAAGCTCGCCCTCAACGGAGCACTCACCATCGGCACCCTCGACGGTGCCAATGTCGAGATCCGCGACGCGGTGGGCGACGACAACATCTTCATCTTCGGCCTCACGGCGCCCCGGGTTGCCGAGCTGCGGGCGTCCGGGCACTACAACCCCTGGGACACCTACCACGCCGACCCCGAGCTCGGTGCCGTGGTCGACGCGATCCGCGACGGGCTCTTCGTGGACGGGGACACGGACATGCTGCGGGAGCTCTGGTCGGCGCTCATGGAGCGCGGTGACCGCTTCATGCACCTGGCCGACTTCCGATCCTACGTCGACGCCCAGGCCCGCGCCGGCGAGGCGTTCAGGGATCGCCGCCGCTGGGCCGCGATGGCCATCCGCAACGTGGCCTGCATGGGCGAGTTCTCCTCGGACCGGGCGATCCACGAGTACGCGCGCCTCATCTGGGACCTCGCGCCGGTGAAGCCCTGAAGGACTGGCGGGAGGACCCCCTCCCGCCCGGGCTCAAGGCTTCAGGCTCAAGGCTCAAGGTCCCCCACCCACCCGGGCCTCAGGCCTCGGGCCTCAGACCTCAGCTCCCCCACCCAGCCGGGCCTCGGGCCTCAGACCTCGGCTCCCCCTCCCAGCCGACCTCAGGGCTTCCTGAACCTGTCGCTACCGGTAGCGCTGGCGGATGGTCGGGATGAGGTACTCGTCGAACGCCCGGTCGAGGTCGTACTGGGGCGTGAACCCCCAGTCGTGCCGCGCCGCCGAGTCGTCCACATCGGCGGGCCAGGAGTCCAGGATGCCCTGGCGCTTGACGTCCACCTGGTAGGAGATCTCGGCGAAGGGAAAGGCCTTGCGCACGATCGCCTCGATCTCGGCCGCGGAGGGGTTGAAGGCGCCGATGTTGTAGACGGTGCGGGTGAGGTTCTCGTGAGGTGCGGCGGCGAGCTGCAGCAGCGCGGTCACCCCGTCGGGCATCGCCATGAAGGGGATGCGCGTGTCGGGGCGCGCGAAGCAGGGGAAGGCCTTGCCCTGGGCCGCGGCGTGGATCATCTCGGGGGCGAAGTCGGAGGTGCCCCCGGACGGGACCGTGACGGCCGAGATGAGCCCCGGAAAGCGGATGGCGCGGAAGTCCACCTTGCCGGCCAGGGTCTCGGGGGCGAGCCGCTTGTAGTGGCGGGCGTAGTAGCGTCCCAGGTGCTCACAGTACAGCTTGTTGCACCCGTACATCGTGGACGGGGTGTTGTAGTCATCCTCGAGCACCCGCCCGGCGCGGTCCTTGGTCGGAAGGTCCGGCAGGCCGTAGGCGGCGATCGAGGAGGGGTACAGGAAGACCACTGGCCGGCCGTGGGACTCCCCCTGCCGCTGGGCGAACTCCAGCAGGTGCAGGGTACCCTCCACGTTGACCTGGTGGGCCGCCATGGGCGTGAACTCGCTGCGGGTCGAGAGCAGGGCCGCGAGATGGAACACCAGGTCCACCTCGTACTCCGCCAGGATGCGCTCGAGCAACGCCACGTCGAGGATGGAACCGATGACCTCCTGGTGCACGAGCTTTCCGAGGTCTGGCTCGAGGGCCTTGACGTCGAGGGTGATGATGCGACGGTGGTTGTGGGCGGACAGGCTGGTGATCAGGCCGTGGCCGATCTCGCCGCTGGCGCCGGTGATCAGGACGACGGGCGTACGAAGCACGGGGGGACCTCCTGGCGACCGGAACCGTCATGCTCCCGGCCGAGCTTGCGAAACGTAGCACAAACCAGGCGCTTCGAAGAGGGGGCAAACGAACGAGGCCGACCTTGCGAGGCCGGCCCCTACGAGTCCACGTTTCCTTAGGCGGCTCAGGCGATGGTCACCTCGGGGCAGAGGTAGACGTCCTGGATGGCGTGCAGCAGCGCGACCCCGTCGCTCATGGGCTTCTGGAACGCCTTGCGGCCCGAGATGAGGCCCATGCCGCCGGCGCGCTTGTTGATGACTGCAGTGAGGACGGCCTGGGCGAGGTCGTTGGAGCCCGAGGCGCCGCCGGAGTTGATCATGCCCATGCGGCCCAGGTAGCAGTTGGCCACCTGCCAGCGCGTCCACTCGATGGGGTTGTCGGTGGCGAGCCGCTCGTACACCAGCTTGTTGGTGTGGCCGAAGCCGATCGCGGGGTAGCCGCCCTGGCTCTCGGGCTGCTTCTGCTTGATGATGTCCGCCTCGATCGTGACGCCGATGTGGTTGGCCTGGCCGGTGAGATCGGAGGCGGTGTGGTAGTCCACGCCGTCCTTCTTGAACCCGGAGTTGCGCAGGTAACACCACAGCACCGTGAACATGCCCAGCTCGTGGGCGGCCTGGAACGCCTCGGAGACCTCCTGGATCTGGCGCCGGGACTCCGAGGAGCCGAAGTAGATCGTCGCACCGATGCCGGCCGCGCCGAGGTTGAACGCCTGCTCGACGGTGCCGTACATGGTCTGGTCGTGGGTGAGCGGGAAGGTCAGGGTCTCGTTGTGGTTGATCTTGACGATGAAGGGGATGCGGTGGGCATAGCGACGGGCGACGGAGCCCAGCACGCCGAGGGTGGAGGCGACGGCGTTACACCCCCCCTCGATGGCCAGCCGGATGATGTTCTCCCCGTCCATGTAGATCGGGTTGGGTGCAAACGACGCGGCCGCCGAGTGCTCGATGCCCTGGTCCACCGGCAGGATGGACAGGTAGCCGGTGCCCGCGAGGCGGCCGGTGCCGAACATGCCCGCGAGGCTGCGGAGCACGTTGGGGGGACGGTCCGACGGGACGAAGATGCGGTCCACGAAGTCAGGGCCCGGCAGGTGCAGCATCTGCTTCGGGATCCCGGTGCAGACGTGGTCCAGCAGCCCAGCCTTCTCACCCAGATGCTGGCGAATGGTCGCGATCATGAAGACCTCCTTCCACGCGGTGATTGTACCAACTCTACCACGCCCGTCCGGGTCAGGCGAGGATGCCCTCGGCGCCTGCCGCGGCCAGGATCGGATCACCGAGCCCTTCGATGGCCGCGACGAAGTCCGCCGGCAGGGGAGCGGTGAGCACCAGAGCCGATGCGCGGCCTGGCTCCGAACCGGGGAGCGGCGGCAGAGCGAGCCGCCAGGCGTGAAGCAACGGGTGGTCCGGCGCGAGCAGGCGGCGCCTGAGCGCGTCCCGCACGCCGCGGTGGCGAGGCCCGCCGTAGAGGTCGTCGCCGACGATCGGATGCCCCGCATGGGCGAGGTGGACCCGGAGCTGGTGGGTGCGTCCGGTGTGCGCCCGCAGGGCCACCAGCGTCACGTGGGACGCCGCCGCGAGAACGCGATACCCGCTGCGCGCCGGCTTGCCTTCGATGGTCACGCGCATGCGGCGGCGGTCGGAGGGGTCGGGGCCGATCCGTCCCTCCAGCTCACCCACTGGTGGCCGGGGGCGTCCCCAGACCAGGGCCAGGTAGGTCTTCTCGACCCGGCGGCCTCCGATCGCCTCGACCAGCGCGCGGTGCGTGTCGGGGTCGCGCGCCAGCAGGACCAGACCCGAGGTCCCGACATCCAGCCGGTGCACGAGCCACAGGCCGTCGGGTGCGAGACCCCACGCTTCCCGCTCGGTGCGAGGGAGGGCGGAAAGCAGGCGTTCCACCGCGGTTGCCGAGGTCGCCCGGCTGGTCGCGAGGCTCAGCCCTGGCGGCTTGTTGACCGCAACCAGACGGTGATCCGCGAAGACGATGGTCGCTGCAGGTCCCACCGGACCAGCTTGCCACACCTCGATGTGAGCTGGACCCCTTGACAATGCGGAGAAGAGGACTAGATTGTGCGGCATGGAGACCGACGTCTCACCCGACCACCCCCCAAGTAGCTCGGTGCGCGTGACTTTCCGTTACGCGCCCGAGATCGGAGAGTCGTCTCTACCCGATTCCAACGTGTTCTTCCCCGGTGTGCGGGTTCTCGCACACCTTTCCCGACCTTTCAGGATGCGGCTTTCCGCCGCCATGGCGCCCCAGGGATAGCGAGACGATGCTCGATGAGCCCCCAGGGGCGTGGCGTCCGGTGCTGACCGGACACGGTGTCCGGCCAGCGTACAGCCGTGCTGTCGAAAACAGTCTCCCAACCAGACCCTCCACGTGTGGAGGCACGAGGCCATGAAAGAAACCACTGCCCCTGTCGAACCGCTGATAGCCGGCGCGCGGCGCCACGAGGTCTGCCAGATTCTCGGCGAGACCTACGACCCCGCGCGCTGGAACGACTGGCGCTGGCAGATGCGCCATCGTCTCACCAAACCCGACCAGTTCGAGCAGCTCCTGCGTCTGACTCCGAGCGAGCGCCGGGGCCTTGCCATGTGTCACGGCAAGCTCGCGGTGGCCGTGACGCCCTACCTGGCGGAGCTGCTGGATCCCTACGACCCGTCGTGTCCCCTGCGCATGCAGGTCGTGCCGCGCGAGGAGGAGGCGATTGTCTCCCCCACCGACATGGTGGACCCCTGCGGCGAGGAGCACGACAGTGTGGTGCCCGGGCTCGTGCACCGCTACCCGGACCGGGTGCTGCTCCTGGCCATCGACACCTGCGCGGCCTACTGCCGCTACTGCACGCGCTCCCGCCTGGTCGCTCACGGCGAGCTCGACCCGCTGGCCGGGCGGCTGGACGCCATCGTGGCGTACCTGCAGGCCCATCCCGAGGTCCGGGACGTCCTCGTCTCGGGGGGCGACCCGCTGCTGTTCTCGGACGAGAAGCTCGACGAGCTCCTGGGGCGGATCCGTGCCGTGCCGCACGTCGAGATGGTGCGCCTGGGCAGCCGCGTGCCCGCTTTCCTGCCCCAGCGCATCACCCCCGAGCTGGTGGCGGTGCTGCGCAGGCACCGGGTGTGGCTGTCGCTGCACTTCTCGAACGCCGCCGAGCTCACGGAGGACGTGGCCGAGGCCTGCGACCGCCTGGCCGACGCGGGCATCCCCCTGGGCAGCCAGACGGTGCTGCTGCGCGGCATCAACGACTCGGTACCCGAGCTCAAGGCGCTCTTCCACGGGCTGCTCAAGCTGCGGGTGCGGCCGTACTACCTGTACCAGTGCGACCCGGTGGTGGGGACCAGTCACCTGCGCACCACGGTTGCCAAGGGGCTGGAGCTGATCGCCGGCCTGCGCGGGCACACCAGCGGCTATGCCGTGCCCACCTACGTCATCGACGCCCCGGGAGGGGGCGGCAAGGTGCCCCTCCACCCGCAGACCACCGTCTCGTACGAGCACGGCACGGTGACCCTGCGCAACTGGGAGGGTGGCGAGTACACCTACCTCGACCCGGTGGCAGTGTAAGATCGCACCGCATGCCTGATCATCGTGCCAATCGACCGAACGATGGCCGAACGGCGAGGGCGTAACCGTGCGCGTCGGCCTCACCTACGACCTGCGCGACGACTACCTCGCCCTCGGGTTCTCCCGCGAGGAGACGGCGGAGTTCGACCGTGCCGAGACCATCGACGCGATCGCCGACACCCTCGCGGCGCTCGGGCACGAGGTGCAGCGCATCGGCCACGCCCGCGCCCTGATGGCCCGCCTGGTGGCCGGCGACCGCTGGGACCTGGTCTTCAACATCGCCGAGGGCCTGTACGGCTTCGGGCGCGAGTCGCTGGTGCCGGCGCTGCTGGAGACCTATCAGATCCCGTACACCTTCTCCGATCCGTTCGTCCTCGCCCTGGCCCTCCAGAAGGCCGCCTGCAAGCGGGTGGTCCGGGACCTGGGCATCCCCACCCCGGCGTTTGCCGTGGTCGAGCAGATGGCCGATGTGGAGCGGGTGGATCTGCCGTATCCGTTGTTCGCAAAGCCCCTGGCCGAGGGCACGAGCAAGGGGATCTCGGCCCACTCCCGCATCGCCGACCGCCACGCCCTGGAGCAGCGGTGTACAGACCTGCTCGAGCGGTTCCACCAGCCGGTTCTGGTCGAGACCTACCTGCCGGGCCGAGAGGTGACGGTGGGGATCGTCGGCACCGGCGTGCACGCCCGCGTCGTGGGCGTCATGGAGGTGCTGCTGGGGGCCGAGGCGGAGGCGGGTGTCTACTCGCTCGAGAACAAGGAGCGCTACGAGGAGCTCGTCTCCTACCGCCTCGTGCCCCCGAGCGAGCGGCTGGGGAGAGACGCGGCCGAGCTGGCGCTGGCGGTGTGGCGCGGCCTCGGGTGCCGCGATGCCGGCCGCGTCGACGTCCGGGAGGATGCTGACGAGCGGGCCAGCTTCATCGAGGTCAACCCCCTGGCGGGGCTGCACCCGGTGCACTCGGACCTGCCGATCATGAGTCGCCTGGCAGGGTGGGGGTTCGCCGACCTGATGGCGGCGATCATGGACTCGGCCAGCCGGCGGCTGCCGGGGCGGGAAGGCTAGGTCATGGCGGAACGGCCGGCTGGAACGTGGCCCTTCCCGTCGCCCAGCCGCTGTGCCGTGATCGCCCACGGCGAGATCCACCCGACCTCGAGAGCCGACGACCTGGACACCCTCGAGGAGATCGAGACAGTCGCCACGGCCCTCCGGGAGCTCGGGTGGGACCCCCGACCCGTGCCGTTCACGCTCGACGTGAGCGCCTTCATCGCCACGGTGCGAGCCCTCAACCCGGCGTTCGTCTTCAACCTCGTGGAGTCCGTCGACGGCAGTGGTCGGCTCCTCCACCTGGCCACCTCGGTCTGCGAGCACCTGGGGCTCCCCTACACGGGCGCCCCGACCGCCGCCATGCTGCTCACCACGAGCAAGCTCGAGGCCAAGCGCGTGCTGCGCCTGGCCGGTCTGCCGACAGCGGGGTGGGTGGAGCCGGCCCAGCTCGCACGAGGGCGCATTCCCCTGGCAGGACCCTGGATCCTCAAGCCGGTGTGGGAGGACGCCTCGGTGGGCATCGACCACGACGGTGTGACCTCGGACCCCGAGCAGTTGGTGGTCCTCTGGCGGGAGCGCACCCGGGCTCTGGGAACCGAGTTCTTCGCCGAGCGCTTCATCGACGGCCGGGAGCTCAACCTGGCCGTGGTGGCGGGCCCCCGCGGGCCGTGGGCGCTGCCGCCCGCCGAGATCGAGTTCGGCGAGTGGGACCCCGGGGCGCCGCGCATCGTCGGCTGGCGTGCCAAGTGGGACTGCGAGGCGGTGGAGTACGAGCGCACCACGCGCGTCTTCCGCCGCGACCCGCGCGATGTCCCTCTCCACCGGCGCCTGACGGCGCTGGCGCGCCGGTGCTGGCGGCTGTTCGGCCTCCGCGGCTACGCCCGGGTCGACGTGCGGGTGGATCGGCGGGGCCGTCCCTTCATCCTGGAGATCAACGCCAACCCGTGCATTTCCCCCGACGCCGGCTTCCTGGCTGCCACCCGCGAGGTGGGTCTGGGCACGACCGAGGTCGTGGCGCGCATCATCCGCGACTGCAACCTGCCTGCCGTGGCGACCGCGGCTGTTCCGCTTGCCGGGTCGTAGAGGAGAACCCATGTCCGAGCTGACCTTTCGCACCGAAGTGAGGCCCTCTGATCGCGACGCCGTGCGGCGCATCGTCGAGTCGTCGGGGTACTTCAACCCGGACGAGGTGGACGTGGCCGTTGACCTCGTGGACGAGAACCTGGCCAAGGGCGAGCCCAGTGGCTACCACTTCGTCTTCGCGGAGCTGGGCGGTGAGGTGGTCGGCTACGGGTGCGTTGGGCCCATCGCCTGCACGCAGTCGAGCTTCGACTTCTTCTGGATCGCCGTCCAGGAGGGGGTGCGGGGACAGGGTGTGGGGCGGCGGCTGGTCCAGGCGTGCGAGGCGCGGATGCGGCAGCTCGGGGCGACGCGCATCTACGTCGAGACCTCCGGCCGTGAGCAGTACGCCTCCACCCGTCACTTCTACCTTGCGTGCGACTACCAGGAGGTGGCCGTGTTCCCGGACTTCTACGCCCCGGGCGACGCGAAGGTCGTCTATCTCAAGGTCCTTGGGTAGCTCGTCAGCGCATCAGCACATCAGCGCATCAGCCAATCAGCGCATCAGCCAATCAGCGCATCAGCTCCCCCGCCCACCCCGAGGCGTGGTGTCGTGTCTTGCCTGATTCGCTGACCTGCTACGCCGCAACCAACCGCAGGAGCAGAAAGTACAGGGCTGCGAAGACGGCGAGCAGGAGGGTCGGGACGACGAGTCGCCGGTACACGGGCCAGTACGAGGACGAGAAGTAGCGGTTCGAGACGACCAGGCAGAGATGGATCGGGCTGGCCATCATCCCCAGGTGGCCGCAGGCGTAGGCCAGCACCGCGTAGGGTCGCAGCGCCGGTGCGTCGGGCATCGCGGCCAGCATGCCCAGGACGATCGGGAAGCTCGTCCCCACGAACCCGAAGGCCACCCCGGTGATGAGCCCGGCGATGGCCGGCAGGAGCACCACCACGAGCAGCGGAGGCAGGTGGTTGGCGGCCATCTCCACGGCGATGCGCGGGGCGGCGCCGGCCTCGCCCAGAATGTACTGGTAGACCATGATGGTCGTCACGAGGCCGGCCAGGGAGAGGACCGAAGGACGGAGCAGTGCCTCGAGGGCGTCCCGTGCCGTCAGGCGGTTGAGGCGAGTGGTGGCGACGAGGCCGACCAGCATGGCCACCGCGAGCGGCCCGAACCGCTGCAACCAGTCCGGAGGGGGCGCGGTCCAGCCGGCGCGGGTCGACAGGGCGAGCCCCAGGGTGGCAAGCCCCCAGGTCGCCAGGATCACCCAGATGGTCGCGGTCTCGCGCCCGAGCGCCCGCCAGGAGCCGACCCCGGCGGCCGACGCGCTCGCGTGCAGCTCGGGGTGGGTGCCCCGGAAGAGCACGAGGCCGGCCGCGGCCATGGCCACCCCGAGCGGCATCTGGAACGCCACGAACGTGGCGAGGTCGGTGCCGGTGAGGGTCATCGCCAGGATGACGCCAGGATAGAGCGGCCACCAGTGCTCCCAGATGTGGCGGAACCAGTAGTTGATGGCCGAGAGCAGGTCGCCCCCGGCGCGGTCCGGCCCGGCGGCGGACGCGACCATGGGAGCGGAGAAGAGGGCGCCGCCAGGCATCGGGAGGAGCCCGATGAGGGCGGGCAGCGCCGCCATGGTCACGGCGGGACGGCGCAGGACGCTGCGGGCAAGCTCGACGATCCGCTGCATCTGGCCGGACGCCTGCATGAGGTGGGAGATCGCCAGCAGGAAGACGACCGTGAGGTCGACCCCCAGGGCCATCGGCTGCGTCGCGCCGCGCACGATGCCCAGGGCCACCTGACGGACGGGCAAGCCGAACCCGAGGCCGACGGCGACAGCGCCGCCCAGGATGGCGAACGCGAGCGGCACCTTGAGGCGCACCAGCAGGAGGATGAGGAGAAACGAGCCCAGGGTGAGGGCCAGGGCGACCATGCCGTCATTCTTGCAGAGTCGGGGGTCGACGGGTCGCTCAGCGTGCCACGGGCAGCGGTGGCGGCAGCGTCTTCTTGCGCCGCATCAGGATCAGGACCAGCGCCACGAGCGCCCCGGCCAGCAGGCCGATCGCCAGGACCGGCCGGTGGGCGAGCCACGCCAGGGCGATCACGACCAGGGAGATCACGGCCGAGCCCAGGAACGCCACGAGGCTCGTGCCACCGCCGATGAGGTTCCCGATGAACGGCACGACGTCGCCGAGGGCCACAAGCGGCCCGAGGAACGCCTTCAGGCCGACGAAGATCAGGAAGAACCCGAAGAGGCGGAGGAGCCAGGTCATCATGCGGTTGCTCTGCATCGCGGCCTTGAACATGGTGTCGGCCGGATGCGCGCCGGTCCTCAGCATCTGGATGGCGATCCCGGCCTTGGTCTGAAAGGCGTCCAGGGCGCTCCCGGTCTGCTTCGCCACGACGCTCACGGTAGTCGGTCGCACCTGGGCGAAGGTGAGGCGGAGGTCTCCCACCTGAGGGCTGGCGGGGTCAGAACCGAGGAACAGCGAGCTGCCCGAGGCCTGGACCCGCCGCCCCCGCGCCGCCGGGATGCTGACGCGATACGGATCTGGCGGGGGAACGGGCTGGAAGTCGCGCATCTGGCTGACCAGCCCGGCACCCAGGGTGAACGCCCCGAGCGTCACCCGGTCGGCCCACCAGGTCTGGCTGGAGAGTGGAAGGGTGCCGGGGTTGGCATGGCCCTCGGGCTTCTTGAAGGCGCCCGAGTCGATCGCGTCCTCGGACCAGACCTTCGAGTAGGAGTACGTGGTGACCGTCTCGTCGCCGCCCCCGAGCTTCTTCCGGGTCTCCGACTTCTTCTCCTCCTTCCACTGGTACATCTCGACGGTGCGCCGCAGGGCGACGGCCTGCACCCGCACCCCGCAGTCGGGGTCCGCGAGCGAGTCGGTGGTGGTCGCCTCGCCGGTCATGTGCACGAGCTTGCCGTCGTTGCCGCCGTCGACGCGGTCTGGGGTCACGGAGACCACGGTCCTGGCCCCTTCCTTGAGGCCGCGGGCGGTGGTCACGGCTCGACCCTCGTTCCACCAGAGCAGGGCGATGCCGAGCGCGGCGATCACCAGCCCCCCGAACACGCCCTTGATGGAGCTTCCAAGCTTGCTGCCCCAGGAACGACTCGTGACCTCGGTGAAGGTGTCGGCTGCCATGGCGCCCTCCAGGGTGAGCTGTCGTGCTCCGAGCATGCCGCAGCGGGCCCGCACCGTCAAGCACCGGCGGGTGAGCGCGTCCCCCGCTTCGGACGGCCCCGAGACCGTGTCTGACTGCTGCCTCCGGGTGTCCGGAGGCGCCGCGCTGTGGTGATGGGCCCGTGCCCTGGATCCGCTCGGCGGGACTGACAGGCCCGCCGGCGGCACGCCGGGGCCGGGAAAGCGGGCTAGACTTACACCATGCGCGTGAGCACCCCCCTGGCACTGGTGTCGGCGGCGTTCGTGGCCGCCGGCGGTCTCGCTCTCGAAGGCAAGTGGACGCCCGGACAGCTCGGGCAGCTCGACCAGCGATGGCTGGCCGAGCAGGGGCTCCAGATGCCGGTCGGCGATCTCTGGGACCCGGTGACCGGAGGTGGCCTGCTGGCCGCCGTCGTCGACATCGACGGCTGCACGGCGGCGCTCGTCTCCCCAGAGGGGCTGCTGCTCACCAACCACCACTGCGCCTACTCGATGCTGCAGCAGCAGAGCACACCCCAGGCGGACCTCCTCAGCGCGGGCTTCCTGGCCTCCGAGCGGGGGGCCGAGCTGCCGGGCCACTCGTCGGCTGCCCTGGTCCCCGTTCGCCTCACCGATGTGACGGCGGACATCGAGAAGGCGATGCCGGCAAAGGTCGACGGGCTCTCCCGCTCGCATGCCCTGGCCCAGCGCCAGAAGGAGCTGGTCCGGGAGTGCGAGCGCCTCCCGGGCCGGCGGTGTCGCGTGGCCGTCTTCGACGGCGGGCTCCAGTACGTGCTGGTCGAGAACCTGGAGTTCCCGGACGTGCGGCTCGTCTACGCGCCTGGGCAGGCGCTCGGCGACTTCGGCGGCGAGGTCGACAACTGGATGTGGCCCCGCCACACCGGTGACTTCGCCCTCCTCCGGATCTGGGCGGATCGCGAAGGGCTGCCGGCCAGGCCGTCCCGGGAGAACGTGCCGCTGCGCACCGAGCGATTTCTGCGTCCGGGCCTGGGCGGCGTCAGGGCGGGCGACTTCGTGCTCACCGCCGGCTATCCCTCCCGGTCCTTCCGCTCCCTGACGGCCCCCGAGATGGGGGAGCGGGCTGGCCTCTACTTCCCGCTGCGGGCGGAGCTGTACGGGGCGTGGCAGGCGATCCTGGAGGGTGCGTCGGTGCGGGACGGGGCGGCCCGGATGGCGCTGGCCGACCGCGTGCAGTCCATGGCCAACGTGGCCAAGAACGCCCGCGGCCAGATCGCCGGGCTGGCACGTGGCAACCTGGTGGAGAAGAAGTGGTCGCTCGAGAGCCGCGTGCTGGCCTGGGCGGGCGAGCGCCCCGAGATGCGCGAGGCGGTGGCCGCTCACCAGTCGCTGGCGGGGATCGTTGCGCAGCGGCGGGACACCTGGCGCCGGGACTTCCTGCTCGACTCGATGCAGCAGGGGCCGCTGCCGCTCCACTTCTCCCTCACCCTGGCGCGCTGGGCGCGCGAGCGCGGCAAGCCGGACATGGAACGACAGCCCGCGTACATGGAGCGCAACCGGGAACGGCTGCGCGAGGCCCTGGAGCAGAGCCGGACGGGCTTCGATCTCGCGACGGAGAAGGCCCTCATGGTGGACCTCTTCGAGCGCTTCGCGGCGCTGCCCGAGGGCAGCCGGAGCCCTGCCGTGGACCGGTTCCTGGGCTCGTCCCGGAGCCGTGACTCGATCGCCGGACGGGTCGAGGTCCTCCTGGCACCCACCCGGGTGCTCGACTGGCCCTCCCAGCGGGCCATGTTCGACGAGAGCTACGCGGCGCTGCGGTTGCGCCGCGACCCACTGCTGGAGCTGGCCTTCGCCCTCGACGACGAGCTGCGGGCCGCGGAGCAGCGCCGGGAGCTGGAGGATGGCGTGACCTCCGTGCTGCGCCCGACGTGGATGCGGGCCGTCCACGCCTTCCTCGCGACGCCCGTGTCCCCGGACGCCAACGGCACCCTGCGGGTCAGCTTCGGGCACATCCTCGGGTACTCGCCACGCGACGGCGTGGCGATGCTCCCCCAGACGACCATGCGGGGTCTCGTGGCCAAGACAGGTGACGCCCCGCCCTTCTCCCTGCCGGCAGGGTTCCTGAAGGCCGCCCGACAGGGAGGGGTCACGCGGTGGCAGGATGCGGCCCTGGGGGATGTGCCGGTGGCCTTCCTGGCCGACCTCGACACGTCGAGCGGCACGTCCGGGTCGCCGGTCCTCAACGGCCGCGGGGAGCTGGTGGGGCTGAACTTCGACCGGGTGTGGGAGGCGGTGGCCGGCGACTTCGGCTACGACCCGGAGCTCAACCGCAACATCGCCGTTGACCTCCGCTTCCTGCTCTGGACCCTCGAGGCCGTGGAGGGGCCGCGGGCAGCGGGGCTGCTGCGCGAGCTCGGCGTGCGGCCCTGACCCCCTTCCGCCCTGTCGAGAGTCCTTGAGCGACAGTCGAGAGTCGAAAGTCGAGAGTCAGGGAGGCCCTCACGGGTATCGGGCCCCGGTGTGAGTGTCGTTGGCCTGATTCTCGTGCTGGCTGCGTGGCGTCCAGGGTTGGAGGTGGAGCCTTCGACTTCTGACCTTCGACTCTAGACCGGTTGGGCGGGGGACACTCTCGACTCTCGACCTTCGACTCCCGACCGGGTGGGAGGTGGACACTCTCGACTCTCGACTCTCAACTCTTGACCGGGCGGGGGAACGGGGAACTACGACGGGGTGTCGCGGCGGACCATGGAGGTGAGGGCCGCGAAGACCCGCGGGTCCCAGCGTCCCAGCTCGGCCTCCTCCTCGAGCAGCGCCAGCGCCTGGGGCGGGGTGAAGCTCTGGCGGTAGGACCGTGCCGAGGTGAGCGCGTCGTAGGCATCGGCGAGGCCGAGGATGCGGGCGCCGGTGGAGATCTCCTCGCCGCGCAGGCCGTCGGGGTAGCCGGTCCCGTCGTACCTCTCGTGGTGGTGACGGATGAGCTCGAGCAGCCGCCGCATGGTCTTGAGGGGGCGACAGATCAGCTCTCCGAGGTCGGGGTGCTGGCGGACCGTCGCGAGCTCGGTCGCGTCCAGCCGGCCCTCCTTGTTGAGGACCGACTCGGGGATGCCGATCTTGCCGATGTCGTGGAGCTGTCCGGCCATCCGTAGCTGCTGGCACTCGGCCTCGGTCAATCCGAGGGCGCATCCGAGCTGGGCGGCGAGGACGCCCACCCGCTCGGAGTGCCCGCGGGTGTAGGCATCCTTGGTCTCCAGGGCGGAGGCCAGGGAGAGGATCACGCTCTGGTGCTCCTCGAGGTCCCGGAAGTAGTGGCGGATGCGCAGGAGGGACTTGACGCGGGCGACCAGCTCCAGACGGTTGATGGGCAGGATCAGGAAGTCGTCGGCCCAGACCCGCGGGCCGTCGACGTGGTCGCTCAGCTCGCGTTGCGCCGCGGCGAGGATGACCGGCAGGAACTCCGTCTCCGGCCGGCTCTTGATGGTCCGGGTGAGGTCGAAGCCGTTGCTGCCGGGGGTGTGGAGGTCGATCATCACGAGGTCGGGCTTGTCGGTCTCGACCGCGTGCAGGACCGCCTCGGCGGAGTCGACGCAGGTGACGGTGTGGCCCTCCTCCGAGAGGATGCCCCGCAGGAACTCGCGGCTGGAGACCAGGTCGTCCCCGAGCAGGATGCGCCCCGGCCGGTCGCCACTCGGGAGGGGCAGCAGCTCGTGCCAGGGGCGGCCGGGGTCGGTCTTCTCGGTCACACCGGGGAGCAGCGCCTCGACCAGGTCGCGGTGGAACTCGCCGCGGTCAGCGGCCTCCTGGAGCGCCTTGACGGCCGCAGCCTTGCCGTCGGTGCTGACGAGGGTGTCGTAGGCGTTGGCGAGGGCCACGATCTCGGTGGGCAGGTCGAGATCGCTGCCGCTCAGGCCGTCCGGGTAGCCGGAACCGTCGAGCCGTTCATGGTGCCAGCGAACCAGCGCCCGGGTGCGCGCGAAGGTCAGGAACGGCGCCAGGATGCGCTCGCCGATCACGGCGTGCTCCCGGTACTCCTGGTACTCTCCCGGCTCCAGGAGCTGCTCGGGTCGCAGCAGGCGGTCCGGCAGCCCGATCTTGCCGAGGTCGTGGAGCATGCCGCCCTTGGTGACCAGCTCCACGACGTCGGGCGGGAGGCGCAGGCGCCGGGCGAGGGCGGCGGCGCGAGTGGCGACGCGCTGGGAGTGCCCGACGGTCAGCGGGTCCTTGCTCTCCAGCGCCTGCACCATGGAGACGACGATGCTCTCCGAGGTGTCGAGCTCGTCGCGCAGGCGCTTGATGCGCACCAGCGACCGGACGCGCGCCGCCAGCTCGTGGATGTTGACCGGCTTGTTGAGGAAGTCGTCGGCACCCAGCTCGTAGGCGCGCACCTTGTCCTCGACCCCGGACAGCGCCGTGAGCATGACGATCGGCACGAAGTGGGTGTCCCGGTGCTGCTTGAGACGCTCGCAGACACCGAACCCGTCCAGGCGCGGCATCATCACGTCGAGGACGACACAGTCGGGCACCTCGACCGCCACCGCCGCCAGGGCCTCCTCGCCATCGGCCGCAAGACGCACTCGGAAGCCCTCGTCGGAGAGCACCTCCTCGACGAGGGCCAGGTTTTCCGGCTGGTCGTCGACGGCCAGGACCGAGCCACCCGTCCCGAGCGCGACGGCGGTCGTCACGCTGACCCTCCGCCAAGCCGGCGGGTGCGGGCCGCCTGGAGAGCGGACTGCACCTCCTCGACGAAGGACGCCACGTTGATGGGCTTGGCGATGTAGCCGTCGCACCCCCCTGCAATGAACCGCTCGCGGTCACCGCGCATGGCGTGGGCGGTGAGGGCGATGATCGGCAGGGAGGTCAGGGCAGGGTTGCTGCGGATCTCCGCGACCAGGGACAGCCCGTCGGTCCCGGGGAGCTGCATGTCCATGAGCACCAGGTCCGGTGGCCGGTCGCCCAGGAGCGCGCGCGCCTCCTCCGCGTCACGGGCCTTCCAGACCCTGATGCCTGCCTCGTCCAGCAGGAACTCGACCAGCTCGAGATTCTGCTCGTTGTCCTCCACGACCAGGATCGTCTCAGGCTCGGGCACGATCGCCCTCCTTTGTGCGGCGGCGCAGCACGTCCTCTATCACCGGCACGATGCCGCTGTTGGTCGTACGCCCCTTCTCGACGCACGCTTCGATCTTGCCCCGCAGGCGCTCCCGGTCCTGGAGGTTCATGTCCTTGGCCGTGAAGACGATGATCGGCACGTCTGCGGTCCGGGGGTCGGCGCGGAGGATGGTGGCGACCTCGAACCCGTCCAGCCCCTCCATCATGAGGTCCAGGATGATCACCTGCGGCGCCCGCACTCGCGCCTGGGCGATCCCGGCCTGGCCCGTGAGCGCATGGTCCAGCTCGAAACCGCACGGTCCCAGCTTGGCGTCCAGGAGGCTGTGGAGGAGGGGGTCGTCATCGATGATGAGGACACGGGCCATCTGCCGGGCCGGACGGGGCAACAGCTCGGTCAGGCGGCGCACCAGATGGTCACCGTCGAGGGGCTTGAGAAGGTAGTCGTCGGCTCCCAGGGTCAGCCCGAGCTCCCGGTTGTCGAGCACCGAGATGATCACCACGGGGATGCTTGCCGTGGCCGGGTCGGCCTTGAGGCAGCGCAGCACCTCCCAACCGTCGGCGCCAGGCAGTGCAACGTCGAGGGTGATGGCAGCGGGGTGCAGCGTGCGAGCCACCTGCACTGCTTCCTGGCAGGAGCGCGCCCGCACTGGAACGTAGGAGGCGGCGGTGAGGCGCTGGGCAATCGTCTCGAACGAGATCGGATCGTCTTCCACCACGAGAATCCGCCGGCCGGCCTCCTCCGGCAGGTCCAGGGTCCGCACGACGGACACGGCGTCCGCTTCCGCCGGCGGTTGAACTGGGAGGGTGACCGTGAACACCGCGCCCTCGCCGGGGGCGCTGGCCAGGGAGATGGTCCCGTGGTGGAGCTCCACGAAGCGGCGCGCCAGGGCCAGCCCCAGCCCCGCCCCCCCGAACGGCCGGGACGCCGTCCCGTCGACCTGCACGAAGTCCTGGAAGATGACTCGGTGGTGTTGCGGGTCGATGCCGATGCCGTGGTCGATGACAGCGATCTGGATCGAGTCCCGGCCCAGAGGCGACTGGTCGGCCGCGACGTGCCGCGCCTCGACCTCCACCGTGCCCCCGGTCGGGGAGAACTTGACGGCGTTGGACACCAGGTTGTAGACGACCTGCTTGACCTTGACCGGGTCGGCCACGAGCAGCGGCAGGTTGGCGGGTGCGCGCGTCTCGAAGGCGATGTGGCGTCGCTTGGCGGTGCTCTTGAGGACGGTACAGACGCCGTCGATGAGCGTCTGCACCACCAGCGGCTCGGCCATCAGCTCGGGGCGGCCGGCATCGATCTTGGAGAGGTCCAGGATGTCGTTGATGAGCCCCAGGAGCTGGTGCCCGGCCTCGTGGATGTTCTGGAGGAAGCGCTGGTACTTGGGCTGCAGGTCCTGGTCGAGGCGGGCGAGCAGGATCTCCGAGAACCCGATGATCGAGTTCAGCGGCGTGCGCAGCTCGTGGCTCATGTTCGACACGAACTGGCTCTTGAGGCGGTCGGCCTCGCGGATCCGCAGGTTGGCGTCGGCCAGCTCGCGGGTGCGCTGGTCGAGGGCCGCCGTCATGCGGGTCAGCTCCTCGAGGCTGCGGTCCTGGGCCTGGCGCATGCGCTCGAGGTCGTTGCGCCGCGCCTGCAAGTCCGCCACGCCGCGCAGAAAGTAGAACGAGGCCACCCACATGCCCGCGAGGCCAGTGAACGTGAGGAGCACCGCCGGCGCCGGGCTTCCGGTGAGCACGACCAGCCCAAGGAAGAGGGCGCTGTCGACGCTCGCCATGAGAACCGCCGCACGCTTGCCAGCCACCACGGATGCGGTCCCGGCATTGGCCAGGTACCAGACGAACCACGGGCTGTCGGCCCCCCCCGTGAGGTGGATGACCCAGGTCGTGAGCAGGGCGTCGAGGAGGAGCCACGAGGCATGGACGGCGGGGCGCGCCGCGAGGTCTGGACGGCGGGACGCCAGGACGATGAGGGGAAGGGAGGTGAGAAGACCAACCCCGGTGGCGACCAGCGGCAGGACGGACTGCTCCGGGGCGGACCCGCTCACCAGCCACGCAGCCACGAGCCCGCTGGCGATGGCGTAGAGGAGCGCACGTCGCCGGTGCACCCCGCGCAGTCGCACCGCCATCTGGTCTCCGCCGGCCGGCAGCACCCCGGCCACATCCGGCAGGTGCTGGCCGCGGTTGGGGGTGGAGCCCTCTGGCGGCGCGGATGTTGGCGGGAGCGAGTGCTGCACGGTCCTGTGCCTCCCTGACGCGAGTTCCATTGTTACACGGTTTGCAGCCGCCCAGCGACCTCCTTCCAGAGCTCGGCGTAGGCCTGGGCTGCCGGGCTTGACGGGGCGAAGGCGGCCAGCGGCGCCCGCTCCACGCCCATTCGCTCGACGACGCTGGCCGACGGGATCGTGGTGCGCAGGAACGCCTCGCCCTGCATCTCCGGCACGGCGGCCAGCTCGCGGTGCATGCGCTTGCGCACGTCGACCATGCAGAAGAACGGGACCACGAGCAGGCGGCGCGGCCCCTGATCCTCAACGAACTCCTCGATCTGCCGGAGGGTGCGGAGCGACAGGGTGGTCGGAATGACCGGGACGAGGAGCAGATCCGCGGCGTGCAGGACCGCCTCGGAGACCAGGGAGACGCTCGGCGGGCAGTCCAGCACGACCAGGTCGTAGCGTGACTTCAGGGGCAGCATGGCGGCGGCGAGCTGCTTGGCCGGCTTGCGCGCCTCGTCGAGGGCGAGGTCGAGCCGCCGGTAGGAGAAGTCGGCTGGCAGGAGGTCGAGCCCGGGGAAGGTCGTGGCGCGGATCACGTCGTCGAGCGCGGTGGTGCCGCGCAGCAGCTTCTTGCCCCCGCCCCTGACCTTGGCCTTGACCCGCAGGTAGAAGCTGGCCGCGCCCTGAGGGTCCAGGTCCCACAGGAGCGTGCGGCGCCCGTCGCGGGAGGCGAGGAAGGCGAGGTTGACGGCGGTGGCCGTCTTGCCCACGCCGCCCTTGAGGTTGTAGACCGCCATCGTCTGCATCGGGCACCACCCACCTGTCCGCGTGGTCGTGGAGGCACGGCCGGACGGCACCCGTCCAGTGTAGCCCGAGAGCCGGCTCTATACCGGGGCCTTGACGAGGTTGCAGCGCAGCGTGAGACGACGGCCGTCGACCACGACGAGCCCGAAGCGGCCGGCGTAGTCCCGGAAGCCGAGGCGAAAGGTTTCGGTGAAGAGGACCTGGAGGCTGGGGTCGAGGCCGGCGGTCGCGTGCGCGAGGGCCTGCCGCGCCGTGGCCTCGTCCGGGTAGTCGGCCAGCACCAGGGTGTGCGGCCCGTCCGGGGCGCTCTCGCCGAAGCTGGCCGCCACCGCCGTGACGCGCCCCCCGAGCCGGAGCACGTCGCCGTCGCCCAGGGTGAAGAGCGCCGACAGGCCCACCGGCCCCCGAACGACCCGCTCCGAGCCGGCGATCCGGCCGGCTGTCGGCAATCCGGCCAGCACCTCAGTAACGGCGGCGGGCGGGAGTCGTCCGACAAGCGCCTGCGCGACGTCCACGAGGGCCGGCGCCAGGGACGTGGCGCCGGACGGGTTGTTGACCACCGCCAGGAAGCGCTCGCGCAGCAGCAGGAGCTGGTGCCGGCCGGCGGTGTGGCGGTCAGCGAGGCGCGGGTCGGGGGTCTCCCGCCCGCATCGGGAGAGGTAGACGCCGAGCGCGGCCACGGGGTCGGCCATGCGGTACAGCTCGACCTCCAGGCGCGCCTCGCCGCGCGCCAGCGCCTGCACCTCGACGACCTCGAACCCGAGCTCCAGGTACAGCTCCGAGCCGCCGTTGATGTGGCCGTACAGCTCGGCGCCGCGGAAGACCTCGGGCGGCCCGGTGGGGCTCCAGCCGGCCAGCGGCTCCTGCAGCGGTCCCGTCGCCACGGCCGCCAGGATCGCCGCCGCAAGCAGCATCGTCACGCCTTCACCTCGACGAGCCTGAGCCGCTCGGGTGCCACCACCCCGAGCCCCAGCTTCTCCGCGTAGTGGAGATACTCCGTGAAGCGCGGGTGCTCGTTGACCGTCACCCCCTTCGCCTTGCGGACCGCCACCAGCTCGCGGTGGCAGACCATGTCGAGGGCGAACGGGTCGGTGGCGAAGTAGAGGGCGTGGTTGGGGAAGACGAACTGCTCGTTCTTGTCGGGGCCCCCGTCGTACTGGCCTCGCAGCCCGTCGGTGATGTTGAGCACGAGCTTCTCGCGGATGCAGGGTGCCGCCAGCACCTCCGTGCAGACCTTGAAGAACAGCGGCTGGTGCAGCCGTCCCGTGTTGCAGATGGCCGCGTAGCCGATGTTCTTGGTGGCCATCGAGATCCCGTTCCCGGTGTTCTTGTAGGCGGCGAGGTTGACGAGCTTGGTGAGCCGCTTGGTGAGGAGCGACCCGAAGTACGACGCCTCGCCGTTGAACACGTGCTGGTTGAGGTAGAACTCGTCGTCCTGGTAGCCGCGCACCCCCGTGCCCGTGACGCCGCGCGCCAGGTACGCCGCCTCGCGGTCGAAGCTGCCGGCCGAGATGTGCTCGCCGGCCGCATCCCGGAAGCTCTGCCCCTCCTCGGCCATGCGCTGCAGCCCCTCGATCCGCACCCCCGGGAAGCGCTGCGGCGTGAACCCGGCCTCGGCGAGCATCCCCTCGAACCGGTCCCAGATGACGATGTTGCGGCGCGGCAGGCGGTTGTCCACGAGCCACCGGACGACGGCGTCCACCACCTCGGGGTGCGTGGCGATGAGCGGCGCCCCGACCGGGTTGACCTTCAGCCCCACCACGTCGTCGGTCGTGAAGAGCATGCGGAAGCTCTTGCGCAGGCTCGTGCCGGTGAGGGTGCGGATCCCCTGCTCGACCATTTCCCGCACCACCTTGCCGTCGACCGCGTCCCCGGCCAGCGCCTTCGGGTCGGTGACCTTGACCACCCGCCCCGGGAACGGCCCTGGCAGCGCGTGCGGCCCCCGCGGCACCTTCATGAACTCGTCGATGTTGGTCGTCACCTCGGGCGCCGCGTCCTGCCCGGCCGCGGCCGGCACCCCGAGCACCAGCCGCCCCCCGAGCAGCGCCGCGCCGGCGCCGGCGGCGCGCAACAGCTCCCGTCGGTCGAAGCTGAGGCTGTCCGTGAGGGTCGAGTAGTGGTAGCTCATGGGCACTCCCTGGGGCGAGACCCGACGGCCGCCCAGCCGGCACCCGGGCGCGGGTCGAGGGTGACGCCCCGCGTGCGAACCTACCACCAATTGACTTCACCGGAAAGCCATCTATAATCCCAACCTGAGCGACGCGGGGTGGAGCAGTCCGGTAGCTCGTTGGGCTCATAACCCAAAGGTCGCAGGTTCAAATCCTGCCCCCGCAACCAAATAAGACCTTCGGCCGCCGCGAGGCGGCCGATTCCATTTGGCCGGAAGTATCTCTAGGACTAGCACATCAGCGCTCAGTAATGGTCTGCTCTTGCAGCCCAGGGCGCGTCGCTATTTCAGCAGCTTGCATCGGACGTGCTCCCACGACCACAGCTCGATCTATCTGATGACTCACATGATCCCGATCATTGGGGAGGTCGAGGGTTCGAATCGGGCGCCCGCAACGTCGTTATGTGCGGCCTCCCCGCGCTCAGGTTGGGGCCAGACACGACTTGTACTTGCGTAACCTGGCGTAGTACGCTATGTTTTGCAAGTGAATCGTCGAACCGAGAAGGTACTGGAGATGCCAACCGTACGGAGGGTCAAGCTGTCGACGTGGGTCGAGCACCTGCAGTCCCATGGGCGATACACCTTCACTCGGTCCGAGGTGGAGGCTGGGTCGGGCCAGTCGCCCGTCGCGGCCCAGTCGGCTCTCCGCAGGCTCAGGCGGCAGGGCCGTATCGTGAGCCCGAGGCGGGGATTCCACGTTGTCGTCCCGGCGGAGTACCGCGCCGCTGGCGCTCCTCCTGCAAGCTGGTTCATCGACGACCTCATGCGGCACCTCGGTCAGCCCTACTACGTCAGCCTGCTCAGCGCAGCCGCCCTGCACGGTGCGGCCCATCAGCAGCCCATGGTGTTTCAGGTCGTGACGGCCACGCCAACTCGGGCGGTGCGTGCCGGCAGGGTCACGATTCGTTTCTGGATGGCCAGCAACGCCGAGCGGATGCCGGCAACGGAGCTCCAGACCGAGACAGGGATCATGCTCGTGGCCACGCCGGAAACCGTTGCGTTCGACCTGGTGCGATACCCATCCGGCGCCGGTCAGTTGAGTAACGCGACAACCGTCCTTGCAGAGCTGGCGGAGCGTCTCGACCCGAAAGCGCTGGTCGGAATTGCACCCCTCGTCCGACTGCCCGATGTGCAGCGGCTCGGATATCTGCTCGATGCAGTTGGCGAGCAGCGACGGACCGGACCCCTCGCGAGTTGGCTCGGAGGCCGCGGACATCGAGTCGTCCCCCTGCGGAGCGGAGTGGCTCCCGGGACCGAGGTTGACACGCGATGGAAAGTGGCTGTGAATGTCGAGCTGGAGCTGGACCTGTGATCCCCCGGGCCCATATCACCGCGTGGCGAGCCCGAGCTCCCTGGCCCTCCAACGAGCAGATCGAGCAGGACCTCGTGCTCTCCCGAGCCCTGGTCGCCATGTTTCAGCTCCCGGCCGTGGTCGAGGGTGCAGCATTCCGCGGTGGTACGGCGCTGCACAAGGTGTTTCTCAGCGCTCCCGGGCGTTACTCCGAGGATATCGACCTCGTGCTCACCCGAGCCCTGGTCGCCATCTTTCATCTCCCGGCCGTGGACGAGGGTGCAGCATTCCGCGGTGGTACGGCGCAGCACAATGTGTATCTCAGCGCTCCCGGGCGTTAATCCGAGGATATC
>JALOLB010000126.1 GCA_025456225.1 Thermoanaerobaculaceae bacterium
GTCCTTGACCTCGACCTCGCCCTCGTACACCGCCTCGCCGGCGGCGCGCCGGTACGTGAGTACCCGCGAGCGCACGGCCAGCTCGCTCTTCCCTTCCTTGCTCGCGAGAGGGGCGCGCGTGAGAACCTGACCTTCGCCGCGCGCCACGTCGGTCGTCGGGTCGTACTCGAGTCGGTCCGCGCGCACCAACTGGTCCCCCTGCCAGAGGCGGGCGTCGCCGGTGAGGACGATGCTGCCGGCCCCCGGGGGCGTCTGGGCCGAGTCGGCAGCGAACCGCACCGGGACCTCGCTGCTCTCGCTGCCGGCCTCGCGCTTGAGGACGCCTCCCACCTTGCCCTTCGCGGTGATGCTGCCGTCCTCGCTGCCCACGATGCGGTCACACCAGCCGTCGAGCTCGGGCGCCCCCAGCCTGATGCGATCCCCCGGGGCCGGGGTCATCGTGAAGCTCCTCGTGGTCAGGGACGACTCCAGCTCTCCGCCGGTCACCCAACGGGACCCGGAGTCCAGGCGCACCTGGGAGAACGCGCTGGCCCTCGCCGGCCGCCCGTCGGCAAGGGTGACCCGCAGACGCTCGGCCTCGATTCGCCTCCCGCCCTCGCCCGGGACACCGACCTGCGCGCCGCACGCCCGTCCCTGGCCCTCCAGCCACTCCCAGGCGCCCGCGTTCCCCTCCCCCACCACTCGCCACGCCGTCAGCTCCTGCCACCCCGACTCGGCATCCAGCCATCGGATCCAGACCCATCCGGGCCGTGCGAGAGCCGTCGCGGCAACCTGGAACCGCCCACCGCCAAGCCGCTCGATGGTCGTGTCGCCCGCCTCGCCTTCCACCGGGTTGCCATCCGGGAGGTAGCCCCCCAGCCAGACCGGACCACCCAGCTCGAGGCGCCGCGGCTGTCCCTCGGCACTCTCCAACTGCAGTGCCCCCGTGGCGCACCGCATGGTGATCCCCTGGCGGCTGAGCTGGAGGCCGAACGGGAACGTGACCAGCCCACGGCGCCGCTCGTAGCGGACATGGGGCGTGAGGAGGAGGAGCGACTGGTTCGACCCCTCGGAGTGGAAGCTGATCGAGACCCCCCCTAGCAGCTCGAGGACGCTGTCCCCCAGCGTGGCCCTGGCGCGGTCGGCGACCCCGCCCCAGCCCCTGCCGGCGAGGGCAACAGGCCCGATGCTCTCGAGCAGCCGCTCGCTGCCCTTCAGCACGAACCCGTCCGCGCGCAGCGTCGTGCCGCCCCGCAGCGAGAACAGCGTCTCGCCTTCGGTGCGCACCTCCTTGCTCGCCGCATGGAAGCGTCCCCGGTCGGCGGAGAGGCCGTACGCCACCTCGCCCTGGGAGTAGAACGACACCTCGAACCCGCGCAGCTCAGCCCAGCCGCTCTCGTACTCGATCGCCTCGCTGGCGGCGATGCGGTACGAGAGCTCCACGTCCACCATGGAGCTGTACTCGACGCCCCGCTGGATCCGCACGGGCCTCTCGCCCGTCGCGTTCGCCGGGACGTCCGGGCCCACGGGCTCCTCGGTCGACTGGGTCGCGAGCTGGCGCTGGATGAAGAGCAGGGTGAGCGCGGTCAGCCAGGTCAGCAGGAGGATGACCGAGCCGCGACGCAGCAGGACGCGCCAGGCGTTCACCGTTCGACGAACTTGCCGAGCGCCCGGAGCTTGGCCAGGCGCCGGCGCGGCAGCTCGTCGCGCCCGATCCGGCGAAGCTCGGCCAGGGCCTTGCGAATGGCCCCGCCGACGGTGCGGATGGCCAGGGCCGGATCCATGTGGGCGGCGCCGAGGGGCTCCGGGATGATCGTGTCGATCACTCCGAGCGACTTGAGGTGGTTCGCGGTGAGGCGCAAGGCATCGGCGGCACGCTGCACCTCCGCCTGGTCCTTCCAGAGGATGGCGGCGCAACCCTCGGGCGAGATCACCGAGTAGACGGCGTGCTCCATCATCAGGACCCGGTCACCGACACCGATACCGAGGGCGCCACCCGAGCCGCCCTCGCCCGTGACCACGACGACGATCGGTACCTCCAGACCCGCCATGACCTTGAGGTTGTGGGCGATGGCCTCGGCCTGACCACGCTCCTCGGCATCGAGGCCGGGGAAGGCGCCCGGTGTGTCCACGAAGCTGATGATCGGCCGACCGGTCCGCTCCGCCAGGAGCATCACGCGCTGGGCCTTGCGATAGCCTTCAGGGCGGGGTTGGCCGAAGTTTCGATAGAGCCGGTCGCGTGTGTCGCGGCCCTTCTGGTGACCGACGATCGCCACCGACTCGCCATCCAGCCTCGCGAAGCCCGCGACGATTGCCGGGTCGTCCGCGAACGAACGGTCGCCGTGCAGCTCGACCCAGTCCGTGAACAGGCCCCGGATGTAGTCGAGGGTGTAGGGGCGCTCGGGGTGCCGGGCGAGAAGGCACTGCTGCCACGGCGTGAGCGAGGCCATGAGACGCCTCGCCTCCCGCTCGAGCTCGTCGCGCAGACGCGCGGCCAACGCCTTGCTGGCGGTGTCGGCGACGCTCTCGGCGTCGCGGAGCTGGCGCCGCAGATCCTCCATCGCTGCCAGGAAGGTCGGAGTCGGCGTGCCTGCCATGACCTGCGACTGTAGTGGAGTTGCCCAGCGTTGACAAGGATCACCGAGGTGGCGCGGTCGACCGGGCCACCTCGGCCTGGTGGCGGACCAGGATGGCCCGCAGCCAGCCGACCCGCGTCAGGCGCCTCGCGATGGTGTCGCGGCGGAACTCCCACTTCGAGGTCGCCGTGTCCGGATTGTCCCGACCGGGCGCCGGGATCGCTGCCGCGATGGCCGCTGCCTGGGCCGGGGACAGCCCCCGAGCCGAGCTCCCAAAGTAGTGCCTGGCCGCCGCCTCCGCCCCGAACAGCCCGGGACCGAACTCGACGGCGTTGAGATAGATCTCGAGGACGCGCCGCTTGCCGAGGCGGCGCTCGAGCCAATACGCCGTCCGGGCCTCCCGCAGCTTGCGCCCCAGGCTCCGCTCCCCGGAGAAGAACAGCACCTTGGCGACCTGCTGGGAGATCGTGGACGCACCCCGCAGGCGTCCCTCCTCCCACCACTCCTTGAGCACCTCCCACACCGCCCGCGGATCCACGGCACCGTGAGCGAAGTAGGAGATGTCCTCGCCCACCAGCACGGCCAGGGCGAGCTCGGGGGAGATCTCCTCGATCGGCAGGTAGGCGTGCTCGGGATGCCGTTGCAGCCCCTGCCGCCGCCACACCTCCTCCTGACGCTCCCAGCTCGCCCAGCGCAGCGGCAGCGGCCCCTGCCGCCAGGGTTCGAAGTCGATCCCGGGGCTTGCCCACCAGATCCCGAAGCCGCTCGCCGCCCCGAGGGCGAGCAACCCGAGCACCAGGCACCCCGTTCGCCGCCGCACGGTGCGGGGGCTCAAGGGCTCACCCTCCCGGCAGAGCGAAAGGTCCGCGGCAGGCGTGCGTCGATGGCGCTCCAGACCTCGAGCGCCCCGGTGGCACCGTAGAGACCGGTCTGGGCGTTGCCGTCGGTACCCACCCAGACCACCGTGACGTAGTCCGGCCGCAGGCCCACGAACCAGGAGTCGCGGCGCTCGTCCGTGGTGCCGGTCTTCCCGGCCAGCCACCCCTCGACCCTGCCAGAGAGGGAGGCCGCGGTGCCCCGCCGCGGCACGTCCTCGAGCATCGCGAGCACCCCCGCCGTTGCGAGAGGGTCGAGCACCGCGGGGCTGGGCAGGGAGCCCGACAGCAGCCAGGTCGGCGCCGGGAGGCGCCCCTCCCCGAGCAGCGCGGCGTAAGCCCGGGCCACCTGCAACGGCGATGCCTCGAGGGCTCCGAGGAGGATGGCGGGGTTGGGCTTCGCGGCGGCGAGGCCGAGGCCGCGCAGGCCTTCCGCCACGGCGGGCACGCCCACGTCCAGGCCAACCCGCACCATCGGTAAATTGCGGGAGAGCACCAGAGCCTCCCGCAGCGTGATGACACCGCGGAACCGGCCATCGCTGTTCTGCGGCTCCCACACCTCGCTTCCGACGGTCACCGCGAGCGGCGAGTCGTCGACCGGGCTCTCGGCGGTCCAGCCCCGCGCAAGCGCCAGCGCCGCCACAAACGGCTTCACCAGCGACCCGATCGGCCGCCGCGCGTCGACCGCTCGGTTGAACTCCCCGGGCAGGCCGCTGCGGCTCCCCGCCATGGCCAGCACCTGCCCGTCGATACGGAGCACCACCACCGCCACCTGGAGAGGGTCGCCCTGCCGCGCCAGGCCACGCAGTTGGGGGAACCGCGACTCGACCAGCTCCAGGGCCGCGGGGATGCCCGTCCAGACCGCCGCCGCGGCGTCCACGTCGACCGACGACACCAGCTCCCGCTCCAGCCCTCCCTGCCCCAGGATGACCTCGACCGCCTGGCCGGCGGGCGGCCACCGGAGCCTCCTGGGGAAGCCGGGCAAGGGGCGGGACGCAAGCAGCTCGGTGGCAGGCCCGTCCAGGTGGCCCTCGCGCACCATCGCCTGCAGCACCACCCGGCGACGGGCCAGAGCGGCCTGGGGGTGGGTGAACGGATCGTAGCGGTTGGGTGCGGCGATCAGGCCTGCCAGCGCCGCCGCCTCGTCGATCTCGAGGTCCGAGGGGCGCTTGCCGAAGTAGAAGTGGGAGGCTGCACCAACCCCCTGGATCTGCCAGCCGCCGTCCTGTCCCAGGTAGATCCGGTTGAGGTAGGCCTCCAGGATCTCCTTCTTGGAGTACCGGAAGTCGATGAGCGCGGCGAGCCACGCCTCCGCGATCTTGCGGGGCAGGGTGCGGGCTGGCCGCAGCATCAGGATCTTGGCGAGCTGCTGGGTGATCGTGCTGCCCCCCTGGCGCACACCCCCGGCAAGCAGGTCGCGGAGCGCCGCTCGCAGCAGGCCCCGCAACGACAGGCCGGCGTGGGACAGGAACGTCCGGTCCTCCACGTCCACCACGGCGGTCAGGAGATTTCCCGACACGGCCTCGAGCGGTGTCGTCCAGTGCACCACATCGGACACGGCGGTCGTGCCGATGACCGGGGCCCGGACCTGCACCAGCGCGAGCTCGCTGGACCCGGCGAGGAGGCGGAGCCCCGCCGGACGCGTCTCGGCGAGCACCTCCTCACGCTGGTCCAGGCACACGCCGGGGCCGAGCCGCACCGTGGTCCCCTCGACCGAGAGCTCGCCGCGGCCGGGCGGCCATGTCACCCTCCGGAACCCCCGCAGCTCGAGGGCCGCCCCAAGATCCTGCGAGCTCCATGGCTGGCCGCGGCGCAGCACGAGGGGCCGGGCCAGAACGACGGTGCCGGGCCGCCCGAGGTTGGCCATGGCCGTGTCCACCAGGCGCACGCCGTAGACGATGAGGATCGCGATGCCACCCGACGCGAGCCCGACCAGCACCGCGAGCCATCGCAGGGCGATGCGTCCACGACGTCCCAGCCTCATCGCGACCGCCTCGCATCGCCCCTCGCGGCCATGGAACGTCGCGGACCAGCAAGGATCGCAGCAGCCGAGGGAGAAAGGCGGAAGCTCGTAGGCCACGGCACCCGCCACACCCGGCCATCCGTGCCACCAGACGGCACGAGAGTGAACCCTCGATGGTTCGGAGAGCTCTCGACCTTCGACCTGCGACCTTCGACGTTCGACAGGCTGGAAGAGGCCACGCGCTCAGGTGCGACTGCGCGCCAGCACCACGGTGATGTTGTCGAGGCCTCCCCTGCGATTGGCCTCGGCGACCAACTGATGCACGGTGCGAGTGACGTCCGCACCGCGCTTGAGGACGGCCTGTATCTCCTCGTCCGAGAGCATGGTGTTCAGCCCGTCCGAGCACAGCAGGAGTTGGTCGCCGGGCTTGAGTTCGTGGGTTCCGATGTCGACGACGGGCTCCTGGGCACCCCCCAGGGCGCGGGTGACGACGTTCTTCAGCGGGTGCGTGCGGGCCGCGTCCTCGGAGAGCAGCCCGGCCAGGACCTGCTCGTGGACCCAGGAGTGATCGGCCGTGAGCTGCATCATCTCGCCCTCACGCACCAGGTAGGCGCGGCTGTCACCGACATGGCCGAGCGTCACCTCCTGGTGCGGCCAGTCGACCAGGGCCACGACAATGGTCGAGCCCATGCCGCGCAGACCCGAGTCCCCGTCGACCGCCGCCGTGACCCGCCTGTGGGCCGAGGTGATGGCGCGCACCAGGCGGTTGGCCGAGAGGTCGAGCTTGGGATCCCAGTCCTCGGGCCAGGTGTCCCCGCCGAAGTTGCGGGTGGCCTCGATGACCCGCTCGACCTCGCGCACCGCGAGGTCGGCCGCCACCTCGCCGGCCGCGTGGCCGCCCATGCCGTCCGCCACGATGTACAACCCCAGGTCGTCACGGACGAGGAACTGGTCCTCGTTGTGATGGCGGCGCAGCCCGCGGTCGGTCAACCCAAACGATTCGAAGTTCACAACCAGATGCCTCCCCGCCCCCTCACGAGCGCCCGTCCCGGCTCGCCGTGGCCTGAAGCTGCCGCAGCCAGGCCTCCATCGACTCGTCGTCCGGCGTCAAGCGCGCCGCCGTCTGCGCGAAGCGAAGGGCCCGCTGGAACATGCTCGCCTTGGCGAAGAGCCGCGAGGCGTCCATCAGGACCTTGGGGTTGTTCGGATCGAGCTTCGAAGCCTGGTCGAGGTGGCGCAGCGCCTCGTCCAGTCGGCTTGGCTGCTGCCCGAGGAACATCCCGTACAGGTGGTGCGCCTTGGCGCTCTGGGGATCGTGGGCAATCGCCTGGTTGAACGCCTGGTCGGCCTCCCCGTGCTGGCCGGCCTTCATCAGGGTGAGAGCCCGTCCGAGCAGGGCCTTGGCAATTTCGCGCGGGTCGGTGAGCGTGTCCCTGGAGTTGGACTCGAGCTGCCGGTCGTACCGCGCGC
This sequence comes from Thermoanaerobaculaceae bacterium, assembly GCA_025456225.1. Classification (GTDB taxonomy): domain Bacteria; phylum Acidobacteriota; class Thermoanaerobaculia; order Thermoanaerobaculales; family Thermoanaerobaculaceae; genus JAAYVZ01. The sequence goes on from JALOLB010000126.1 coordinate 6,864, forward strand.
GCTGGCCCGGGTCGGAGAGCACGTTGTAAGCCTCGGTGATCTCCTGGAAGGTCCTCTCGGCGGCCAGCCGGGCCGAGCCCTGGAACCGGTCGGGATGGCGCTCGCGGGCCAGCTTGCGAAAGGCCGCCTTGATCTGGTCGACCGACGCCTGCGGCGTCAGGCCCAGAACGTCATAGAGGGATCTCTGCGTGGCCATCAGCTCTCGTCCTGTCCTCGCCCTTCATCTTAACTCAACATCTAGCCCCGCCGCACGGCCTCGTCGCGTGCGACCTTGCGAACGGCCTCGGCGACGCCCCGGTCCCTTCCCAGGAAACGCAGGTCCCGGTCGTTGAGGCGCCGGAAGAGCTGCAGCACGACGCCCTGCGGCACCTTCGGGTTGAAGCACAGCGACTTCAGGGTCTGGTAGCGCCGAAGCCAGCGGGGCTTGGAGGCGATGATCCGAAACGCCTCCGGGTTGGCGGAACGGTTCGCGGCCAGCAGCTCGATGTCCATCTCGGACATCTTGGGGCTGTTGATCACCGCCCGCACCACCAGCATCGAACGGTCCCGCACCAGGATGAGACGCTCCTCCCGGGTGCCCTTGAGCGCCGCCATGATCTTCTGGAAGGTGGTCATGAGCGAGACGCGCATGAAGGCGTCACGGATCTCGGGTGGAGCCTCGGGCTCGGGCTCGGGGATGCCAGGCTCCCCTTCCACCCCGGGTATCAGCATGCCGATCGATCGAAGCTGGGCCAGAGCCTCCTCGATCGAGGGCCCCTGCTCCACCTTGGGTGCCAGCTCCTCCGCCGTGGCCCAGACGATGGCCTTCTGGAGGAACTCCTCCTCGAACTCCCGCACACGCCGCAGGACGTCCTGGCTGACATTGGGGTTGGCCCGCAGGTCATCGATGACCTCCAGGCAACCCATGATGCGGGTCTGGTTGGTGATGATCGACCCCTGGGTCATCGGCGGCGCCGTGCGCGCCAGCCACCGGAGGGTCTGATCCGCGGTCATCGGGTGGCGTACGACCGCGCCCCACAACGTCTCGTCCTCCCGGCATCGGGCCAGGAGATCGATCTCCAGCGGATCGAGCTGCTCGACCTGCAGGGTGCTGATGAGGACCTCGGTGCCGAACTCCCCGATGGACACGCGGGCAGCCTGGGAGATCTCCTCGTCGCCGTCGTTGACGAGCAGGACCAGGACGCGCACCAGCTCCTCGCGGCTGACCGGCAGCAGGCCCTGGGCCGCGAACAGCCTCACCGAGCGGGGCACCATGCCCTGGCGGATGTTGCCGACGAGCTCCTGGACGGACGAGGTGTTTCCCTGAGTCAACATGGTCAGGGCCGTCTTGTGGGTTCGGGTACGGCTCCTGGCTGACCGAGGACCAGCCTCACGACCTCCCCGGATCGCCCCACGTTCGCGCGGGTCTCTCCGAGGTACTCGATGGCCTCGATGGCCCCGGCGTCGCCGAGCACCACCTCGACCTCCTTGCCACCCGCCGGCACCTCCCACACCTCGCCCGCGGCGAGAAGCCTCGACTGCATGCCCTGGTCCGCAATGCGCACCTGCACCCAGCATGACGCGGCACCGGTCCGCACCAGAAGCACACCCGGAGCAGGCGTCGGCGTGGCATCCGGCGGAGGTGTGATCACCGGCGACGGGGAGGGTGTCGGCGCCAGCAGAGGCAGGAGAGCCGCCGGCGTCGGAGGGGCCGGCCTGTCCCCCTGGCCCTGCACCCGTCCAGCCAGGTAGAGGACCCCGGCCACGCCCACGACCACCACCACAAGGCCGATGATCCACGGACCGACGCGACGCCTGGCCCTCGGCTCGATGGCCGCCACATGGATGACCTGACTTCCCTGCAGGAACCGGTCCCACGCCTTCTCGAAGAGCCCCGTCCAGCGGTCCGGCGACTCGCCGAGGATCTCGACGATCTGCCGCAGGAACATGCGGGCGAAGGTACGGCTGGGCAGCTTGCCGAACTCGCCCCTCTCGAAGGCCTCCAGGGTCCTCCGGGAGATCTTCAGCCGGTCGATGAGCGTCTCCTGGCTGACCCCTGCCGCAGTGCGGGCGGCCTTCAGGGCCTCCCCGAACTCGCGAGGGCTGTTCCGCTCCTGCGTGCTCATCGGGCCGACTCTAGCCAGTCACCGCAAAGACTTCAAGAGGGGTCACCGTCGACGATGCTGGCGGAGGCGGCGCGTCGGGCCTCCAGCAGGCCGGAGAGCGCCTCCCGAAGGGCCTCCGGAGCGTCCCCGCCGGCGAGAAGGCCGGCGAGCTCGGCATCCGGAAGTGCAGCGGCCAGGCCGAGGAGTTGCCCCAGGGGAAGCCGCGGCGAGCGCACGGCCGCCCGCACCACCTCCCGCCGGCGGCCCCAGGTGGGATGGCGGAGGAGGGCGAGGAGGCACGCTGGGTTGTGGTTGGCGTGCAGCAGGCGCAGCGCCTCGTCCTCGGTGAAGTGAGGGTTGTCGAGCAGCGCCTCGATACAGCGCGCTTCGGCGTCGGCCAGCATGCCGCGCACCACTCCCCGCGTGGCCATGCGGGCAAGGTTGATCCGCTCCCCCAGGGTCATGGATGCGAGGCGGTCGACGAGCTTCCGCTCCGCCTGGGCGCGAATGGCGGGCGCCGTGCGTGGGTCCCGGCATACCTCGTGGAGGTCTGTCCAACCGAGATACGGCAGCACTTGCCAGGCGAAATGGTGCTTGCAGGCAGGGTGCCGCACGACGAGGCAGGCCACCCGGCGGTGCCGCGGCACCCAGCGGCATCCGCAGAGTCGGTCGATCAGCTCCCGTGGACACTCTGGCCGTCTGAGAACCCCCAGGAGCTGCAGCTCGACGGGCTCCTGTCCGGCGTCGAGGGCGGCCAGGACGGCACTGAGATCCCCTGTAGCCCCATCCGGCATGGAGGGTTCCGCGGCTCTAGTGGCCGCCGACCTCCGGCTCGCCCAGGAGCGCCAGCAGCCGCGGCTTCACCTCGGCCAGCCGCTCGGGGGTGCGGGCCTCCATGACCAGGCGCAGCAGCGGTTCGGTGTTCGACGGTCGCACGTTGAACCACCAGTCGTCGTACTCGACCGAGATGCCGTCGACGTAGTCGATGCGGCCATCAGAGAAGACCTCGGCCATTTGCCGGATCATCGCCGGCTTGTCCTCGACGTGGAAGTTGATCTCGCCCGTCCCGGCATAGCGCCGGAGCGGCCGCAGCAGCTCGGAGAGTGCGTTGCCCTCGTGCCGCAGCACGTTCAGCACCTCGATGGCGGTGATCAGCGAGGAGTCGGCGGTGAAGTTCTCCATCCAGTAGAAGTGACCCGCCAGCTCACCACCGAACGGGCTGCCGATGCGGCGCATGGTGGCCTTCATGAAGGAGTGCCCGACCCGCTCCCGCACCGGTTGGCCGCCCGCCGCGAGGATCGCCTCCTTGGTCGCCCACGACGAGCGGATGTCGTAGACGATGGGGCGTCCGGGGAAGCGCTCCAGCACCGGTCCGGCCAGCAGCGCGGTCACGAGGTCGGCGCCCACGATGTCCGCCTGGTCGTCAACCAGGATGACGCGGTCCGCGTCCCCATCGAACGCCAGCCCCAGCGCGCACCCGTGCTCCCGCACCGCCTTCTGGAGGTCGCGCAGGTTCTCGGGCTTGAGCGGGTTCGCCTCGTGGTTGGGAAAGCTCCCGTCGAGGCCGAAGAACAGCGGCACCATCTCGATATTGAGCGCCTCGAGCAGCGGCCGATAGAGCGTCGCCATGCCGTTGGCCACGTCCACCGCCACCTTGAGCCGGGGCTCACGCCCCCGCACGAAGCGCAGGATGTGCTCGCGGTAGGCCGGGAAGATCTCCTGCCGCTCGAAAGATCCGGTCGGGCTCGAAGCAGGCGCCGGCCTGCTGGCCACCATCGTCTCGAGCTCACCGATGCCCGTCTCGCTCGAGACCGGGATGGCGTCCCGGCGGGAGAGCTTGGCACCGTTGTACCGGGCGGGGTTGTGGCTGGCGGTCACCTGGATTCCCGCCGAGGCCCCGAGGTGGCCAATCGCGAAGTAGTTCATGGGCGTGGTGGCGAGGCCAATGTCGACCACCCCGAGGCCAGCCGTGCGGAGGCCGTCCGCCAGCGCCGCCGCCAGCGGCACCGAGGACTCGCGCATGTCGCGGCTCACCACGATCTGCCCGCCGCAGGCCAGGTCTTCGGCAGTGAGGATCCCCCGGAAGTGGTAGCCGATGGCGTAGAGGACCTGCTCGTTGATCTCGGCCGGGTACACGCCCCGGATGTCGTACGCCTTGAAGATGCCGCCCATGCTCGTTCCTCCGCGGCAAATATACCCCACCCACCGCCCACCCAGGCTCAAGGCTTCAGGCTCAAGGCTCAAGCTCCCCCACCCTCCCGGGCTTCAGGCTCAAGGCTCAAGGCTTCAGGCTCCCCCACCACTCCCAGAGAAGACCAGGAGGTTGCCTTGAGCCTCCCTGGGTGGGCGGGGGACCTTGAGCCTTGAGCCTGGCGGACGGGTGGACGGAAAACCTTGAGCCTGGGTGGGTGGAGGGGAGGGGCTACCCGCCCACTCCGCC
>JALOLB010000127.1 GCA_025456225.1 Thermoanaerobaculaceae bacterium
GGAGTCTGGACATTGGTGACGTGGTGAGGAGGGTGGGGCGGGGGAACCGTGAGCTGGCGGGGCAGGTGGGGGTACACTGCCGCGCCGCGACCGCGGCGCGAGGTGGACGATGGCACTCCAGTACGGATACTCCCGGTCGGCCCTGGCGATGCGACCTTCCCCCATTCGCGAGCTCTTCAAGCTCATCCAGAAGCCCGGAATGATCTCCTTTGCGGGCGGGCTCCCGGACCCCGAGATCTTCCCCGTGCAGGAGTTCGCCGCGTGCGCCGAGGCCCTTCGCGGGCTCGGCCGGGTTGCCCTGCAGTACGGTGCCACGGAAGGCTACCGCCCGCTCGTGGACACGCTCGTGGAGCGCATGGCCTTGCCGCTGGGACGCGCCGTCCGCCCCGAGGAGGTCATGATCGCCTCGGGCTCCCAGCAGATCATGGACATGCTGTCGCGGGTGCTCGTCGACCCGGGCGACGTGATCGTCGTCGAGGCACCCACCTACCCTGGGGCGCTGCACACCTTCCGCAACGCCGGGGCCCGCTTCGCGCTGGTGCCCTGCGACGGTGACGGCATGCAGGTGGACCAGCTCGAGAGCGTGCTTGCGACCTGTCTCCGCGAGACCGGACGCGCCCCCAAGCTCATCTACACGATCATCAACTTCTCCAACCCCTCGGGGGCGTGCCTGAGCACCGAGCGACGCCGCCGTCTCGCCAGGATCGCCGCCCACCACGGCATCCCTGTCCTCGAGGACGACCCCTACGGCGAGCTGCGGTACCGGGGCGAGGCGCTGCCCACGCTCTTCTCGATGGCCGGGGAGGGCGTGCTCTTCGCGTCATCCTTCTCCAAGATCCTCGCCCCGGGCACCCGGGTGGCCTGGGCGGTGGGCGACCCCGAGCTCATCCGCAAGATGGTCATCGCGAAGCAGGGCATGGACCTGTGCACGTCGGTGGTGGCGCAGGTGCTGATCAGCGAGTACTGCCGCCGCGGCTTCCTCGACTCCCACCTGCCAAAGATCCGCGCCCACTACGCGGCCAAGGCAGCGGCGATGAGCCGTGCGCTCTGGCAGGATCTTCCCCAGGGAGCAGCAACCTGGACGGACCCGGAAGGTGGCTTCTTCTTCTGGATGCGCCTTCCCGGCCAGGACACCGCGGAGGTGTTCACGCGGGCCGTGGACCAGGGCGTGGCCTTCCTGCCGGGATCCGCCTTCTTCCCCGAGCCGGACGAGACCGTCGGGCCCTGGGTCGACGGTTCGTCCTTCGCCCGCCTCTGCTTCACCTTCGCGACCGGCGAGGAGATCGGTGAGGGCAGCCGCCGCCTCGCCCGCTCGCTCGCGTAGCCCTCCACCCACCCGGTTCAGAGTCGAGAGTCGAAAGGTCTCCCCCGCCCAACAGGCACAGGCTTCCCACCCAGGTCATGGGAGTTGCGGGTGGGTGAGCAACTCTTGACCCTCGACTCTCAACTCTCGAGTCTCGACGGTCCCTCACCCCCCGGTCCACAGCCAGAATCGCAGCCGCAAGGCATCCCGGGCCATTTGCAGGCTGTGGCGCAGGGCCAGCACCCGCGACTCGTCGACGTGCTGCCAGTGCACCGGCACCTCGGCAATGGTGGCGCCGAACCGACGGGCGCGGGCCAGCATCTCGACGTCGAAGGCGAACCCGTCCAGACGCAGGACCGCGGCGACCCTCCTGGCCAGGTCCCCGCGCAGGAGCTTGAACCCGCACTGGGTGTCCTGGAGGCTGGTCAGGGCGAGCGCTCGCAAGAAGAGGTTGAAGCCCCGTCCCATGAGATCCCGCGCCCACGGCTGGCGCCGGGAGATGAGCTCGCGCCGGATGGCTCGCGACCCCGCCGCGAGATCCACGTCAGCGGCCAGCAGCAGGTCGACGTCCTCGATCGGCGCCGCCAGGTCCGCGTCGGAGACCAGCACCCAGTCGCCCCGACTCACGGCCAGGCCGACCCGCACGGCCGCTCCCTTCCCCCGGTTCTCACCCTGCCTGCAGAGCCGCACCTGCACGGCCGGGGCTCCCGGGTGGCCCTCGGCAATCGCCGCCGTCTCATCCGCCGAGCCATCGTCCACGACGACCACCTCGGCCGGGAGCCAGGCATCGCTGGCGGCCAGGAACGACACTACCCGGGAGAGGGTCGCGGGGAGACGACGGGCCTCGTTGAAGGCCGGCACGACCACCGAAAGGCGAAGCCCGTTCTGCATGAGCCGGATGTTATACTCGATTCAGCCACCGTGCACACGACGTCGCGGGGAGGGCAGGGAGGCAGGCATGGCGCGGGCCGTCTGGGAGTACAAGATTCTCAACATCCGTTCGGAGAACTACAGGCTGGACCCCACCTACGAACCGCAGCTCAACCGCCTCGGGGAAGACGGATGGGAGCTGGTCGGCATCACTGCCATCAACTTCAAGACCGGCGCGACGGATCACATCGGGATGGTCTTCAAGCGTCTTCGTGAGGGGACCGGGACCTGAGCCGGCTCCCTGCCAGGCGCTCCAGAAGCGTCAGTCCCCGCCAGCGCACGCTCAGAGGCAAGCCGAGCAGCGGCAAGCACACAAACCACAACGCAGCCACACCGACAGCCCGGGCGAACGGCAGAGGCCGCGAGGCGGCCAGGTTGAGCAGCAGCATGCCGGGCGTCCCACGCCAGACCCACAGGCACGCGAGGGCAACCGGGGCCAGGGCCAGGACGCCAAGCCCGGCCCCGACCGCAATCTGCTGTGGATTGAGGCTGGCACCGCTCAGCGCCGCGAGGACCCAGGCCAACCCCACCGCCAGGAGCAGCACGCCGATGTCCGCCAGAGGGGCCAGCAGGCGATGCGCCCAGGTCGCTCCCTGCGGCCCAGGCCCGGGCATGCTCGGCTGGCCCGGGGCATGGTCCCGCCCCCACGCCAGCTCGGCATCGAGACGCGGCGGCACCGGGTGCGGCATCACTCGACCTTGCGGAGCTCGATGTTGTTCACGAAGATGTCGTAGCGGGGGTCGGCGGGTCTCGACAGGTAAGAACGCGCGAACTGCTGCAGCTTGACCGCCGCCGGATCGTCACCCAGCTTGATCAGCTCACCCAGGAGCGAGTTGGCGGGTGCGACCTGGTACTTGCGGAGCGAGGCGACCGCCAGGTTGTACGTCGCGACCGCCCACACCCTGCCAAGCTCGGCGTCCTCGGGGTGATCCTGCCGCATCCGATCGGAGAGCTGCCTCAGGCCCTCCCAGTTGCTCTCGCGCAGGGCGGCGGCAAGCGAAGGGAACGACCCGGAGTAGCTCGTGAGCTCGCCCTGGATGGCCAGCAGCTCCGGCTCGCTCGGCACCTTTGCCAGGCCGTCCTGCACCATCTGCCAGGCCTTCAGGCGCTGGCCTCCGGCCATCGTGGCGCGGATCGCCTTGGTGTCGAAGGAGGGAACGGGGGTTGCCTGCGCCTTGAGGCGCTTCTTGAGGCTCTGGATCCGCTCGTTCACGAGGTTGGCCTGCTCGCCCTCGAGCTGCCCGGAGAGGTTCTCGAGCACCCGGATGGCGTCGGCGAGCTGGCCCTTCTCCGCCAGCCCGTCGGCGATGTTCAGGGACGTCGAGACGCTGTCCGAGCCATGCAGGAACAGCTTGCCACCCATGAACAGAGCCCCTGCCAGGATCAGCACCAGCACCCCGCCACCTGCGGCTACCCACAGCATCGGCAGCCCGGCGATCTTGCGCACGCCCTGCTCCGGGGCCTTGCCGGCGACCGGGCGCTCCCGGACCGTCCCCAGCGTCGCGGAGGACGTGGTCGCGAGCTGTGTGGAGGCGATCGTGGCCGGCACGAAATCGTCCCGGAAGAGGTCATCCTCGTCGGCCGCCATGGAGGGCGGCGGCGTCGGCGGCGGCGCCGCTGGCGTCTCCAGCCGCTGCAGCAGGTCGTGGGCCTCCAGGTGCTGAGGCTGGATGCTCAACACCTCCTGGCAGAGCGCGCGTGCCTCGTCCGGGCGGCCCTGCTCGAACGCCTCCCGCGCCTCGTAGAAGCGGTGCTCGGCCAGGCGCTCCACCTCCTCGCGCCGGCGCCTTGCCTGCTCGATGCGGAGCTCCGCCTCGGCGTGATGGGCGTCGACCAGGTAGATCCGTGACCAGGTCTCGATGGCACCCTGGAAGTCGCCCGCATCGAAGGCAGCCTGCCCCTGGTCCAGCAGCTCCTGGACGCGGTCGTCGGGTGCCACGCCCGACCTCAGGTCGGACGCCGACGCGGGAGCCGGCATGGCCATCTCCCCGAAGTCGACTCCGCCCTCGTCCAGGGGGCTGTCGAACGCGAAGCCGGAGGCCGGTGGCGGAGCCGGCGCCGGGGCCCTACCACCCATCGGCGCAGCAGCGGGTGACTCTGGGGCATCGAACGTCGAGGCCGCAGGTCTGGCCGGTGCGGGCAGCGGGGCGACCTGGAACTCCCCGACGGCGGGTGGGGGGACCGCCACACCCGGACCCGCCAGGGGACGAGCAGGGCTCGGCTGGCTGACCACGGGCCGGACTGGCGACACCTGGGCACCGGGCGGGATCGTCCCGAAGGTCGCCATGGCTGGAGCCTCTCCTGCCGTGGGCGCCTGTGGCCCGCCCTCCAACTGCTCATCGAATCCCGGCTCGAAAGAGGTGGATTGCTGGCCGTCCTGGGGGACCGCCCCGGCCGCAGGAGGAGCCTCCTCCCCTGCCGCAGCGAACTGCTCGAAGACCTCGAACTCGAACTCGGGCTCCGGTTCCACGCCGGCCGGCGTCGGCAGGCGACGGTCGAGGACCGCGAGCTCCGGGTGACTCGGGTCCAGGTTGCGGGCCAGCCGCAGGAACCCCTGCGCTTCCTGGATCTGACCTCCGTCCAGAGCCTCGCGTGCCCGCCCGAGGAGCGACTCCAGCTCGGAGGCTCCCCGCAGCCGTGACTGCGAGTCGAAGACGAGCTTTCGCGCCTCGGCGTGTCCGGGGAGGTCCTTGAGGACCGTCTGGGCAAGGCTGAGGGCGTTCGAGTAGTCCCGCTGCTCGAACGCCTGCCGCGCCTTGGCAACGGTGACGGCCGCATCCTGCCCGGCCGCCGCCGAAATCTCGCCGAGCAACTGCGCCAGGTCCACCGGCGCATTGGCGTTGATCGCCGCCTCGAGCCGCTGGGCGGGCTTGAACTGGGCATCCACGTCCGCGATGGAGCGGAGGATCGTCAGCGACTCCTCCGGGTGGCCCTCCCGATACAGGCGGACGGCCTCAGCAAAGGCGGTCATGATTCGTTGCTGAACTTTGGGATCGAGGCCGGAATCGCCAGTGTACGCCATCGCCCTACTCTAGCGCCCGGTTGGGGTGGGGTCAACGATGTGGCGGTCGTCGCGCAAGGCTCGCAGCTTGCGGTACAGGTGCGAGCGCTCCAACCCCAGCAGCCTGGCGGCCCGGGACATGTTGCCACCGCACTGCGCCACGACACCCGCAATGTACTCGCGCTCAAAGCGGTCCCGGGCCAGCTTGAGCGGGAGCATCTCGACCCGGGGCCCCACGCCGGGCCCGCCGAGGGAAGGCTCCAGCTCGTCCGCGCCGACCTCCTCGCCGGGCAGCATGATCAGCAGACGCTCGACGAGGTTCCGTAGCTCGCGCACGTTCCCCGGCCAGTCGTGCCGCTGCAGGCGCTGCACCGCCTCGGGGCTGAGCCGCTTGGGCGGCACGCCGAGGCCGGCGGCCACCTCGCGCATGAACTCCTCCGCCAGCACCGCCACGTCCTCGCGGCGCTCCGCCAAAGCCGGCACACGGATCGGGATGACGTTGAGCCGGAAGAACAGGTCCCTGCGGAATCGGCCCGCGACGATCTCCGCCTCGAGGTCCTTGTTGGTGGCGGCGAGGACCCGCACGTCCACCCTCACCTCCTGGGCACCCCCGAGCCGGGTGAACCTCGATTCCTGCAGTACCCGCAGCACCTTGGCCTGCGTCAGCAGGCTCATGTCCCCGACCTCGTCGAGAAAGAGCGTGCCGCCATCCGCCACCTCGAACTTGCCCCGCCTGCTGTCCTGGGCCCCGGTGAACGCGCCCTTGAGGTGGCCGAACAGCTCGCTCTCGATGAGCTCCGCCGGAATCGCGGCGCAGTTCACCGCCACCCACGGCCCGGTCGCCCGCTTCGAGTGAAGGTGGAGCAGTCGGGCCACGACCTCCTTGCCGGCGCCGTTCGGGCCCCAGATCAGGACCCGGGACTCGCTGGGCGCCGCCAGCAGGATCTGCCGGCGGAGCTCCATCACCGCCGGGGAGCTGCCGGTCAGCACGGGCAGCTCCTCGCCCCCGACCTCCAGACGCTGGCGGAGCCGCGCGTGGGCGAGAGCATTGCTCACGGTCACCAGCACCCGCTCGAGCGCGAGCGGCTTGTCCAGGAAGTCGTGGGCCCCCTCCCGCACTGCCCGCACCGCCACCTCGGACGAGGCCGCCCCGGAGATCATGACCACCGGGACGTCGAGGCCTGAGGCCCGCACCTGGCGCAGGATCTCGATGCCGTCCGCCCCTGGGAGCCAGACGTCGAGCAGGACGAGGTCGTAGATCTCCCGGGCCAGGGCGACCAGGGCCTCCTCCCCGCTGCCGGCGGCGCTCACGGCATAGCCCTCGTCGCCCAGGATGGCAGCAAGCTGCTGGCGGATCCCCACCTCGTCGTCCACGACGAGAATGCTCCCGTGGCTCATCGCTGCTCCCCCGGAATGCGAACCGTCGCCACCACGCCCCGGGTGGGACCGTTCTGGAGCCGCACCGTGCCGCCGTGATCCGTGACGATCCGCTGGACGAGGGCAAGGCCAACGCCCGAGCCGCGTCCCTTGGTGGAGTAGAAGGGCTGGAACAGCACCTCGGTGTCGCTCCCGGGCAGGCCCGGCCCCTCGTCCGTGACGCTGAACACCACCTCGTCACCGTCCCAGGCGACCGCGACCGAGACCGTCGCCTGGGACGGCGAGGCCTCGACGGCGTTGTCGATGAGGTTGGTGAGCACCTGCCGGAACTGCTCCGGGTCGAGCAGCACCTCACGGCCTCCCGACTCGTCGGAGAACCGGACCTTCACGCCCGGCCGCACTCCCTCGTACAGCGTGACCACGCTCTGCCCCAGCTCCCCCACCTGCACGGGACGCCGGCTCAGCGGCGGGAACTTGGCGTAGCGGGCGAAGGCATCCACCATCTCCTGCATGGATTGCACGTGCTCGACGATTGCCGAGCAGCCCTGTTGCACGACGGCCGGCAGGTCGGGCGAGCGTCGCTCGCTCTGCCGGGCGATGCGCTCGGCGGCCAGGCGGATGGGAGTGAGAGGGTTCTTGATCTGGTGCGCGATGCGGCGGGCCACCTCGCTCCACGCCGCCTGACGCTGGGCCCGCTGGAGCTGGGTCAGGTCCTCGAGGGCGACGACCCAGCCCTCGACCTGCTCCGCCGTCCCGAGGGTCACCACCGCGATCTCCACCTGCCGGGCCACGCCGGTGGGATAGAGCGTCAGCGATCCCCGGAACCCACTCGCGGCCGAGCGGATCGCTTCCACGAGGCGGGGGAAGCTCTCCCCGAGGATGTCCAGCAACTGTGGCGCCTCGGCGAGCTCCGGCATGCCGAGAAGGGCGGCGGCGGCGGGATTGGCCAGGACCGTCTGCCTGCGCTCGTCCAGGGTCAGCACACCGGTGCGGATCGCGTTCAGCACCGTGCGCAGCCGCCGCACCGCGGCCTGCAGCTCGTCCTCGCGGGCCTGCAGCCGCCGGGCCATGGCGTTGAAGGAGCTGACCAGCAGCCCCACCTCGTCCTCGGCCGGGAGCGGCACCTCCTCCAGTGACTCCCCCTCCGCCGCCCTCTGGGCCGCCGCCGCCAGGGCCAGCAGCGGCGCCGTGAAGCGCCGGGAGAAGTACAGGCCCATCCACATGGCCGCGAACGCCACCAGCAACGCCAGGCCGCCGAACCCGAGGACGGTCGTCGCGGTGATGGTGGGCCGTTCCAGCTTCAGCCGCTCGTAGGCAGCACCCGCTGCCGCGAGCCTGGACTGGGCCTTCACGAGGGAGGTCGGGAGAGCTTCCCCGACCGCGATCACGCTGCCGTCCGGCAGCACCTGCCAGGCGCGCACCACCACCGTCCCGGCGTGCCGCTCGCCCCGCGTCCCCGAGGATCGCAGGGCCGACCCTTCCAGTGGGGGCACGCGGACTGCCGAGCGCTGGCGTGGGTCCACCAGCTCCACCACCGGCGCGGCGTTGCGGTAGAGGGTGGTGAGGTGGTTCCCGAGCAGCGCGTGCAGGCGCTCCAGCTCGGCCAGCCGCGTCGGCCCATCGTCCACCTCGGACAGCGTGCGGCCCATCACCTCGACGGCACGGCTGGTGCGCGCCTCGGCTTCCTGCCGCACGCCCTCCGCGAGCTGGACCGAGGCGGCGGCCATCCCTTCCACCGGTGCCGCGAACCACGAGGCGGCGGCCCGGGACAGCAGCGACACCCCGAGAACGAAGAGCACCACCGTCGGCGCCAGGCTCAGCGCGACGTAGGACAGCAGCAGCTTGGTGCGGAAGCGCGCCCCCAGGATGCCGTAGCGGCGCTCCATGGCCAGCCGCAGGAGATTCCGCAGGATGATGAAGAGCACGACGGCGATGAGCGTGAGGTCGAACCACCAGAGCAGGAAGAGCAGCAGGCGGTTGGTGAGATCCTCGGACGGCAACCCGGAGAGCCGCGAGAAGAGTGCGAACCCGACCCCCGTGAGGGCCAGCAGTCCGAGGTACAGCCCGACCAGGACACGATTCTGCCGACGGTAGCGCTGCCAGCGACGACGCCAGTCGCTCACGGCGACTCCGGAACCGCCTTCTGCACCCAGTCCGTGCCCACCGTCGATGGAATGACGAGCAGCTTGTACCTGGTCAGGAACTCCGCTCGCACGAACAGCCAGAGAGGCTCGTGGCGCAGGGGCAAGGCGAGCTCCGCCGAAGGGGGGTGGGTGACCCAGAAGATCGCCTCGTCCAGCGTGTCCGCCTGCCCCGAGGCGAGGATCTCCTCGTCGATCTCCGAGACCAGGGAGAAGACTCCGGTGAGCGGGTCGCGTTGGGCCTTCACCACCAGCTCGTGACTCGCCAGACGCAGGTCCCACAGCCAGCGCCTGTTGCGGTACAGCCGCAGGCGATAGGTGATGCTCACCGGCGCGCCCGCCGAGAGCGCCTGGGTCCAGTCGTCGGGGAGCTTGCTGCCGACGGCCATCTGCACAGTCAGCCGGCCCGGGGCCGGCTGCAGGGCCACTTCCAGGTCCGCCAGGGTGGCTGCAGCAAGGAGAAACGCCGCCAGGACCATCGTGTGGCGATCGTACCACACCCCCCCACCCACCCACCCGGGCTTCAGCAACGACAGGCCTCAGGCCTCAGGCAAGACAAGTCTCGGGTGAGCGGGGGAGCTGAGGCCTGAGGTCTGAGGCCCGAGGCCTGGGTGGGCGGGGGAAGGGCCTATCCCATCCCGGCGGCGACGCCGTCGAGGTCGAGGAGTCGCCTCGCCCCCCAGAGCGGCACGGGACGGCCTGGGGCGGTGAGGTCCAGGACACCGGTCTGCGCCAGTGCCGAGCGGAGCGCCGGGAGCGCGAGATCGAGGGCCGGCCCCGTGACGACCACCTCCGCCTGGAGCGGATGCCCGAGCAGAGCCAGGCATCCGACGAGCTCGAGGGTGTGGTGGCGGTGCGCCTCCCCGGCCGGCGACCAGGAGCGACGGGCCGGTGCCCCGGAGCCGAAGAGCGCCTCCCGGGCACGAGAGGCGCCCGTCCAGGCCGGGCAGCGCGCGGCGGCCAGCTCGGCCGTCAGCGAGCGCGGGGTGACGTGAAGCCGGACCCGCTGCCCGTTGCCGTCGTGGCCGGCCTCGCGGGCCTCCACCACCAGGCTCCCCGCAGGTCGCAGCTCGACGGCGCCGTGCTCGCACTCCCACCTGAACGGGGCCCTCACCTGCAAGGTCGGCACGAAGCGTCGGCCGGTGGCGACGCCGGCCTCCCAGAGCATCTCCGCGAAGGTCGAGGCTCCACCGTCGAAGGCCGGAGGCTCGGGACCGTCCAGCTCCACGAACACGTCGGTGAGCCCCTGGGCCACGACAGCCGCGAGCAGGTGCTCGACGCCCTCGACCTGGCCAGGGGAGCGTCCCAGAACCAGACGGCCCTCCGAAAGGGAGGCCCGATCGAGGCTGGCGGCCACACAGGCGTTCCGGTCGGCGCGATGGAAGGCGATTCCGGTACCGGGAGGGGCAGGCCGGAAGCGCAGCCGGCTCGGCATCTGGTAGACCCGGGAGATTCCGACCGCCTCAACCACCTTGCGAACCGTCGTCTGTCGAGCCACATCACCTCCGCACCCGCGGAATGCAGGGGTCATGCCAGCATCCCTCCTGGCCTCGAGGCGCCCGCCCGTGGTTGATGGAACACGGGTGTGTCTGGGCAGACACACACCTCCGGTGCTACACTCTCGGACGGAGGTTCTGCGTGCTGCCGCCCCTGTCGCCGGAAGCCGAGCTACGGCTCAAGCAGTTGCTGTACCGCTGCATGGAGGAGCTGGAAGCCACCAAGGCCGCCCTCTACCTGGCGGGCTCCGAGGGCAACTTCGAGCTCTCGATCAGCTACGGGTTCGGCCGGCGCGACACCCTCATCGCCGAGATCAAGAGCGGTCATCCGCTGTGGGACTGGGTGCGCCGGCACCGGACGACGCCTGCCTTCGTCAACAGCACGGTCGAGTTTCCGGAGCTGCAGGCCACGCTCGAGGGGGCCGGCACGGCCCGCATCCTGACCATCCCTCTGGCTCTTGGCGACCGGCTCACCGGGCTGATCGACGCCCGCGACAAGGCGCGCAAGCAGCCCTACGCGGCAGGCGACATCCCCGTGGCCAGGCAGATCGCCACCGCCGTCGAGATGGCCATCAGGGAGCTGGGGCTCTACGGCACCCCGGCAGCGGCTGCGACCCCTCTCGCCAGCGCAGGCACCGCCGCCAGCGCCGCCGACGCGACCTTCGGCCTCTACTCGGCCTGGGTGGTCGAGCAGGTCACCGGCTTCATCCGGACCCTCGCCACCATGCCTGCGATCTCGGCGGCCGTGCTCACCATCTCGGACGGCAAGGCCGTGCGGTCGCTGGCGTTGCGTGGCGTGCCTCTGGAGCAGGCTCACAAGGACGCCGTGGGGACACACCAGCGGCAGTGCCTGGAGGCAAACGGCGTCAAGCTGGCTGCCGGCCACCAGTGGACCTGGGAGGAGCTGGAGAGCGGCAGCCCCCACCAGAACTACGAGGAGATCCGGACGGCCCTGTTGTACGCCGGCACCGGCCTGGGCATCGCGCTCTCGGTGCTGACTCCCACCGGCTCGGGGGCCGGTGAGCCAGCGCTGCAGCTCGCCAGGGAGCAGTTCCGTCTCGCCCACCAGATGCGGGCGTATCGGCGGGCTGCTCGCAACCTCGCCCGGACTCTCCTGGAGCCCGGCGAGAC
>JALOLB010000128.1 GCA_025456225.1 Thermoanaerobaculaceae bacterium
ACGCGGTGGTGATGGTGGAGGCCGGCGCCCAGGGGGTCTCCGAGGCCCAGGTCCTGGACGCCATCGACCTCGCCCACCGCGAGATCAAGGCCATCATCGGCGTCCAGCGGACCTTGCAGGCGAAGGTCGGCAAGCCCAAGCCTGCATTTGTCGCCCCGGCGTCGCCGTGGTCGCCCGAGTTCGAGGCCGGGGTGCGTGCGCGCTTCACGGCACCCCTCGACGCGGCGCTGCGCACGCGCGGCAAGCTCAACCAGTATGCCGCCATTGACGGGGTCATCGACGATGCGGTGGCCTCGTTGTCGGACGACGAGCGGGCGGCGAAGACCGGCTGGGTCAAGACCATCCTCCACGACATGATTGCCAAGCAGTTCCGCAGCGCCCTGTTGGGACAGCGGGAGCGGCTGGACGGGCGCGCGTTCGATCAGATCCGCACCGTCACGTGCGAGGTGGGGTTGCTGCCCCGCACCCACGGCTCGGCGCTCTTCACCCGCGGTGAGACCCAGGCGCTCGTCACCTGCACCCTCGGCACCTCCGAAGACGTGCAGACCATCGAGGCGCTGGAAGGTGAATCCCAGCACCGCTTCCTGCTGCACTACAACTTCCCGCCGTTCTCCGTGGGCGAGGTGAAGTTCCTGCGCGGCCCTGGCCGGCGCGAGATCGGGCACGGCAATCTTGCCCGCCGCGCGCTGACGCCGGTCATCCCCGACAAGGACGCCTTCCCCTACACCCTCCGCGTCGTCTCCGACATCCTGGAGTCGAACGGCTCATCCTCGATGGCCACCATCTGCGGCGGCACCCTGGCACTCATGGACGCCGGCGTGCCAATCACCGCTCCCGTGGCCGGCGTGGCCATGGGCCTCGTCTCCGACGGCGAGCACTTCGCGGTCCTCACCGACATCGCCGGCCAGGAGGACCACGAGGGCGACATGGACTTCAAGGTCGCCGGGACGCGGGACGGCATCACCGCGCTGCAGATGGACATCAAGATCTCGGGGCTGTCGCGCCAGATCATGGAGCAGGCCCTCGAGCAGGCACGTCGCGGGCGGCTGCAGCTTCTCGACACCATGGAAGCCACGCTTGCCACGCCGCGCACCCAGATCTCCTCCTACGCGCCGCGCATCATCACCATGCACATCGACCCGGACAAGATCCGGGAGGTCATCGGACCCGGCGGCAAGACCATCCGCGCGATCTGCGAGCAGACCGGCGCCCGCATCAACATCGAGGACGACGGGCGGGTCGAGATCGCCACCTCCGACGAGGCCGCGGCCGAGCGCGCCGTGCAGATCATCGAGGGCCTCACCCGCGAGCCGCAGATCGGCGAGGTCTTCGAGGGCACCGTCCGCCGCGTCGAGGCCTACGGGGCCTTCGTCGAGATCCTCCCCAACAAGGACGGCCTGCTGCACGTCTCCGAGATCGCCCACGAGCGCACCCGGGAGGTCTCCGACGTCCTGAAGCTGGGCGACAAGATCCAGGTCAAGATCATCGGCATCGACCAGAACGACCGCATCAAGCTCTCACGACGGGCACTCCTCCCGGCTCCCGAGCGGACCGGCGACGAGCCCCAGGACGAGGGCGAGCGGCCACGCCGTCACGACGATTCCCGGGGCGGCCACGGCCGCGGCGGCGATCGCGGGCATGGCGGCGAGCGCCGGCATCGCTAGACCCCCTCGTTTGCACGTCTTCTTTGCGGGCCACCTTTCAAGGTGGCCCGTTGCTTTCCCGTGACAGGGTGGTGAGCGTCACCTGCCGGCAGGGTGGATGGACCATTCACGACCCTGACGCCTCCGGTCGACCTACCTGCCGCCGGTGACGCTACCGTGCTCTTCCTTGAGCCTTGAGCCTGAAGCCTGGAGCCTGGATGGCCGGGCGGGGCATTCACCGCTGACACGACGGGCAGTAGTAGGCGGAGCGCCCACCCAGGGCCTGACGCCGCACCGGTCGCGAGCAGCGACGGCAGGGGGCACCCTCCCGCCCGTACACCGCAAGCTGGACGGCGAAGTACCCGGCCTGTCCATCGCTGGCCGAGAAGCCGCCGTCGGCCAGGGTGGTGCCCCCAGCCGCGAGGGCGTCCTGGAGGACCTCGCGGACGGCCACCGCAAGCCTCGCCCGGCGCCGCGCGCCGAGCTCCGCCACCGACCGCTGGGGACGGATCCCGGCCCGGAAGAGGGCCTCACATGCGTAGATGTTGCCGATCCCGGCCAGGACCCGCTGGTCCAGCAGGATGCTCCGCACCGGCGCCCGCTGGCGGCATGCCGCGGCGGCCAGGGCCCCCTCCACGTCCCCGGTGAGGGGGTCGGGGCCAAGCTCCGGCAGGGGCGGGAACGCCTTCAACCCCTCGACCGGCATCACCACCGCAAAGCCGAAACGTCGCGGGTCCACGAACCACAGCTCCCGCCCGCCCTCGAAGTGCACCACCAGGTGGGTGTGGGGCAGCACGGGCTGCCCGGGTGCGGCGACCAGCAACCGGCCGCTCATCCCGAGGTGCACCACGGCCCCGGTGTCCTCGAACCGCGCCAGGAGGTACTTGCCACGCCGGTCCAGCGCCTCGAGCCGGCGCCCCGGGACAAGTCGCCGCCACCGCTCCCCGTCCAGGGGAAGCCGCATCTTCACGGTCGCCACACCCACACCCTCCGCCCGGCACCCCAGGAGTGCAGCGCTCACCGTGCGACGGACCGTCTCGACCTCGGGCAGCTCCGGCATGACACAGCTCCTCCCGACCATCCCACCTGGCAGAGCCGTTTCAGAGCCCTAAACACCCCCGGCCAGGGGTGCGTATACATGGGTGGAAACGGTTCTCCTCTCCTCCTAGCGACCCGGCGCCGCGCACCCGCGCGGCGCCGCGGCATTGGAGGCAGTGAAGAGGACAGAGGGGAGAGGGCAGAGTCCATCGACTTTCTCCCTGCTCTCCCCTCTCCCCTCTCCCCTCTCCCCCGGGGCGGTGGGGGGTAGGGTCACATGTACAGCCCACCGGAGACATTGATGACCTCGCCGGTGATGTACGACCCGGCCGGTCCGGCCAGGAACAGCACGGCGTTGGCGATGTCCTCGGGGGTTCCCAGACGCTGGATGGCGAGGTTGGCGAGCAGGGCCTTCCGCTGCTCGTCGTTCAGCTTCTCGGTCATCGGCGTCTGGATGAAGCCGGGGGCGACGGCGTTCACCGTCACGTTGCGGCCCCCCAGCTCCTTGGCCAGGGCCTTGGTCAGGCCGATGATGCCGGCCTTGGAGGCCGCGTAGTTGGCCTGGCCCGGGTTCCCCATCAGACCGACCACCGATGAGATCGAGATGATGCGCCCCTCGCGTTGCCGGAGCATGATCTTCGCGGCCGGCTGGGTGACGTTGAACGCCCCGTCCAGGTTCACGGACAGCACCCGCCGCCACGACTCCGGCTTCATCCGGATGATGAGCTGGTCGTCGGTGATGCCGGCGTTGTTGACCAGGATGTGGAGCCCACCCAGCTCGCTCGCAGCCTGCTCCACGACCCGCGCTGCGGCCTCCGGGTCGGTGACGTTGAGCGGGTAGACCCTGGCCTGCCCACCGGCCGCGAGGATCTCGTCCACCACCTGCTGGGTGGGATCGGTGGGCAGCGAGGTGCAGGCCACCACCGCGCCCTCGCGGGCCAGCGCCCGCGCGCAGGCGGCGCCGATGCCCGTCGCCGCGCCCGTGACCAGAGCGACCTTCCCATCGAGTAATCCCGCCATCGCAACCACCCTTCCTTCCCGCAGTCGGAGGTCCAGGGTCAGGACTGATGTGCCCGGAGGGAAGGGCGGGTTCGACCTTCGACCTTCGACTTTCGACCTCTCTCGTCCAGAGCAGCCCCTCCGATAGCCCGCCCCGTCAGCTCCCGAGGTACGCGGCCACCTGGTCGGCGGTTCCCACCTGCACGGTCTTCACCTCACCGGCGATGCGCCGCACCAGACCCGAAAGCACGCTCCCCGGCCCGATCTCCACAAAGGTGTCGAACCCGTCGGCGACCATCCGCTGCACCAGCTCCACCCAGCGCACCGGCGCGTCCACCTGCCGAACCAGGCCGTCCCGCACCACGCCCCCCGCCGTCACCGGCGCGGCGTCGACGTTGCTGTACAGCGGGACGGCAAGGTCCCCAAATGCCAGGGCCGCGAGGACCGGCTGCAGGCCCTCCCGGGCCGGCACCATGAGCGGCGAGTGGAACGGCGCCGAGACCGGCAGCGGCAGCACGCGCTTCGCCCCCCGGGCCTTGAGCAGCTCGCCGGCGCGCCCGACGGCCGCCGCGTGCCCGGCAATCACGGTCTGCTCGGGCGAGTTGAAGTTGGCCGCCACCACGGCCTCGGAAGGAGTGCTGGCCTCGGCGCAGACCGCCTCGACCACGTCGCGGGCCGGGCCCACCACGGCCGACATCGCGCCGACCCCGACCGGCACGGCCTCCTGCATGAGCTGGCCCCGCCGCCGCACCGTGCGCACCAGGTCCTCGACCGCCAGGCCCCCGGCAGCGCCCACTGCCGAGTACTCGCCGAGGCTGTGGCCCGCCACACCGTCGAAGCCGGCTCCGCGCGCCCTCAGGACCGCGAAGGCGGCGAGCGAGACGGTCAGGATGGCCGGCTGGGTGTTGGCGGTGAGCTTGAGCTGGTCGTCAGGGCCCTCGAAGCAGAGTCTGGAGAGAGGCTCACCCAGTGCCTGGTCGGCGCGCTCGAAGACCTCGCGGGCCTCACCGAAACGATCGGCCAGGTCGCGGCCCATGCCGGCGAACTGGCTGCCCTGACCGGGGAAGACGAAGGCGAGCTTGCCCATCTCCGCCCCCTACTGCCCGGCCCTGGACGAGCGCTTGATGAGCGCCTGGGCGATCTCGTTCCGCTGGATCTGGTTGGTGCCCTCGTAGATCTGCAGGATCTTGGCGTCCCGCAGCATCTTCTCGACCGGGTACTCCTTCATGTAACCGTAGCCGCCGAACACCTGCACAGCGTCCACCGCCACCGACATGGCCACGTCGGAGCCCAGCACCTTCACCATCGACGACTCCATGGCGTACTCCGCCGCGCCGCTGTCGATGTGGCGCGCCACGGCGTACAGCAGGGCGCGCGCCGACTCGACGCGCAGGGCCATGTCGGCGAGCAGGTGACCCACCGCCTGGAACGACGCGATCGGCTTGCCGAACTGCTTGCGCTCCTTGGCGTATGACACGGCGGCGTCGAGTGCCCCCGACGCCAGGCCGACGCCCTGGGCGCCCACCGCCACCCGCGCCCGTTCCAGGGTCTTCATGGTGACGATGAACCCGGTCCCCTCCCGGCCGATGCGGTTGGACTCGGGGATGCGCAGGTTGTCGAAGATCACCTCGCGAGTCGCGGAGGCACGGATGCCCATCTTGTCCTCGCGCTTGCCGAACGACAGGCCGGGACGATCTGCCTCGACCAGAAACGCCGAGGCGCCGCGGGGGCCGCGAGAGGGGTCCGTGATGGCGATCACGGTGTAGAAGTCGGCCTCGCCTCCGTTGGTGATCCACTGCTTGGTGCCATTCAGCACGTACTCGCCACCGTCCTTGACGGCCCTGGTGCGCATGCCGAAGGCGTCGGAGCCGGCCTCCGACTCGGTCAGGCAGAAGGCGGCGATCCACTCACCGGTCGCGACCTTGGGCAGGACGACCTTTCGCATCGTGTCGTCAGCGGAGATCAACACCGGCAGCGTTCCCAGGGCGATGGCACCGTAGGACGTCGAGACGCCGAGGCACGCCCTCGAGAGCTCCTCGGTCACCAGGCAGAGGTCCATCATGCTCCCGCCCAGGCCGCCGTACTCCTCGGGGATGAAGACACCCATGAGACCGGCATCGCCCATGGTCTTGAGGATGTCACGGGGGAAGATGTCCTCGTGATCCAGCTTGTTGCGCACGGGGACGATCTCCCCGTCGGCGATCTGCCGGGTCAGCGCCAGGATCTCCTTCTGGGTGTCGGTCAACAGGTAATCCATCCTCATCTCCTTCTCGAGTCTCCGGCAGGGGATGCCAGCAGGGGCCTACCAGCGCACGAGGCTGGCGGCCCAGGTCAGGCCACCGCCGAATGCCGCCATCAGGACGAGGTCGCCGCGCTTGAGCGCTCCGCTGTCAGCCGCCTCGCGCATGGCCAGGGGAATGGAGGCCGACGAGGTGTTGCCGACCTTCTCCAGGTTGACGTAGACCTTCTCGGCAGGGATGCCGAGCCGATCGCCGACCGCGGAGATGATGCGCTGGTTCGCCTGATGCGGGATGAACCAGTCGACCGCGTCGATGCTGACACCCGCCCTGTCCAGCACTTCCTGGCAGACCTCGTTGAACGCGCGCACCGCCAGCTTGAAGACCTCGTTGCCACGCATCTTGATGAACGGCAGCCGGGCGTCGATGTGCTCCTTGACGTTCGGTGGGTACTTGCTGCCGCCGCCGGGCATCTGGATGATCTCGGAGTAGTTGCCGTCGGTGTGCCAGGCGCACGCCAGGACGCCGTCCCCTGGCTCGCAGGCCTGCAGCACGGCGGCGCCCGCCCCGTCACCGAACAGGACGCAGGTGGCCCGGTCGGTGAAGTCGGAGTAGCGCGACAGCGCCTCGGCACCGATGATCATCGCCGTCTTGACCTCGCCGGTGGCGATGAACTGACGGGCGATCTGCAGGGCGTAGATGAACCCCGAGCAGGCGGCGGCGATGTCGAAGCACACGGCGTTCTTGACGCCAAGAATCGGCTGGATGATCGAGGCCGTCGACGGGATCGGCTGCTCCGGCGTGGCAGTCGCCAGGATCAACAGCTCCACCTCCTCTGGCGCGACGCCAGCATCGGCAAGGGCACGACGACCCGCCTCGACGGCGATCTCGGAGATCCCCTGATCGGGCCCGACGTAGTGCCGCACCCGCATTCCGGTGCGCTGCACGATCCACTCGTCGGTGGTGTCGATGATCTGCTCGAAGTCCTTGTTGGTCATCACCCGGGCAGGGAGCGCGGTCCCCAACCCGGCGATGCGCGCGGACACCAGCTTGAGGTCCTGCACGTCATTCTCCTTCGGATCGGCCATGGGAGCGCAGCTCGGCCACCTTGGCCTCGATGTCACGAACCACCGAGTGGCGGCCATACGAGTGCGCGAAGCGAAGGGCGTTGCGGATGGCCTTGGGGTTGGAGCGTCCGTGGCCCACCAGGCAGGCTCCGCGCACCCCGAGCAGTGGGGCTCCGCCCACCTCCGCGTAGTCCACCCGCCTTCGGAAACCGGTGAAGGCCCCCTTGGCGAGAAGGAAGCCGGCGGCCGAGAAGGCGGACTTCCTGGCCTCCAGCTTGAGCAGGCCGAAGACCATCTCCCCGAGCCCCTCCGAGACCTTGAGCACGACGTTGCCGACGAACCCGTCGCACACCACGACGTCCACCGTGCCGGCGTACACGTCCCGGCCTTCGACGTTGCCGATGAAGTTGAGGCCCGCTTCGGCCAACAGCTTGTAGGCATCGACCGTGACGCGGTCGCCCTTGCCCTCCTCCTCGCCGATGGAGAGGAGACCGACCCGCGGCCGAGCGACCCCCATCACGGCCTGGGAGTAGAAGTGCCCCATGATACCGAACTGCATGAGATTCTGAGGCTTGCAGTCGACATTCGCGCCTGCGTCGACGATCAGGGTCTGCTGGTGAATGCCCGGCAGGAGGGCCGCCAGGGCGGGCCGCTCGATGCCGTCGATGGTGCCGAGCGTGAGCTTGGCGGTGACCATCGCCGCGCCCGTGTTGCCGGCGCTGACGAACGCCACGGCGTACCCGTCTCGCACGAGCTTGGCCGCCACCACGAGGGACGACTGCCGCTTGGCGCGAACCGGTGCGGTGGGAGCGTCGTCCATGGAGACGACGTCGGGGGCATCGACGATCTCGATCCCCTTCGGCGCCCCGCCGCGTTGCGCCAGCTCGCGCCGGAGGACGCTCTCCCGCCCCACCAACAGCACCCGTAGGCCGAGCTGGCGGACGGCGTCGATGGCACCCTGGACCGTCGCGGCCGGGGCGTGATCGCCGCCCATGGCGTCGAGAGCAACCGCTCCCTCGAGGGTCTCCGGCATGGCCGTGCTGGAGCTAGGCGATTTCCTCGACGGCGAGGACCTGCCGGCCCTCGTACATCCCGCAGCTTGGGCACACCCGGTGCGGGAGCTTTGGCTGGTGGCAGCTCGGGCACTCGGACTGGGCCGGCTGCTGCAGGTGATCATGGGCGCGGCGGCGATCCCGCCGGGCCTTGGAATGGCGGCGTTTCGGATTCGGCATTCAGGACCTCCCAACTACTCGCTTGGGCGCCACTGCTGCAGCGTCGCCCAGCGTGCGTCCGTCTCCGGGGGGCACTCGCACGGCCCCTCGTTCAGGTTCTTTCCACAGCGCGAGCAGAAGCCACGGCACTCCTGCTTGCATAACGGCTTCATCGGCACGCTCAGCAGCACCTGCTCGGCGGCCACATACGCCAGATCGAGGCTGGGCGCGTCGAAGAATACCACGTCCAGCTCGGTCTTCCCGAGCCTCGTCTCATCCTCGCGGGGAGCCGACGCAGCCGGGATCAGCTCGAGCTCCACCTGCTCGTCCAGGGCCAAGGCGAACTCCCCCAGGCACCGCACGCAGCGGAGCGTCGCCTCGCCCTCGAGTCGGCAGCCCAGATGGTAGCCCTGGCTGGTGCGCTCCACGTGACCCTCGAGGTGCAGCTCCCCGACCCGCACCACGTCCTCCCCCCAGGACTCGGAGGCAAGGCGCAGCCTCTGGTCGAAGTCCAGCGGCTGGGTGTCGGATCGCGTCAGGTCAATCAGGTGCACACGTCCCCCGCCCCCTCGCACGGGGAGCGGTCAGAATACCAACCGACCCCCGGGCCGTCAACGTTCCCCCTCCACCCCACCACCCGGCCTCGGGTTCTCCACCACCCCGCCACCCGGCCTCGGGCCTCAGGTGAGACAGGCCTCAGATTCTCCAACCACCCCACTTCCCGGCCTCAGGCCTCAGCTCCCCCCCACCCAGTCTTGTCTTGTCTTGTCTTGTAGCTCCTGAGGCCTGAGGTCTGAGGCCTGAGGTCTGAGGTCTGAGGCCTGAGGTCTGTTCTTCCTGAGGCCAGAGGTCCGGGTGGGGGGCGGCTAGAACACCACCCCGAGCCGGAAGACCCTGGTCAGGAACACCGCCATCTCGGCGCGGGTGACCGGGTTGTTCGGGCAGTAGGTGGTTGACGTGCACCCGGTCGTGATGCCCTCCCGGAAGAGCTGCTCGATCCAGCCGGCAGCCCAGTGGCTGGCCGGGACATCCGTGAAGACGGTGCCGGTGGCGGACGGCGGTGAGTACTCGCCGCCGTGCCTGGTGCGCAGCAGCATGACCGCCATCTCGGCACGCGTGATCGGGTTGTCCGGGCAGTAGCGCAGGGGCAGGGTCAGGCACCCGGTGGTGATCCCTTCCACGTAGAGCTGCTCGATCCAGGCTGCCGCCCAGTAGACGGCCGGGACGTCGGAGAAGATGGTGCCTGACGCGG
Source organism: Thermoanaerobaculaceae bacterium (assembly GCA_025456225.1). GTDB lineage: Bacteria > Acidobacteriota > Thermoanaerobaculia > Thermoanaerobaculales > Thermoanaerobaculaceae > JAAYVZ01. The sequence goes on from JALOLB010000128.1 coordinate 9,448, forward strand.
TGGGCGGGGTGTAGCTTGGGCCGTGACGACCGCGGATCAGCATCGCTGCCATCTCCGCCCGGGTCATGGTCTGCTCCGGGCAGTAGTTGAACGGCACCGACGTGCACCCGGTGGTGACTCCGAGGTGGAGGACGCTCTCGATCGAGCTCGCGGCCCAGTGTCCCGCCGCGACGTCGGCGAAGCTGCCTCCCATGTGGATCGTCCACACCTTGCCTCGTCCGTTGGAGAGGGTCTCGGCGAAGGTCACGTCCCAGTGGTTCGAGGGGCGGCTGGCAGCGGAGGTGGCGGTGTAGCAGTCCCCGGCCGCGGTGCATGATCGCGAGGCGGCGGCCGAGATGGTGCCATAGGTGGCCGAGCCGTCGTTGAGGGTCACGCCCGCCCCACCGACGCCAGTGGCCGTGACGCTGGTGACCGCGGATGTGCCGAAGTTGAACCAGGTCGGCTGGAGGCTCACCGCCTCGCCCGGCTCCCACAGCCCGTTCCCGTTGCCGCCGGCGATCGCGAGCGAGAGCGCGCTCTGCGGAGTGGTGTTGTTGGCAACGGACACCTGGAACCCCGCCGTGGCAGCGGCGTCCACGTGCGTGTAGATGGCACCCTGGGAGTAGGACTCTCCGACGCGGAACATGGCGCCCTCGTCGCCGGTGTTACCGTTGCCGTCCACGTCGACCACGTACGCAGGGCGCTGGCGGGTGGTGTCCACGTCGTGGATGATCACCGCATCGCCGGCCAGTTGCCCATCGTAGCCAACGCGCTTGCGCGTCTCCAGGGTGAGGAACCGCGTCGTCCCGGAGATGGTGGCAGAGAGCATGAGAGGCCTCGCGCTCTCGGGCGCCGACAGGGGCTCCAGCACCACCGTTGCGGCATCTCCCGACGCCACCGTCACCTTCTTGTGGGGAGGCACCCAGCCGGCCCGGTCCAGGTGGTAGGCGATGGTGTGCTGGCCGTAGCATCCGTAGGTGGCGTGGCTGGGGTTGCACAGCCACGAGTTGCTCATCACGTCCCAGTCATTGTCGTAGGTCTGGCCGTAGTTGCCCGAGGAGTGCGGCCAGCCGAAGCCATGGCCCATCTCGTGATCCATGGTCGAGACGTGCTGGTAGCCCCAGGGCGGCTCCCAGGTCATGGACCAGATCCTCGTGACACCGTCCAGCGTCATGCTCTTGGTCCCGCCCCAGGCAAAGCCGTCCAGCTCGGCGTTGAACATCAGGTTGATGCCGGTGAAGGTCGGATAGTAGAGATAGGGATCAGCCACGGCGGTGCAGTCGTTGGCAAGGGCCGTGAGATTGGCAACCGCCGGGCTGCCAGTGATGTAGTACGAGCGGGGGTGGGGCAGCGTGTGCCACCCGGAGGCGCCACTGCCCTTCACGGTGATCAGGTAGTACGACAACCGCTTCCAGTAGTGGTCGAGCTCGGGAGACAAGCTGCCGTACATGTTCTGGAAGTACGACAGGGCCTTGGGCTCGGCCGTGACATCCGAGAACTTGCACAGGACCGACACCCAGGGCTTGGCCCCGGTGACGGCCGTGGGCACGGCGGGGTCCACCGAGTCCAGCATGCGAATGTCCTGCGCCACCAGGATGGGCTGCACCCCTGGCCGGTTGCCCCAGCCGGCGGGGACACCCCTGACCTCGATGCGGCGGGCGTGCAGCGACAGGAGGCCGCCCACCCGCGTCTCGACCCCGGTCTCGAGGATGAGCTGGAAGGCCTCTCCACGGTCGGTCGTCAGGACCGCGTACGGGCCCTGACTATCGCCGCCTCCCGGCGGTGGATCGCCCCAGACCAGGGCCACGACACCTCGCACGGTCTGGGGGGTGCCGATCGCCACGACCTGGGCCCAGCCGACAACCCCGACAACCCCCAGTGCGACCACCAGCACGCAAGCTCTCCGAACCATGGCACACCTCCTGCGGCCGAGCTCTCCCCTCGGCCACACCCTCTGCCTGCGAGCGCCTTCCCGGCAGGCGGCGGAGCTGACCACCTGGACTGCTGACAAGCTGACCCGCGTGCAACCTGGAGCCTGATCGCGGCGGGTTGGATCAGTTGGCGAAGCAGACGCCCAGGGAGCCGTACCATCGCACCGGCAGGCGCTGGGCCAGGCCCCAGGTCACCGCGCCGATACCCAGCACATTGGCAGCCACCCAGGTCGCGGGCCCGACGACCGGCAAGGCCGAGAGGACCGTCAACGCGGCGAGCGCCAGGCCAGTGCGCGGCACCTCGCCCCGCAACCCGACCGGCAGGATCGCCACGGACCGCTCACCCAGCCACCAGGCCGACGTCACGATCCCGACCGTCTTGATGACCAGCAGGACACCGGTTCCCAGGAGCAGGAGGCCGGCGCCCATGGCGCTCCGCACCACCACTGCTGCCAGGATGGTGGCGGCCAGCCAGAGGGCCAGTGTCACGAGGCCGATGACCAGCGCCCGCAACGGCTGGCAGCGCACGCGCTGGACATTGGCGTGGATGGCCCGGGGGAGGAGCAGCAGCACCGCGGTGCCAAGCAGGAGCCATCCGCCCACTCTCAGACAGTGCAGCCCGAGGGCAGTCCGGAGTCCCCCGCTGGACCGCGTGGCAGTGCCCATCCCCAGGGCGCCGATGGCCACGGCACGGCCGCGAACCGTTCCGACCCCCGAGACGGCCCCGCCGACGGTCACGACCTCTCCCGTCACCTCGGCAGCTTCACCGAGCACGACATCGCCCCCGAGGGCGACCACGTCGCCGTCCACCAGGGCATCGACCCTGATGTCCCCGAGAAGGCTCACCACCGGGCCACTGGTGGGCCGGGTGATGTGGATGTTGGAGCCCGCGCTGGGCGGCGGCGCTGCGACCAGGGCGATGGTCAGCAGCAGGCCCAGGGTCATCGAGCGCTCCGCCCGCGCCGGACCAGGGCCATCACGACCCAGCCTCCCCCGAGCAGGGTCAGCAGGGTCCAGATGACCAGGCCCAGGCCGCCGGCGGCAGCCACGGTCTGCAGGGCGTCGGAGCCGCTTCGAGCTGCCACCAGGGTGTCCAGGGCGCGACTTCCCAGCCAGCCCAGGAGGCTTCCCGCGGCCTGCGGCAGGGAACCCAGGACGGTCGGCGCCGGCAGGGCGCCCACGAGCACGAGGCCAACGGCCGCGAGCAGGAAGCCGGCGGCAGCCGGCAGCCACGTCCAGAAACGCCGTCGCTGCCAGGCAGCCAACGGCAGGGCCGCCATGATGGAGGCCACTCGCTCGTCGTCGGCGGCGGCAGGCGCCAGGCTGTCAAGCTGCGCCACCAGGGCGGCGTGGGCCTGACAGGCTCGGCAGGTGGTCAGGTGCGTGCCGACCGCAGGGTCAACCGCCCCTTCCTCCTCGATCCTCCGCTGGATGTCGCTGCATGCTGGGCTCACGTCGCCCCTCCCAGTTGTCCCAGGTACTCCCCCAGGGCCTCTCGTAATACGCTGTGCGCGCGGAAAAGTTTGTTCTTGACGGTCCCGAGCGGCAGGCGCTTGAGCTCGGCGATCTCGTTGTAGGCCAGGCCAACGAAGTGGCGGAGGACCACCAGCTCCCTGTAGGCCGGCGGGAGGTTGCCGATCTCCCGGGCCATCGCCCGGGCCAGCTCGCGGTTGGCCAGGGTTGCCAGAGGCCCCCGCCCCGGGTCCGGAAGGTCCATCTGCATGCTGTCACCCTCGTCATCGACTCCCAGGTCGAGGGACACGGTGGGCCGCCGGTTCCGGCGGATGTGGTCGATGGCCAGGTTGTGGGCGATCCGGAACAGCCAGGTGGAGAACCGGAACGTCGGGTCGTACTGGTCGAGGTGCTTCCAGGCCCGGATGAAGGCCTCCTGCACCAGGTCTCGCGCTTCCTCCTCGACCCCCACCATCTGGGCGACGTAGGCGCGCAGCTTGGGCTCGTAGCGGCGCACGAGCAGCGCAAACGCGGAGTCGTCACCGGCACGGATGCGGTCCAGGGTAAGGGCGTCGTCCTCAACCACGATGGGGCGGAAAAACCCAAGGAGAAACTGCCATGAGTCACCACATCAACCCCTTCGAAATGGCGCAGCGCCAGTTCGACGAGGTGGCCGACCAGCTCGGGCTCGACGCTGGGGTGCGTGCCGTCCTCCGTTGGCCCCTGCGCGAGTACCACTTCCGCATCCCGGTGCGGATGGACGACGGCAGCCTCAAGGTCTTCCAGGGCTTCCGCGTGCAGCACAACGACGCGCGCGGCCCGGCCAAGGGCGGGATCCGCTGGGCGGCCTACGAGACCATCGACACGGTACGGGCGCTGGCCACCTGGATGACCTGGAAGTGCGCCGTGGCCGACATCCCGCTGGGCGGCGGCAAGGGCGGTGTGGTGGTTGACCCCTCGACGCTCTCGGTCATCGAGAAGGAGCGCATCTGCCGTGGCTGGGTCGACCAGATGTGGAAGAACATCGGGCCCCGCATGGACGTCCCCGCTCCGGACGTCGGCACCACCCCCCAGATGATGGGCTGGATGATGGACGAGTTCTCCAAGCTCTCGGGCCAGTACACCCCCGGCGTCATCACCGGCAAGCCCCTGGGCGGCGGCGGCTCCCTGGGCCGCACCGAGGCCACCGGCTACGGCGTGATCTACACCACCCGCGAGGCCTTCAAGCACCTCGGCATCGACCCCAAGGGCAAGCTGGCCGCCATCCACGGCTTCGGCAACGTGGCCCAGTACGCCTCCATCGGGTTCATGGAGATGCTCGGCGGCACCGTCGTCTGCGTGGCCTGCTGGGACCGCCACGACAAGTGCTCGTACACCTTCACCAAGATGGACGGCATCGACCCGCACTTCCTGATGTCGATCACCGACCAGTACGGCACGATCGACAAGGAGAAGGCCAAGGCCGCCGGCTACCTCATCGAGGACGGCCAGGCGTGGCTGTCGAAGGACGTCGACGTCCTCATGCCATCCGCCATCGAGGGCGTCATCACCGGCGAGACCGTGCAGATGATCTCCCCGCGCGTCAAGATCGTCGCCGAGGGCGCCAACGGCCCCACCACCCCCGAGGCCGACGCCGTCCTCAAGCAGCGCGGCATCTTCAACATCCCCGACTTCCTGGCCAACGCCGGCGGCGTCACCTGCTCGTACTTCGAGGGCGTCCAGAACGACATGAACTTCTACTGGTCGAAGGAAGAGGTCCTCACCAAGCTCGACCAGAAGATGACCAACGCCTTCTGGGCGGTCACCGACATGTCGACCAAGCGCAACGTCTACATGCGCAACGCCGCTTACATGGTGGCCATCGACCGCGTCGTGCAGGCCATGAAGCTGCGCGGATGGGTCTGGTAGAGACCCGGGGTCCGGGGTCCGGGGTCAGGGGTCCGTGCCCCCACCCACCCCAAGACAAGAAACGCAGAAGGGCGGGAGGGAAACCTCCCGCCTTTGCTTTGGGACAACCTGACATCGGGGAAGCGGACCCCGGACCCCGGACCCCGGACCCCGGACCCCAACCCTCAGTCAGGTCAAGCAACGGGGGTGAGGGGCGGGTGGCCGGCGAGGATATTCAGGACGTTGTCGACGGCGAGGTCGGCCATGGCGGCACGGGTCTCGCGGGTCGCCGACCCCAGGTGAGGCAAGAGCACCACGTCGTCGCGACCAAGCAGACCCGGGTGCACGGCGGGCTCGCGCTCGTAGACGTCGAGGCCGGCACCGCCCAGGCGCCCTGCCTCCAGCGCAGCGACCAGCGCCGCCTCGTCCACCACCTCGCCGCGGCTCGTGTTGACGAGCATGGCGCCTGCCGGAAGCAGGCCCAGGCGGCGGGCGTCCAGCAGGCCGCGCGTGTCGGGGGTGAGCGGGCAGTGCAGGGTCAGCACGTCGGCACGGGACAGCAGCTCGTCCAGGGACCCCGCCATCTCCCAGGGAGTGTCGAGAACGTCGGCCGGGGGCCGGCGCGACCACGCGAGCACGCGCATCCCGAAGGCGACGGCCCGCCGCGCCACGGCCCGTCCGATGCGACCGAGGCCCACCACCCCCAGGGTCTTGCCCTGCAGGCCGGTGCCGAGCAGGAGGTCCGGCCTCCAGCCGGTGAAACGCCCCTCCCGCACCAGGCGGTCTCCCTCGACCACCCGCCGCGCCACCGCCAGCAGCAGCGACCACGTGAGGTCGGCGGTGGCCTCGGTGAGGACGTCCGGGGTGTTGGTGACGACGACCCCGGCGGCCCGCGCCGCGGCGAGGTCGATGTTGTTGGTCCCGACGGCGTAGTTGGCCACGACGCGGAGCCTGGGGCAGGAGGCGAAGACCTCGGCGGACACGCGGTCGGCGAGAAGGCAGATGCAGGCTTCGGCCCCCCCGACGAACGCCGCCAGCTCCGCCCCGCTCAGAGGTGGGCCGGGCGGCCTCACGCGGACATCGTGGACCGCTGCCAGCCGGTCGAGTGCCGCGCCTGGCAGCGATGCGGTGACGGCGACATCACTCATGCTCGGCCTCCGGGACCTCCCACCCCTCGACCGGCGCCAGGATGCGCGCCAGGTCCTCCTCGATCCGGCCCGAGGCGGGGGTCTCGACGATGCGCCCGATCTCGCTGCCCCCGGCCGTCACGACGATGGTGGGCACGAGCTCGACGGCTCCGAACGGATACTGGTCGCGGTCGATCCACTTCGAGCGGTCCACGCCGACCAGGCGCGGCACCCCGAACGGCGAGCGTGGCCCCAGCCGGGCCAGGACCGCCTGGAGCCGCGGGATCTGCTCCCGGGAGTCGCCGCACCACGTCCCCATGGCCACCACTAGCTCGTACCTGAGCCTGGCCGAGGCCAGCATCTCCACCCAGGAGTCCTTCGGCTCGTACTTTTCCCTCTCCGCGCTCCAGCCCTTGATCTCGGCGTCCAGGCGCGCCGGTGCGATCGGGCCATACCAGATCGGGTAGGAGGTACCGAGCTCGTCCGTGGTCTTGACGCGCAGGATCCGATCCCCGACGCGCAGCCTTTCCGCCACGTCGAGACCGTTCACGACCTTCCCCACCACCGGGTAGCGGCCGTCCAGGTGCGGCTGGCGGGTCAGCGTCACGAAGAGCTGCGAGCCGGCCGTGTCGGGACCGCCGTGGGCGAGGCCCACCGCCCCGGGCTGGTACGGCGCGAGGCTGTCCTCGTGGCGAAGCGTGAAGCCGGGGCCTCCCCAGCCGTCGCCCCGCGGGTCGCCCCCCTGCACCACGAAGGTCGGGACGACGCGGTGGATCATGAGATTTTCGAAGAACGTGTCGTCAGCCAGCCGCCACAGGCGATGGCACTCCAGGGGCGCGTCGGCGGTGTTGAGCGCGACCTGCAAGGTGCCCCGCTGGGTGACGATCTCGAGATACCGCGGCTTCTCTGCCCACTTCACGACCTCGATGATACCCACGGCGGCGTCGGGCTCCTTGCTCCCGCTCTCGCGGGCCAGTCGCTCCAGCAGGGCCGCCACCGGTGGCAAGGCCCTGGCGTTCCCGAGCGCCTCGAGCGCCGACGCCCGCACCGCCACGTCAGCGTCGTCGAGGCGCGCCACGAGGGCGTTCAGGAGCTCCTCGCCGCCGCGTTCCGCGGCTGCGTCCACCGCCGTGATGCGCAAGGCCGGCACGGGGCTCTCGAGGAGCGCCTTGATGGCGGCCGAGCTGCCAGGAACCTTGGCGAGCACTCCGGCCACGGCAAGCTGGCGAGGGTCGGCGTCGGTCGCGGCCAGGCGCAGCGTCGCTTCCGCCTGCCCGGGGAACCGCCCGAGCGCTGCCGCCGCCTCGCCGGCCAGCCAGGCCTCGTCGCCGTCCCGCAGGACGAGCAGCTCCTTCTCGGCCACCCGGGCCAGTCCCGCCAGTCGGATCGCCGCCACGCGCTCCTGGGCGCGCTCCGAGTCCCGGGTCGTGATCGTGGTGGCCAGCCGAGCGGTCACCGCGGGCGGCAGGGTGCGCCCGGGCTCCGTATCCAGCGCCACGGCCAGGGCCAGGAACGCCGCCGTGCGTGCCATGCCGTTCTGTGAGCCAGTGGCTCGCACGGCTGCCGTCCACAGCGCCCTGGCGTGGCCCCGGCGGGCGCTGTCGAGGGCCACCACGCGCACCGCCGGGTCGGTGCTCGCTGCCGCGATCGCCAGAGCCGCATCGGCCGAGGCGTCGCCGCCCCGCGAGAGCGACCACACCGCAGCCAGACGCACGCGCGGATCGGAATGACCGGCCGCCGCAACGGCCGTCGGCACCCAGTCCTTTCCGGGGTCCCGCCACAGCTCGGCAAGGGCCCGGGCCCGCACCTCGAGGTCGGGATCCTGGACAGCTCGCCGGACCATCAGCTCGGCCCGCTTCCCAAACGGCACGGCCGGTGCGGCCCAGCAGGCAGCGGCTCGCACCCGGGGTGCCGGATCGCCAAGGGCGGCGGTGAGCACACGCCCGGCCTGGCCGAGGGCGGAGGCCGCCAGCGGGGCCGGCCAGCGCAGGCCCAGCCTGCCCACCGCCTCGACGGCCGCGGCCCGCACGGCGACCTCCCGGTCCCCAGCCAACGTCTCGAGCAGCGGCAGGGCCTCCAGGGAGTCCAGCCGTCCGAGCACCCGCGCCGTCTCCGTGCGCACGGCGGCATCGGGATGGACGGCCAGCGCAGCGAGCGTCTCGCGGTCGAACCGCCGGGCGTCACCCAGCGCCAGCAGCGTGGCGCGGGCCACCCCGGGGTCGGAGGAGTCGGCCGTCACGACGGTGGCGACGAGCAGAAGCAGGACAACGAGGGTTCGTTTCATGAGATCTCCTCTGCATCGGTGATCGTCGGAGCCCGGCAAGACAATCGCCAACTGGACCGCTGCAAGACGTGGAGCATCCAACTGCCGACACCATCTGCTCGTGCTCCCAGGACGAGCGATCGTCATGGCTGGCACCGGGCACCGATCAGGCACCGTGCAGCAGGCGATCGCCCAGGATCGACGGCAGACCGGCGGCGAGAATGCGCCGGCGCGCCGCGTCGACGTCGTACCCCACCCGGTAGAGCGTGAAGCGCCTCGCCTCGGAGTCGTACAGGCCGTAGGACGCGCGCGAGTCGCGGTCCCGGGGCTGTCCCACCGAGCCGGGGTTGATGAGGTAGCGGCGGGATGGGTCCAGGTCGATGACCACCCGGCTGCCGCGCAGCAGCACCCCCACCAGGCTCTGGCGCCCGCCGTGCTCGGACAGCTCGAACATGCACGGCACGTGCGAGTGGCCGAAGAAGACGACACTCGCCCGGGTCGAGGCGAACGCCATCTGCGCCTCCGGCTCGGTGAACAGGTACTCGTCCTCGTCGGCCGGCGAGCCGTGGCAGATCTCCAGGCCCTCCTCGATGACCCGGGGGCCCAGGGTGAGGGCATCCAGCCACCGGTGGTTGGCGCCGGTGAGCAGCTCTGCGGTCCAGGCCGCCGCCCGCCGGGCGTGGCTGTTGAAGAACACCGCCCCCTGGGTGGGGTCGAGGACCACCCGGTCGTGGTTGCCACGCACCGAGCGAACCAGGTTGCCCATCATGCGGAGCCGCTCCACGACCTGGTTCGGCGCCGCGCCATAGCCCACCGCATCGCCCAGGAAGAGCACGCCGTCGCGCCGCTTGCGCGCGGCGTGCGCCATCACGGCCCGCAGCGCCTCCAGGTTGGAGTGGATGTCGGACAGGAGGAGGTACCTCACGCCACCCCCCCGAGTAGCCCCGTGATGCGACGCGCCAGACCTTCGGCGTCCTCCCCGCGATGCGGCTGCACGCAGAGGTCGGCCTGCCGGTACTGGGGCAGGCGGTCGCGCCACAGCGCCAGGGCCTGCCCGGGAGACCCGAAGAGGGGTCGCTCCTCCCGCTTGCCCGGCAGGCGTCGCATCAGCTCCTCCCACGGCACATCGAGGAACACCGAGACACCGCACTGGCGGATGAGCTCCCGGTTGGCAAGCTGCACGAACGTGCCACCGCCCGTCGCGACAACGACCCGGGCCTGTCGGGCAAGGCCGGCGAGCTGCCGGGTCTCGGCGATCCGGAAAGCCGGCTCGCCCCGCTCTCGGAAGATCTCGGCCACGCTCATGCGCGCCATCGCCTCCACGCGTTCGTCGAGGTCCCAGAACAGGGCTCCGAGCATTCGGGCCAGCGCCCTGCCCGTGCTGGTCTTGCCGGCCCCCATGAAGCCCACCAGGAAGACCCGCATGTCACGAACCCGACTCCGGCCGGATCATGTGGTCGAGGAAGTGCGTCGACAGTCGACCGGCCAGGAAGTCCGGCTCCTCCAGGATACGCCGGTGAAGCGGGATCGAGGTCTTGACCCCGCCGACGAGGAAGGTGTCGAGGGCGCGCCTCGCCCGGCGCACGGCCTCCTGGCGGTCGCGTCCCCAGACGATGAGCTTGGCCAGCAGGGAGTCGTAGTGAGGCGGCACGCGGTAGCCGCGGTACAGGTGCGTGTCGATCCGCACACCGGGACCGACGGGAAACCCGAGCTCGGTGATGGTGCCCGCCGAGGGGGCGAAGGTGACCGGGTCCTCGGCGTTGATGCGCAGCTCGATGGCGTGGCCGCGCAGCCGCGGCCGGCGCCTTATCGACAGCGGCAGTCCCGCGGCGATGCGCAGTTGCTCGAGGACGATGTCGACGCCGGTCACGGCTTCGGTCACGGGGTGCTCGACCTGGACCCGCGTGTTCATCTCCATGAAGTAGAACTGCCCGTCCTGGTAGAGGAACTCGATGGTGCCGGCGGAGGTGTAGCCCACGGCCCGGGAGGCCGCCACCGCGGCGTCGCACATCCGGATGCGCAGCTCCTCGTCCACGGCCGGGGACGGCGACTCCTCGATCAGCTTCTGGTGCCGGCGCTGGATCGAGCACTCCCGCTCACCCAGCGCCACGATCCGCCCGTACTGGTCGCCCAGCACCTGCACCTCGATGTGGCGCGGGTGGTCGAGGTACTTCTCGAGGTACAGGTCGCCCACCCCGAAGGCGCGCTCGGCCTCCATGTGCGCGGTGTCGAAGGCGTGGTGGAGGGTGCGCGCATCCGCGGCCACCCGCATCCCCTTGCCACCTCCCCCCGCCGAGGCCTTGAGGATGACCGGAAAGCCGATCTCCTCCGCCAGGGCCACCGCCTCCTCGCGGGAGGTCAGCGGGTTGGCCGAGCCTGGCAGGATCGGCACGTTGTTGGCTGCCGCCGTCCGGCGAGCCTGGGACTTGTCTCCCATCCGGCGGATCGCGTCGGGAGGGGGACCGATCCAGGTCATGCCGCACTCCTGCACGACCTCGGCGAAGTGGGCATTCTCGGCCAGGAAGCCGTATCCGGGGTGGACCGCATCGGCCCCCGTGATCTCCGCTGCCGCGATCACCGACGCGATGTTGAGGTAGGACGCCCTGGCCGGGGGAGGGCCGATGCACACGGACTGGTCGGCGAGCCGCACGTGCAGGCACTCGCGGTCCGCCTCCGAGTGCACGGCGACGGTCGCGAGCCCGGCCTCCCGGCAGGCGGCGATGATGCGCAGGGCGATCTCGCCGCGGTTGGCAATCAGGACCTTGGAGAGCATGGCACCATCAGGCGGGACGGAGCGCGAACAGCCGTTGGCCGAACTCCACCGGCTGGCCATTGTCGGCGAAGATCTTGACCACCGCGCCGGAGACGTCCGACTCGATCTCGTTCATGAGCTTCATGGCCTCGACGATGCAGAGCACCTGCCCCTTGCGCACCACCGCCCCGACCTCCACGAAGGGTGGCGCCTCGGGATTGGGGGACCGGTAGAAGGTGCCGACGATCGGCGAGGTCACGAACACCAGGCCAGCCTCGTCGGCGCCCCCCCGCTCGCCGGCGCCGTCGGACGAGGCTATCGGCCTCGGAGCCTCTGCCGGCGAGAAGGCGACCGGTGCCAGCGCGCCACCCAGCAGCGGCGTGCCGGCCGGCAGCGGGGCCGGAGGGCCATCGATTCGGATACGCATCCCATCCTGCTCGATCTCCACCGAGCTGACCTTGTGCTCGGCGACGACCCGGATGAGCTGACACAGCTCCTCGAACTTGAGCATAGACCCGCCTACATGAAATCGGCGCGCAGCCTGAAGGCTGCAACGCGACTGGCAAAGCGCGCCCGGCCGGTGTTGCCGTCCCGGGTCAGCACCGTGAGAAGAAAGTACTCGGGAGTGATGGCAGTCATGATTGCAACCCGTCGCTCCGCCGCCACCACGACCTGCTCCAGCTCGCCGAGCTGCAGCTCGCGATTGGCGCTCGACACCTCCCGGAGGAACGTTGAGTACTCGGCGACGATTTCATCGATTTCCCCGTGCCGGCCCCCCCAGCTCTCGACGGGGATACCGTCGCGAGCCGCGATTGCCGTCAGGACGACGCCCTGGCAGCCCCGCACGTCGGTCAGATGGGTCCCGAAGGTCATGGTGTCATCCTCTCCCGGCCTGGCTCGATGCGGGCCAGCCAGCGCTGCAGGGCCGCGATCTTGCGCTCGCCCACCGACAGCGCCGAAGCCTGCGGCTCATGGACCTCCTCCATGAGGTCACGGACCAGCACCAGGAGGTCTCTCGCCTCCTGGTTGTCCGGCTCCCTTCCCAGGAGGCGCTCGAGCACCTCCACCGCGGCATCCATCTGCTGCTGATGGAGGTAGAGCCGTGCCAGGGTGATGGACGCCGGTGGCTCCTCGCCGGACTCGGCCGGGCCCGGAGCCTCCCTGACAGCGCCTTCCTCGACCTCGGGCGGATTCAGGGGACGTGCGTCCGACGCCTCGGGCTCCAGGTCCCCACCTGCGCCGCCCTCCGCCGCTTCCGGCTCCACCGGCGGCTCCTCGACGGCCACGACGCGTGGCGCCTCCTCCGGCTGGCCCGACTCCGCAACGAGCACCACGTCCGGCACCGCCGCCACCTCGGGTTCCGCCAGGGACACCTCGACGGGCGCGACCGCGAGAGCCTCTTCCTCGGGCGAGCCCGGCTCCGGCGCGACCGACAGAGGCTCGGCGGGGGGCTCGGGCGGAGCGAGCTCCTCCGGCTGACCCTCTGGACCCACCCCCGGAGCGAGCGACGGCTCCTCCATCGGGGCCTCCGGCGCGGGTGGCGCGAGATCGACCGGCGCCGGCTCGAGATCGGAGGTTGGCTCCGCTGCAGACACCTCGGCGGCCGCCACCCCGGGCGGCACCGGCTCCGCCAGGAGCGGCGCAACGTCAGGTGATCCGGGCGGTTCGGGCTCCAGATCGGCCACCGGTTCCGGCTCGGCCGGCAGCGGCGTCGGCTCCTCCGTGGGTTGGGGGAGCTCCTCGACGGGCGTCGCCGCAACCAGGGGCTCCTCGACCTCGGCCACCTCGACGTCGGGCTCGGGCGGCCCGCCGAAAACGTCGAAGACGTCGGCGGAGGGAGCGGCCTCGATCACCGACTCGACCGGGAGCGGCGCAGGCTGCGCCTCACCGGAGACTGCCTCCTCCCGGAAGGGCGCCTCGGCCGAGAAGGCCTGCTCCGGGGGAGTGGGCGAAGGCGCCGCGTCAACCGTTGGCGCGACGGGCCCGGCTGGACCGGGCTCCTCGGTCGGGGTCTCGACAGGCGGCGCCGCGACCTCCGTCTCGGGCTCCTGCGGTGCCGACGCCGCTGCAGCCGGCCCCACCACCGCCTCGAGCTCCAGGGGCGCCGCTTCGAAGGCGAACGGCGCCTCCGCGAGGATGGGCTCCATTGGAACCGGCGGCGGCGGCGACTCGGGTCGCGCCGGTGCGGCCGGGCGCCGCTCCACCATGGTCGCCGGCGGTGTGGACTCTGCCTGCAGCGCCTCCACCGCAGCCTTCAGCACCTCGTCGCCAGGAACCAGGGCCAGCGCGCGTTCCATGGCCTCCAGGGCCGCGCTGCGCTGTCCACACGCCAGCCGGGCCTCGCCCAGAAGCCTCCACGCCACGGGGTTGTGGGCGTCGAGGCCGAGGGCCTGGGCGAGGGCATCGGCGGCCTCGGTCTCCCGACCGTGCCCGAGATCGAGGCAGGTGCGACCGAGCGCCACCCACGCCGCCACGTATCGTGAGTGGTGCTTGAGCCCGCCGCGCAGCACGTCCGCCGCCTCGTTCAGGCGCCCGTCGCGCCGCAGCAGCTCGCCCAACTGATAGAACTGGCGCGAGCGGGAATCCCGGGCCAACTCTTTCTTCAGCTCGTCGATTCGCTTGCTGTTGTCGACCATCGTCACATTGTAGCGCTGTTACTGTCCACTCATGTCAAGCCGAGCGGCAGACCGGACCGCGGGTCGACACCGTAGAGCTCGCCGACCCGACGAACCAGGTCCCGCCCCCCCGGCGTCACCACCCTCGGAACCGCGATCTGCACCGCGTAGAAGTGGTCGCCCGGAATACCCGTCCGCACGCTGCGAACGCCCTTCCCCCGCAGCCGGAAGCGCTGCCCCGACTGGGTTCCCGGCGGAATCTTGGCGCGCACCGGCCCCCAGATCGTGCCCACCTCGATCTCGGCCCCGAGATACGCCTCGGCGAAGCTGATGGGAACGGTCGTGTGGATGTCGTCGCCGCGACGCTCGAAGAACGGGTGCGGCCGGACCTTGACCGCCACCGCCACCTCGCCGCCCGGCGTCGTGCGGACCGCCGCCCGCACCCGGTCGCCGTCGGCGACCCCGGCCGGGATGCGGACCCGCACCCGGTCGGTGTGGATGAGCCGACCGCTGCCCCGGCACCGCCCGCACACCTTCTCGCTGGTATGCCCGGAGCCCCTGCACGCCTCGCACTCGACCTCGCGACGGAGGGCCACGACCACGGCGGTACCCCGCATCGCATCGACGAAATCCAGCTCCACCGCGGCCTCGGCTGGCGTCTCGGGGGCCTGGGAGACCGGGCCGCCGCCGCGGAAGAGGTCGCCGAACAGGTCCCCGAGGTCCGGGAAGCCTCCGAACCCTCCGAAGCTCACATTGACCCTCGAGCGGCCGCCTGCCCACCGGGCATGGGCCTGGCGCGCTGCCGACTCGCCTTCGTCGACGGTTCCGAAGCGGTCGTACTGGGAGCGCTTGTCATCGTCCGAGAGGACCGCGTAGGCCTCCTGGATCTCGCGGAACTTCCGCTCCGCCTCCGGGTCGTGAGGGTTCACGTCGGGGTGGAAGCGCCGCGCGAGCTTTCGGTACGCCTTCTTGATCTCCTCGGCGCTCGCCTCGCGACCGATCTGGAGCACCTCGTACAGGTCCCTCATGCCTCACCCCACAGGCGCCATGCGCCGACACAAAATATGAGCGTCTTCATGTAAAGTTTCAAGTGTGCGCCCGCTCACCCCGGTGCCGGTTGCTGCTCACGGCCCCCGTGCGAAAGCGCCTGGGACCGGCTAGAATGCCGGCATGATGCTGCTGGGCGAGGCGCTGCTCCTCCCCGTGTTCGCCATCGTCATCACTCGCGGGTACCGCTCTCTTGCGGCGGTGATCGCCCCGCTTCTGTTGGTCTGGCTGAACCTCTGGTGGGTCCTGCTCCTGATCGGGAACGATCTCCTGCTGAAACCTTTCCCGTCCTTCCTTGTCGCGCCGAAGTCGAGCCCGGTGATGATCGTGGGCCACCTCCTTGCCGTGGTGTTCGGCCTGGTTGCTCTTGGGCTCTTCTCGCCGGGCAGGGGGTCCTCCGTCGACCTTGCCCTGCGAGCTGCCGGCCGCCGCGACCACCGTGCCGCTGGCGAGTTCTGGCTGGAGGCCGGCTACTCGCGGCGGGCCCTGCGTGCCTTCCGACGCGCCCGGGCGTGGGGCCGGGCAGGAGAGGTGGCCCGCAACCTGGGCCGCATCCAGGAAGCCCTCACGTACTACCAGAAGGAAGGCGGAGAGTCTCTGGCCAGTGCCGCGTCCATGGCGTCGCGGGCCGGGAGCGAGGATCTCGCGCAGCAGCTCTGGCTCCGCTACGGCACGTTCCTGGTGCAACACAACAAGGTGGAGAACGCGATCGAGGCGTTCGTGCGCGCCGGCGACGCACGTCGCGCGGCCAGTGCCGTGGAGATGGCGGTCAAGGCCAAGCGGTTGTCCACGAGCTCCGTGGACCTCGCTCTTCGGGCTGCGCGGGAAGCCGGTCGGCCCCAGCTCGCCGCCCAGGTGGCACTCGCGGCCGGACGCCTCAAAGATGCCGGCGACCTCCTCATGGCGGCCGAGCAACCGCTCGAGGCGGCCCGGGCCTTCGAGTCGGCCGGGGACTTCGCCCGGGCAGCCGAGGCGTTGCAGGCCGGCGGGCAGACCGAGCAGGCGGCCCGCATGCGGGCGCAGCGGCACCGGGACGAGGGACGCCTCGAGGAAGCCCTTCACCTCTTCGAGAGCACCGGCATGAGCGCCGAGGCGGCCGCGGTGCTCGCCGATCTCGGCCGGTTGCGCGAGGCCTTCGACCGCTACCGCGAGGCAGGGCTCATGCGGGAAGCGGCGGATGTCGCGCAGCGCCTCCCCGACCCCGGACTGGCCGGCGAGCTGCTGGCTGCCATCGGCGAGTGGGACGAGGCCGGACAGGCCCTGGAGCATGCCGGCAACCTCCTGGAAGCTGCGCGGTGCTTCGAGCGGGCGGGCGACCTGTCGCGGGCCGAGGCCCTCCTCGGGCGGGGGGGGCACCACCTGGAGCTCGCCAACCTACTGGCGCGCATGGGACGATTCGAGGAAGGCTTCGGCGTGCTGTTCGAGGCCGGCGAGATGAAGGCCGCCTGGGAGCTGATCTCGGCAACCTCGGCGAGCCTGCCGTCCCTGGCCGAGCCGCTCTCCAAGCTGGCGGCCTGGCTGGCGAGGGAGGTGGACATCCCCACCGCCATCGGCGCCGTGCAGCGGGCCACGAGCGACCAGCCGGTGCGCCGGGAGCTGCTGCCGGCCTTCTACACGCTCGCACACCTGCTGGAGCAGCACGGCGACCTCAGGGCCGCGGAGGGGGTGTGGCAGAAGGTCGTTGACTTCGACTACTCCTACGAGGACGTCGCGAAGCGCCTGCAGAGTGTCAAGGAGCACCGCCAGACCATCGAGCAGCTCCACACCTCGGGCAAGGTCGCGCTCGATGCCGCCGGGATCGAGGTCACGGGCAGCGACCCTGCGTCCCGCTACACCATCGAGAAGGAGCTGGGGCGGGGCGGTATGGGGGTGGTGTACAAGGCGTTCGACAAGCGCCTGGGGCGGCCGGTGGCGATCAAGATCCTCAACACCCGCCAGCACACCCCCGAGGCGTTCAAGCGCTTCGAGCGCGAGGCGCGCGCCGCGGCGGCGCTCTCGCACCCGGGAATCGTGCACATCTACGACTTCGACCGCGGCTTCGGGTCGTTCTTCATCTCCATGGAGTTCGTGGCCGGCCCAACCCTCAACCAGCTCCTGCGGGAGGAGCCGCTCTTCGTGCGGCTGCACCTCGCGGGTTTCATGCGTCAGATCTCGGACGCCGTCGCGTACGCCCACGCCAGCCACGTGGTGCACCGGGACCTGAAGCCGGCCAACATGATCCTGGCCGACCGCCGGCAGATCAAGATCCTCGACTTCGGGATCGCCCGGCGGCTCGACGAGCTCGACCAGTCGGCCTCGGGGGCCGCCGGCACACCGTACTTCATGGCGCCCGAGCAGATCCTCGGCGAGAGCCCCGACGAGCGCACCGACATCTACGCCCTCGGCGTCACCTTCTTCCAGCTCGCCACCGGCACCTTGCCGTTCACCCATGGCAACATCCTCAAGGCGCACCTCGAGCTGCCACCGCCCGACCCCACCGGGATCGCGCCGGATCTCGACCCCGCCATCGCTCAGCTCGTTCTCGCGTGCCTCGCCAAGGACCCCAACCACCGCCCAAGGGACGGCAGCGCCCTGCTCGCCGCCGTGACCGGTATCGCCGAGGACTCGAGGCCGACGTGAAGGTCGCTCTCATCGGCACCCACGGAGTCGGCAAAACCACCCTCTGCTTCGAGCTCGCGGCACGCCTCAAGCGCCGGGACGTCAACGTCGAGATGGTGCGGGAGGTGGCCAGGCGCTGTCCCCTTCCCATCAACCGTGAGACCGGCCTCGCGGCCCAGTCGTGGATTCTGCACACCCAGATGGCCTGGGAGATCGAGGCCGAGGCCACCCACCAGGTCGTCATCTGCGACCGCTCGGTGCTTGACAACT
>JALOLB010000354.1 GCA_025456225.1 Thermoanaerobaculaceae bacterium
CACCAGCGACCCGCAGTCCCTCGCCAAGGCCATTGTCGACCTGGAAAAGGAGATGCGGGCCGCCGCCAAGCGGCTGGAGTTCGAGCAGGCCGCCGCCCTCCGCGACCGCATCAGGGAGCTGCGTTCCCAGCAGATCCTACCCGGATGAGTCGACAACGACCGCAGCGAGGCCGTCCGGGCCCAGGTCTGGTCTCCGGATCCAGCGACGCAGGCCGTACACGCGGCGGTTTTCAGCTAGACTGCCACAATGTGGACGTCGAGTCACACCTGCGTACCCCCTGCAACCCTGCGGGATAGCGGCGGGGGCAGGGTGCGGGCGGTTCGCAGGCGAGGCAAAGCACCGTTCGCACGGCGGTCGGAAGCCGGCCGCACGCCGGGGTGACCGCGGCGGCCAGCGCTCCGCCAGTCATGCGGAACCGGGGGGAGGTCGTGATGGCACGACGTGGTGCAGCGAGAAGTCTCGTCGCTCGCGGATTTGCGCCGGTACCGGCATGGGTCGCCGTCGCCCTGTTTTCCGCGGCGTGCCACACATCAACGGGACCGCGCGGGCAGGCGCCGCAGCCTCAGGTGAGCCTGGCCAACCCCGCCTCGGCGAACTGCCAGAAGCAAGGTGGCGAGCTCACCATCGAACAACGTGGCGACGGTGGCGAATACGGGGTATGTCGGTTCACGGACAACCGGCAGTGCGAGGAGTGGGCACTCCTGCGCGGTACCTGCCCGCCCGGTGGGGTCAAGGTCACCGAACTGGTGACGCCAGCGGCGCGCTACTGCGTGATCACCGGCGGCCGGTATCGTGTGACGGGTGATGCCGGCACCGGGCACGAGCGGGGCGAGTGCACCTTTGCAAACGGCGCAACCTGCGACGCCTGGATGTACTTCGACGGGAAGTGCATACCGACGGTGGGGAGTGGGCAGCAGGGGTTCGTGGATCCCTTCAAGTACTGCGAGGTGGTGGGCACGATGGACGCGCCGGACCAGCGCTGGGCCGGTCCCGTGGTCCCCGATGCCGTGGTCCAGGGGCTGATCCATGAGGGAGTGGTGGCTTCCGACGCGCCACCGGGATTCCAGAAGCACGCGGCGTGGCGGTGCATGGACGGCGAGCTCGTCGCCTGTCACTTCGGCACCAACCTGCCCTGCCTTGAGCGTGCGAACGCCTCACACGAGCCGACCCCTGCGATGGCGGAGTTCTGCGCGGCGAACCCCATCGCCGAGGTCGTCCCCGCCGCGGTCACGGGTCGGGCAACCGTCTATGCCTGGGGGTGCACAAACGGCGCCCCGGTCGTGCTCAGACAGACCTTCGGCGTCGACGCTCGCGGGTTCCTCGCCGAGCTCTGGCACCCCTTGACCCGGTTGTCGGCAACGGCCGCCGCGTCCGACGTTCGGACCCTACCCATCAAGGTCAGCCACGACGGCCGCCTCGCGAGCATCTCGATCGATCCGGACAACGTCGACGCGACCAAGGAGGTCATGCAGTCGGGCCGCTTCGAGCCGGAGGGCATCAAGATCGCCCTCTACCAGCCCGTCGGGCTGCTGCCGCAGCTCCTCGTCGGCGGCGAACCGGATAGAGTCGCCTCGATGATCGCGACGGTCAAGGAGATGTTCGTCGCAACCGGCCGCAAGCACCTGGTCGCCATCTCGGCGCGGCTGACGCAGATGACCGACTCGGAGATCCGCGAGCTCGGCATCAACCTGTTTCCCAACAGCATTACCTATTCGGGGTCGTTCGAGAAGTACCTCCACGAGGCATGGGAGGGCTTCACTAGCGTCGACGTCAACGATTCGGGAGCCGGCAACATCCTCGTTGCGGACGAGAGCCTCGGCCTCGGGAAGGCGCTGGTGGCGAGCCAGGTGTTCACCCCGAACGGGATCAAGGCGGAGATCTCCGATGTGCGGCACGAGCCTATTTTCAGCCTCGACGTCTACGGCAACGTGCAGACCGAGTACCAGGACCTCGAGACGAACATCGAGGTGACCCCGATCGTCATGCAATTCGGGGCGGCGCCGAGCGCCGCGCGGGTCCGCCTCGACATCACGGTCAAGGTCTCGCTGATCTCCGGCGAGAAGCGCATGGGCGACGTAACCGCCCCGCAGTACAGCGACAAGAGCTTCAAGACCACGCGGGTTTTCCCGGCAGACGGGCGGACCTACCTGGTTGGTTCGTTCGTCTCGGACAGCGACATCAACTCACGGTCCGGCACTCCCGGCCTGTCAAAGATCCCGCTGCTGAAGTACCTCTTCTCCGAGAAGAGCACGACCAGGAGCCGCAGCTACGCACTGCTCACGCTGTCGGTCAGGCTCCATCCCGACGACCTCTCCTCCGACGAGCTCCTCGAGCGGCAGGCAGCGGCAGGGGAGGCCCCGACGCCCGCGGGAGGGACGTCAGGCGACATGCCGAAGGGCCTCGAGGACATACCGGCCATCCTCGATCAGGCGCTGCAGATGCACCCACCGGAGGTGCCGGCGAGCAAGCACTGAGCCGGGGTCTTCGGATGTTGGGCCGCGGCCGTGCACCGGCCGTGGCGGACCTGCTCGCCCAACGGCGCGAGTCCATCCCCCCGGCCGATCGGGTGACGGCCGGGGGGATCGTCCTACTGGAATCGTCGCAGACGTTCGCGGCTCACGGCGAGGGGTACACCTGCGGTCCGGGGCACGAGAGCTCGGCGTTGTCTGCCCAGTTGAGGGGAAATCCCTTGTAGCTGTTCGAGTCGGAGCCCCACGTCGGGCTGTAGTTCTGCTGCACCACGACGACAATGTCGTTGTTGTTCGGGCTGTACAGCGACACCACGAAGTGGTCGCTCACCATCGTCATGATGTTGTGCATCTGCTTGTCGTTCATCCGCGTGACGTAGCGGCCGTTCTGGTATCCCGGCCTGAAGTCGGGCGCCGCCGAGTCGCCGTTGTAGCCCTTCCAGGCCCCCCAGGTCACGGGCTGCAGTGACACCCACGTGCCCTTTCCCGCATACCCCTGGTCGTCGTTCTGTGACAGGAAGACCATCTTGAAGTTGTACTTGGTGTCCTGGCCCTCGAGCCAGAAGGTGGTCGCCCCGTCCCAGGCCTCCACCTGCCAGAAGTACGGGGACTCGAAGTGCCACACGAGGGTGCGGTAGGGGGCGGCGCCGTGGATATACCGGTTAGAGCTGTCCGTCCAGGGATCCAGGCACGCGCTCACGCACGAGACGGTCCTCCCCCCCGACCAGTCGAGGGTGTACTCGGTCATGTTGACGATGCTGATGTCGAGCTGCGGGGTGTACAACCAGATCCCGGTGCCGTTGGCGGTTGACCCGACTTTCTTCTCTGCCCCCGCGGCGGCCGCCGCCAGGAGGCATCCA
>JALOLB010000129.1 GCA_025456225.1 Thermoanaerobaculaceae bacterium
GTGGGAGGTTAGCTCAGCGGCAGAGCACCTGCCTTACACGCAGGGGGTCGTGGGTTCAAATCCCTCACCTCCCACCATCTGCCCGAGCCGCCTGTTTCGCGCGGGGTGGTAGTTCAGTTGGTTAGAACGCCGGCCTGTCACGCCGGAGGTCGCGAGTTCGAGTCTCGTCCACCCCGCCACTTCGACCAGCCCGCCGCCCGCCTCGGGCGGCTTTCTCGTTCTCGGGGATGGCCATCCATCTGACGCCGTGAACAAATGACCGTCCGGGACGTATTCTTCAGCGACGAGGCAAGCGTGTGTCCGGGCGGCTGGCGTCCGTGCCGGCTGGCGCGGTGCCCCGGGGAGCCCCTGGCGACCGTGGCAGCTCCCGGAGGATCTCAGGCAGTGCGCGGCGGATGGCGGCCGCGGGAAGAGGACAGTGACCATGCGGCGTTGGCGAAAGTGGCTGATCATCGGCGGGTTGGTCGTGGTCGTCGTCGGGGGCGGCATCTTCAACTGGTACCAGAAGAAGAACGCGCCCACCGAGGTGTCGATCGCCAGGGTCGAGCTCGAGGACGTCGTCGCCAAGGTCACGGCCAACGGCAAGATCCAGGCGGAGAAGAAGGTCGACCTCGCCGCCCTGGTCATGGGCCAGGTCGTCAACCTGGCGGTGCGCGAGGGCGACCCGGTCAAGACCGGGGACTTCCTCCTCCAGATCGACAAGACCCGCGCCACGGCCCAGGAGGCCGGCTCGGCCGCGGCGCTGTCCGGCAGCCAGAGCCAGCTCGACTCGGCGCGGGCCGCCCTTGAGCGGGCCCAGGGCGACTTCACGCGGGCCGACGACAACCACCGCTCGGGCATCATCCCGGTGGCCGACCTCCAGCACGCCCAGGCCGCGCTCGACACGGCGCGGGCCGCCTACCAGACCGCGGTGCACCAGATCGAGCAGAGCCGGGCCGTGCTCAATGCCTCCCGCGACGACCTGTCCAAGACCACGGTCCGCTCGCCGATCGACGGCACCGTCACCACCCTGAGGATCAAGGCCGGCGAGGTCACCGTGGTCGGAACGATGAACAACGCCGGCACCCAGCTCATGACCATCTCCGACATGTCCACGGTGCAGGCGGTGCTCATGGTCGACGAGACCGACACCCCGAGCATCGCCCTCGGCCAGAAGGCCGTCCTGACCCTGGACTCCTACCCGGACCGTCGGTTCGACGGCGTGGTGACCGAGGTCGGCAGCTCGCCCATCGCCAGGGACGACGTCGAGCTCGCCGGCCTGATCACGACCTCCGACGCGATCAACTTCAAGGTCCGGGTCAAGCTCCTCGACCCGCCGCCGAGCATCCGCCCGGGCTTCTCGGTGACCGCCGACATCATCACCGGGACCCGGTCGAAGGTGCCGGCCATCCCCCTCGCGGCGGTCGTCATCCGCGACTCGCCCAGGGGGGAGAAGGACGCCATCGGCCGGCTCAAGACCGAGCAGGGCGTCTACACCGTGGTCGACGGCAAGGTGGGCTTCGTCCTGGTCACGACCGGCATCACCGGCGAGCTCCAGGTCGAGGTCACCGAGGGCCTCGAGCCCGGGACCGAGGTCGTGACCGGGCCGTTCAAGACGCTCCGGACGATCAAGGAAGGCGACCGGGTCAAGGCGATGAGCGAGGAGCAGCGCAAGAAGCAGGAGGCGGGCGAGGCAGGAGCGTCCTAGGCCATGGGTCCTGCCGAGCTCCTGCGCGTCGCGCTCCTGGCCCTGAGGCGCAACAAGCTGCGCTCGGGCCTCACGCTGCTCGGTGTCATCATCGGCGTGATGACCGTGGTGTCGGTGGTGTCGATCATCTCCGGCCTCAACACCTACGTCGAGACCAAGCTCACCAACCTCAACCCCGACGTCCTGGTGTTCACCAAGTACGGCATCATCCGCGGTCGCGCCGAGTTCATCCTCGCCAGCCGCCGCAAGTCACTGACCATGCGCGAGACGCGGCTGGTGGCCGAGGAGTGCCGGAGCTGCGCCGCGGTCGGGGCCCAGGCCGGTCAGAACCTCACCGTCCACGCCGGCAGCCGCAAGCTCTCCGGTGTCCAGGTCACCGGCTACACCGCCAACGTCGACTCCATGCTCAACCTGGACATCGCCGCCGGGCGGTTCTTCAACCCGACCGAGGAGCTCCATGCGGCGGCGGTGGCGGTGATCGGCGCCGACGTCAAGGACCAGCTCTTCCCGAACCTCGACCCCATCGGCCGGACCATCCTGCTGCGCGGCTACCCGGTGCGGGTCATCGGCCTGCAGACCCGACTCGGCCAGTTCCTCGGCCAGCCGCGAGACAGCGTCGTCTTCGTGCCCATCACGTTCCTTCAGAAGGTGCTCACCAGCAACGACGGCGTCGCCATCATGGTCCGCCCGGCGGGCGGCATGGCCGCGGTCGAGGCGACCCAGGACGAGGTCCGGACCATTCTGCGGTCGGTGCGCAAGACGAGTTTCGGGGACCCCGACCCGTTTGGCGTCGTCGGCTCCGAGGCGATCAAGGCGCTGTGGGCCTCGATCAGCCAGGGGGCGTTCGCCGTCATGATCCTGGTGTCGGGGATCTCCCTGTTGGTCGGCGCCATCGTCATCGCCAACATCATGTTCGTGTCGGTGGTGGAGCGCACCCAGGAGATCGGCCTGCGGAAGGCCCTGGGCGCCCGCTCGCGCGACATCCGCCGCCAGTTCCTGCTCGAGTCGGCGCTGCTGGCCGGGGTCGGCGGCCTGGTCGGCGTGCTGCTGGGAGCGGTGGTGGCGATGGCGGTGAACGTCTACTTCCCGGCCGAGGTCAGGCTCCAGTTCGTGCTCCTGGGGCTGACCGTGGCCACGGTCACCGGGGTCCTCGCCGGGTTGGCGCCGGCGGCGGCGGCGGCGAGGAAGCAGCCGATCGAGGCGCTGCGCTATGAGTGAGGTGGTGCCATGAGCCCGCTCTACAACCTGTTCCGCCGCGGATTCGGCGAGAACGCCCGCTTCGCCCTCGCCGCGATCCGCGAGAGGAAGCTCCGGGCCGGCCTCACCGTCCTGGGCATCGTCGTCGGCGTGACCACGGTCATCGCCATGGTGGCCATCATCTCGGGGTTCAACACCAACGTCATCGGCAACCTCCAGGCGTTCGGCGCGAGCCGCATCGAGTTCCAGAAGTACGAGGACCGCTTCGGCCCGGGCGGGCCGGACTTCGACGAGATGAAGCGCCGGCGCAACCTGACCGTGGCCGACGCCGAGGCAATCCGGGAGCTCGTGCCCGAGGCCCAGATCGTGTCGTCCCGGGTGGGCTACGACGGCGGCGTGGTCCACATCAAGCGCCTGAACCTCGAGGCCAACCTCCCCTACGTCCTGGGGACCGACGAGAACTACCCGACGGCGATGGCCTACCCGGTGGTGCGCGGGCGGTTCTACAGCGCCACCGAGGTCGAGCGCAGCGCGCCGGTCGTGGTCCTGGGCGCCGACGTCCGGGAAGCCATCTTTCCCCACGAGGACCCGATCGGCAAGGACATCACGATCAACGGCGCCCGCTTCCGCGTCGTCGGCGTCCTCTACAAGAAGGGCGAGCAGTTCGGCTACTCGCCCGACAACAAGGTGCTGCTGCCGTTCGGCACCTTCGAGCGGCTGTTTCCCGCCAACGTCCGCGACGACGGCGTGGTCATCGGCGTCCTGCCGCGGGATCCTGCGGACCTGCAGCTCGTGATCGACAAGGCCACCGAGGTGCTCCGCCACCGCCGCAAGGTGCCGTTTGACAAGCCCAACGACTTCGCCGTCAACACCCCCGACCAGCTCATCGGCCAGTTCAAGGCGATCACCGGCGGGGTCACCGGGGCGATGGTGTTCATCGCCTTCATCTCGCTGCTCATCGGCGGGGTCGGGGTGATGAACATCATGCTCGCCTCGGTCACCGAGCGCACCCGCGAGATCGGCGTGCGGAGGGCGGTGGGGGCGCTGCGCCGGGACATCGTCGGCCAGTTCCTGACCGAGGCGGTGACCCTGTCGTCCCTGGGCGGGGTGATCGGCGTCGCGCTCGGGCTCGCCATCGCCGCCACCGTGCGGGCGACGATCCCGTCGCTGCCGACCAACGTGCCGCTGTGGTCGCCGCTGGTCGGCCTGGCCGTATCGATGGGGGTGGGGATCGTCTTCGGCCTCTGGCCGGCGGTCAAGGCCTCGCGCCTCGACCCGATCGAGGCCCTCCGCTACGAGTGAGCTGTCCTGGTCCCCCCGACCCCCGTGCGGGAGCGCAACCCGGCGAGCCCCTGGCATGCAGCGGCGCTGTCTCCCGTGATGTCGACGAGGATCTGCTGGGCCCACTGGCTGCCATCAGCTCCAACCCCGCGATCGCTCAGCGCGCTCGCCAGTCGACGACGCGAAGACCCGAGAACGTCGTGAAGTGGGCGGTGTTGGAGGTCACGAGGACGAGATCGTGGACCCTGGCGATGGCGGCGATCTGGCCATCGACGAACGAGGGCACGGCACCGATCCTCGCCAGCCGCGCTCGCTCCTCGGCGTGCCAGGTGGCGGCGCTCCCGTCGTAGGGCAGGATCGGGATCGTGGCCTCGACCACCTCCCGCAGGTATGTCTCGATGGCGCGCCGCTTCCGGGACGGCGGCAGCCTCCGGCAGCCAAGCACCAGCTCGTGCCAGACCACCGAGGCGGTCGCCAGCTCGCTGTCGTGCTCCTCGAGCTTGAGCATCAGCGCAGGATCGGGTGCCGGCCGCAGCGGCTCGGACAGGATGTCGGTGTCGAGCAGAAACCCCTTGCTCACAGCGCCACCCCACGTCCCGGCGTCCGGTCGCGGGTGCCGGCAACCTCCTCCGGGTCGATGCCGAGCGACGCGACCTCGAGCCGCTCGCGGAAGTCGTTGAGCGCCTGGTGGAAGGAGCCCCGGCGCATGAGCCGCTCGTAGGCTGCCACCGACATCACCACGGCCACCGGCTTCCCTCGACGGGTGAGGTGCACCGCCTCACCCTCCTCCGCCTCGTGCACCAGGCGGGGGAGCCGGTTCCTGGCATCTGCGATCGAGTAGTGTGAGCTCACGGTCCCTCCCGATAGCCATCTTTATAGCCATTGTACCCGAGCCCCCATCCTGCGCAGCCGGAGGTCTCTGATCGGAAAGGTGGCCGCGGTCGTCCCGACCGCGCCAGTCACCTTCCATTAATGCGACACTTGACAATGTGACAGTACGATGTCATATTGTGTGCCGTGAGCGATGAACGGTACTCCATCGGCGAGCTGGCGGAACGGGCGGGGGTGTCGCGCCGCACCGTGCGGTTCTACGTGCAGCGCGGGCTGCTGCCGGCGCCGCTCGGACGGGGGCGCGGCGAGCACTACGACGCCACCCACCTCGCCGCCGTCCTGCGCATCAAGGCCCTGCAGCTCGCCGGCGCGTCGCTCGAGGACATCCGCTCCCGCCTCTCGGCCGACCCCGCACCGACCCCACCCGACACCCCGCAGCCCGCTCCGGGGATGAGTAGTGCCCCGGACCCCGGACCCCGCACCCCGGACCCCGGGCCGGGCGGTGGCCGGTACATCCGCCAGACCGTCCTGCCGGGCATCGAGCTGCACCTCGCCGAGACGCATCCACCGCTGCGCGAAAGCCAGCTTGCGGCACTTGCCGCGTTCCTTCATGAGCTGTCGAGAAAGGGAGACGAGGAATGAACGCTGTCGCCAATCCGGCCGCCGGGCTCCTGACCACGGCGGCGCAGCCGATCCCCCTGCTGGGCGTGCAGGTGGAGGCCGAGATCCGGGGCGCCCAGAGCCGTGTCGTGCTGCGCCAGCGGTACCGCAACGCCGAGGCGGTGCCGGTCGAGGCGGTGTACGTCTTCCCGGTCCCCGAGGCGGCGGCGGGGGAGCGGCGCATCGAGGCGCGGGTGGAGGAGCGCGAGAAGGCGTTCGCCGCCTACGACGACGCGCTGCAGGCCGGTCACGGCGCCGTGCTCCTCGACCAGGAGCGCCCCAACGTGCTCACCCTGAGCGTGGGCAACCTCTTGCCCGGCCAGGAGATCGCCGTGGAGCTGGAGTGGGTGGCGGAGCTCGGCCGGGATGGGGACGCGCTGCGGTTCGCGCTCCCCACCACCGTGGCGCCGCGCTACGCCCCGGCCGAGGACCTCCGGGGCGTGAGCCCCACCCCGGCCGAGCGCCTGAGCCCGCCGGTCGGGCTCGAGGTGCCGTACGGCTTTTCCTTCGCGGCATCGGTGGAGCTCCCGGGTGGCCTGGCCGCCGTGGAGTCGCCGTCACACCCGGTCCGCGTCACCCTGGACGGCGAGCGCGCGCGGGTGGAGCTGGTCGCAGCCCAGACCCCGATGGACCGCGACCTCGTGCTGCTGCTCACCCCGCGCCAGGCGGCGCGGCCGCTCGCCATGCTCGAGCGGCAGCCGGACGGCGAGCTGGTGGCGGCGCTGACCTTCCTCCCGGCCGTCGCGGGGGACCGCCGCCTGCCCCGTGAGATCACCTTCCTGGTCGACCGCTCGGGCTCCATGCACGGCAGCTCGATCGAGGAGGTCAGGCGGGCGCTGCAGCTCTGCCTGCGCAGCCTGCAGGAGGGCGACCGCTTCGACATCGTCGGCTTCGGGTCGAGCCACGCGAGCCTGTTCGGCGCCTCCCGGCCCTACGACCAACAGAGCCTCGACGAGGCCTCCCGGTACGTCGCCGGGATGCAGGCCGACATGGGCGGGACCGAGATCCTGCCGGCCCTGGAGGCGGTGCTGACCCGCCCCGGCGTGCCGGGCCTCGAGCGGCGCGTCGTGCTCCTCACCGACGGCGAGGTGACCAACGAGCCGGCGGTCATCGCCCTCGCCGGGGAGCACGCCGACACCGCGGCGATCTTCACCTTCGGCATCGGCTTCGGCGCCTCCGAGCACCTCGTGCGGGCGGTCGCCCGCGCGAGCCACGGCGCCTGCGAGATGATCTTCCCCGGCGAGCGGCTCGAGGCGAAGGTGCTGCGCCAGCTCGGGCGGCTGGCCGGCCCCGTGCTCCGCGACGTGACGCTGGCGTGGGACGGCCTCACGGTCCTGGAGCAGGTCCCGCACCGGCTGCCCCGGCTGTTCGTGAGCGAGCCGGTGACCGTGTACGCCCGCCTGCGGGGCACGGGGTCCGGGGTGGCGCGTCTTCGTGCCGCAGGCCCCGTCGGGCCGTGCGAGTGGGTGCTGCCCTTCGACCCTGCCTCGGCGACGGGCGGCCGCACCCTCGGGCGGCTGTGCGCCCGCGCCGCCATCCGTGCCCTCGAGGACGGCACCAGCCCGCTCCACGACGGCCGGGGCTCGCAGCAGGCCGGGCGGCAGCAGGCCCGCGTGCCGCAGGCCATCCTCGACCTCGCGCTCGCGGCCGGACTCGCCTCGAGCGCCACCTCGTTCGTGGCCGTCGAGACCCGTGAGGGTCAGACCAACCTCGCCCCCGCCGAGCTGCGCCGCGTCCCGGTCGCGCTCACCCACGGCTGGGGCGGCGCCGACCGGGTGCGCAGCGCCCCGGCGCCCGCCATGGCGATGCCGTACCCCGCCAGGACGCCCGTCAGGATGGCCAGCATGTCGATGGGTGCTCCGTGCGCGGCGGAGGATCTGAGCTTTGCCGCAGCGGAGCCCATGCCGCGGTTTCAGCGAGCACGGAGGGCTCGCACGAGCGGTGAGGCAGACGCCTGCCTCGCACCCCCCAGCTCCGTCGGAGGGCGCGCCATCGGGCAACCGGCGGTGCCAGCCCTCCACGAGGCCCTCGCGGCCCGCCAGCGCGCCGACGGCTCGTGGCAGTTGGACGCCGAGATCGCGCGGCTGGCGGGCGTCCAGGCGGCAGCGTTACGGCGTCTCGTCACCGAGCTGCGCGCCGGGTCGAGGCCGCAGCCCGACCACGAGCTGATCGTCGCCACCGCCCTCGCGCTGCACGTGTTGCGCACCCGCGCCGCCGACCACGCCGACGAGTGGCGCCTGCTCGCCGAGAAGGCGGCCCGCTGGCTCGCGGCCGCCTGCGCCCGGCTGGGGCTGTCGGTCCCTGCGGTCGAGGCCGCCGTCACCGCCGCCCTGTGACCGGGAAGACCCCGTCGCCCACCTTTCCGCGCGAAAGGTGGGCGCGGTCGTCCCGAACGCGCCGCGTCGGCCCGCACCGCGCGCCGATCCCACGCTCGGACGTCTCGGGCTCAGGAGCCTTCCGTCCCCTCGTTGAGGATCGACAGATAGCCGGTGTAGACGAACAGGCGGTTGCGGCGCCTGCCGGTCAGCTCGCGAGCGACACCTA
This sequence comes from Thermoanaerobaculaceae bacterium, assembly GCA_025456225.1. Classification (GTDB taxonomy): domain Bacteria; phylum Acidobacteriota; class Thermoanaerobaculia; order Thermoanaerobaculales; family Thermoanaerobaculaceae; genus JAAYVZ01. The sequence goes on from JALOLB010000129.1 coordinate 8,201, forward strand.
GCTCGCCGAGCAGGCCCATCGCCGAGGACACCGCCGGGAACGACAGCCCGGAGACACGGCAAACCGCCGACATGGACAGGATCGGCCGTGCCTTCAGGGCCTCGTGCACACGAAGTGCCGAGCCGGCCCGCCGGCCCGCGGCCTCGATGCGTGATCGATCCAGCCTGAACAGATCCGACAGGCGCTGGGCGGTCGACGCCGCTCCCTCGCCGGTTTCCCTCACGGCCTCCAGGAAGAACGACAGCCAGGCCTCCCAGTCGCCATCGCGCCGCACCCGATCCAGGAGCTCGTAGTAGGTCGGGCGGTGCTGCTTGAAGAACAGGCTGAGGTAGAGCAGCGGCTCCCGGAGCACACCTGCATGGCACAGCAACAGGGTGATCAGCAGCCGGCCGACCCGGCCGTTGCCGTCGAGGAACGGGTGGATGGTCTCGAACTGCACGTGCGCGAGCGCGGCCCTGATCAGCACCGGAAGCCCGTCATCCTCGGCGTGGAGGAAGCTCTCGAGCGCGCCCATGCACTCGGGCACGAGCGTGTGCGGCGGGGGCACGAACACGGCCTCGCCCGGCCGGCTGCCACCGAGCCAGTTCTGCGACTGCCGGAACTCGCCCGGGTCCTTGCCGCTGCCCCGTCCGCGTGAGAGCAGCACACCGTGGATCTCGCGAATCAGGCGGTTGGACAGCGGAAACCCGGCCCGCAGCCTGGCGAGGCCGTGGTCGAGCGCCGCGACGTAGTTGGACACCTCGACAACGTCGTCGAGGGGCACGCCTGGTGCCTCGTCGAGCTCGTAGAGCAGCAGGTCCGACAGGGACGACTGCGTGCCCTCGATCTGCGATGAAAGCACGGCCTCCTTGCGGACGTAGGCATAGAGGAACAGCGCCTTGTCGGGCAGCAGCGCGGAGAGGCCGTCCAGGCGACCGAGTGCCAGGACCGCCGCCTCGAGGGAGCGTTGCAGCCCGTCCCCAAGGTCGAGCGCCGGAGCGGGCGGTAGTGGCGCGGGCGCAAAGGCCTGTACCTGCTCACCCCCAGCGCGCGTGACATGGTAGGTTCCGGTGGGACCGCGCTTCATGTCGGGAGGCCCTCCTTGCTCAGGAACGCTGAATAGCGCAGTCGACTATTCAGACTTGCATCGCAAAGTCTAAATAACATTCCAGCTTCTCGCAAGCGGTGCACGCGCGCCTGCCCGAATGAGCACCACCTGGCCACGCGGCAAGCCCACGCACGAATGCACGGTGAAAGCGGCCGCAGGCACGTCGTTCACCACCCACTCAGATACCACGTCCACACTTGTCGACATTGTTGAGGCGGGAGGTTCAGTCACCTCTCCCACCGTGCTGTGGAAGGATGATGGCGCCACCAACCTCGACCGCCTTCAATGCCTGATTCGCCTGGCGGGTGTGGAGTCCAGTTCGGCTGCGCCGCGGGGGCTGTGGCATTGGTGGTGGACATCGTGCCCAACCGATGCCGGGTATCTGTCTGTCAGCGTCGAAAAGGCGTGAGACCAGGCACCTGCCTTGGCCTCGCCCGCGCCGCGACACAGGATCGACCAACAGTGTCAAGAGTGCCACACACGGGACGCGTTCCTGGCACATAACCCGTGATACACTTATTCTGTGGAGGCTGAAGTGGGCAAGACGAATGTGACCCTGACCATCGACGACGACCTCCTCATGGACGCTCGGGTCGTCGCCGCGCGGCAGCACACCTCCGTGAGCGGTTTGATTCGTGAGCACCTGCGGGTGCTGGTTGAGCAGGATCACCGCCGTCATGGCGCCTGGCAGGCCGTTCGACGTCTCGTGGAGCGACCCATGGCGCGGGTTGGCGGTCGTCTGCCGGCGCGAGAGGAGCTCCATGAGCGCCACGCCTGAGGCGTTCCTCGACACCAACATCCTGGTGTACGCCCTTGCCGACGATGATGCCGCCAGGCACGCCGTGGCCGCCGATCTCGTCTCCCGCGGCTTCGAGACCGGGTGCTTCGCGGTCTCGACCCAGGTCATGCTCGAGCTCTTCGTGACCGTGACGCGAAAGCTCGCCACGCCCTTGAGCCATGCCGACGCCTCGGCCTTTCTGGACGCCCTCGCCGCCTGGCCGGTAGTGTCGATGACCCCGGGGATCGTCCAGGCAGCCGTGGCGCAGGCCGCGCGGCACCGTGTCTCGGTGTGGGATGCCGCCATTCTCGAGGCGGCGCGCACCGCAGGGTGCACCGTGGTGTACTCCGAGGACCTCGGTGATGGCGCGTCGTACGACGGCATCGTCGTGCGCAATCCGTTCACCCGGCCGATCGAGCAGCCGTTGCCGAGGCGCCACACGAAGTGATGGCCCCGACGATCCTGACGGGGCATCGCCTGGAGCCCCCGCCAGAGGCAGCCACAATGAACACAATGCGGTACGACGTACCGAGTTGAAGCACCTCGTCAAGTGATATCATTTTGTCGATGTGATATCGGAGGCGGCCATGGTCAGGACGGTCATCTCACTGGAGGAGGGCGACAAGCGCTGGCTCGATGCCGAGGCGGCACGCGAGGGCGTGCCCATGACGGAAGTCATCCGGCGAGCCGTGAAGCACATGCGCCAGGAGCGGGAGCGCGCGGGGGAGCTCGACGCGCTGCTCGCCGCGACCCGCGGCATCGGCTCGGGAGAGGACGGCCTCGAGGTCCAGCGGAGGTTGCGCAATGAGTGGGAACGGCATCCTGCTTGACTCGGTCATCCTGATCGACCACTTCAACGGCGTGCCGATGGCCACCGAGTACCTCCGCAGCGTGGGCGGCGAGGCCCATGTTTCGGCGATCACCCGCGCCGAGGTCCTGACCGGCCTGGAAGGCAACGTGCGCCAGCTCGGGGCACGGTTCCTCGACTGCTTCACCTTCGTCCCCATCGACCGCGAGATCGCGGACCTCGCAGCGGAGCTTCGACCCACGCACGGCTGGAAGCTGCCCGACGCGCTGCAGGCCGCCTCGGCGGTCCATCACGGCCTCATGCTGGCGACCCGCAACACCCGGGACTTCGATCCCGCCCGGCACCCCTTCGTCGTCGTCCCGTACACCCCGGTGCCAGGCTCCGGCGTCTCCGAGGGGACCCTCGGCCAGCGACCGTAGCCGCACACCAGTGGCCGGCGTTCAGATTCCCAGCACGTGAACCTGCAGGTGTCGTCCGTGAAAGGTGGCGCTGGCCCCCGGGCGGTACCGCGCACGTGCCACCGACATGCAGGGTGGCAGCGGAGCACGTCGTGCCGTCCTGGTGCGGGTCGGCGCCGAGGGGCGGCCGGAACGCCTCAAAGGGTCTGGTTCTGACCCGCTTTCCTGATTACAAACAGCAGCCGCACCGGGGGGTGCCCCCCAATCTCCTCCGCCCTCGACGACAGCTTCCGGTCGAACGTCACGAGCTCGGCGGCGTTGCCGGACGAAGCCAGGTGCAGCGCGTCCGCGAAGTCCATTCCCTGCTCGTACCAGTGCACAGCCTGAGCAACCTGAAGGGCGTCTTCGACCCTGAGGTTGGCCAGTCCCAGGAGCCTTGAGAGCGCAAGGATGATGCCCGGACGGTCGAGCCGATAGGTGTAGGCAAGCACCCACACCAGTTCCAGGACGACGGTCTTTGCAAGCCAGAGGGCGTCGGAGCGCACGATCTCGGCGGCCGTCTCGGCCTGCTCCGGGTCGTCGCGAGTGATCAGACGGACCAGGACGTTGGTGTCCAGGGCGATCACTGGCTCCGCCTCGCACCCTCGGCGATTCCTGCCTCCATGTCTGCGAGGGACTTCGCCTCTCCGGTGTAGGCCACGCAGCCGATGAGGTCTTCAACCGAGGTGGGGGCAAAGACGGGCACGGGTCGGAGCACAATGCCGTCCCCCTGCTCCTCGATGACCAGCACCGTGCCGGGCTCCCACCCGTGGGCCTCCCGCACCTCCCTGGGTATCACCACCTGTCCTTTCGACGAAACTGTCGTGCGCGCCATGACATCCTCCAGGTAAGATGAATGTAAGACGGCTGTCCTCGCATGTCAATCGGAACAAGGCCCCGAGCAATTGCGGGGACAAGGTCCCCCTGCCGCCATCCCTCCTGACTTGATTGAAGGGTGGGCGCGGCCGTCCCGACCGCGCCGCGCGGGCCGATGCCGCCAAGGGGACCATCACGGCCACCTTGCCTGGCTGCAGCGGCCCCGGAAAGTGGCAAGGGGAGAGACCGGGGCTTATGATGCAAATGGGATTGGAGCTCGAGCCATGACCGTGTTGCCTGTTCCCGTGCCGGAGAGCCTGTTCGCCTCGTTGCGCAGGGCGCCGCACGAGGTTGCGGGCGAGATGCGGCTTGCCGCAGCCATACACTGGTACCAGCAAGGCGCGATCTCCATGGAGCGTGCAGCCGAGACGGCAGGAATGTCGCGGGCCGGGTTTCTCTCCGAGCTGAGCCGGCGTCGGGTCGACGTGTTTGCGGTCGACGTGGCCGACCTGGCGCAGGATCTCCGGCGCGGCTGACCGGGCGGTCGCCAACGCATCGCCGCTCATCTTCCTCGGGAAGGCCTAGCTCCTGGAGCTTCTGCAGGTCGAGGCCCCGGAGGTCGTGGTCCCGGAGGCCGTGTGGTCCGAGGTCACGGCCAGGGTTGGTGTCGATCCGGTGCAAGCCGCGATCGGGCTCGCCCCGTGGCTTCACCAGGTCGCCCCTGTGCCGGTCCCCGCGTCGGTCGAAGCCTGGGATCTCGGGCCCGGCGAGTCGGCCGTGCTGGCATGGGCGCTGGAGCACCCGGGCGCCACAGTGATCCTGGACGACCTGGCCGCCTGGCGATGTGCGCGCGCCCACGCCCTGGAGGTCACCGGGACACTCGGGTTGGTCCTTCGCGCCCACACCCGCGGCATGGTCCCCAACCCGCGGTCGGTCATCGACCAGCTTCGATCCGTCGGCATGTGGCTGTCGGATGGCGTCGTCGAGTCCGCTCTGTCGCTTCTTGATGACGCCAAGGAGCCTTCCGTGAAACCCTCAGGCAGACCCTGACGCCGAGCCTCGCCGGGCGCCGCCGATCCGCAAGGACTCTGCCCGGACCGGGATACACCGGACGGACAGCCCCGCCAGCGACGACCTGTCCCACCTCTCGGTCCAGAAGGTGGGCGCGGACCTCCGGGCCGCGCTTCGGCGCCGCCAGGCGCCGCCGCGGCACCGCGTGCCGCGAGGCGCAATCGCGTCGATCGCGCCCTCTCCACCCCGTCAAGAACCCGACAGTCCCCGCTACACGCTCCGCGCGACCACGCCCTACAGTCCCCCTGCCATGACCGACCACCCTCCGCGGGAGACCCTCGTCCACTTCGGCTGCGAGGGCGCTGGCATGACGGTCCACGGACGCGATCGTCCCGACCGCACCGGCACGCAACCCACGCCGATTCCACACTGGGGACCACGCGAGACCCCCACGAGAAGCCTCACAGCCCCCGGGTCAGGTCGGCCAGGTCCTGGGGGATGTAGCCCAGCTCGGTGATCCGGGCGCGCAGATCGCGCTTCAGGCGCGGTGCCAGTGCGACCTTCTCGACCCGCCATCCCGCAAGGTGGGGCTTGGCCTCAAGAAACCTCGCGACATGGCCGTCGAAGGCAGGCAGGTCAGCCAGCAGCTTCTGGGGGTTTCGCTTGCAGGAGGCGAGCCGGACGACCTTCGCATCCCCATCGAGCGCCACCAGGTCGATCTCGGTTCCCTGCCTGTCCCAGTAGCCCTGGATCCTCTCGGTGAGGGCGAAGTCCCCCAGGCCCTTCTGGCTCCGCTCCTGGTACAGCACGCCAACAAGACGTTCGAGCCCGTGCCCTTCGGCCCTGGCCAGGCGGTCATCGGCCTCGGCGACCAGACCGTCCACCGGACGAAAGCTCACCGAGGCCGCCGGCGTGGCCAGCGCCGCCAACCAGGAACGGAGGAAGTTGTCGCTGACGTGGAACCGACCGTTCTTCGCCGTGGGGCGCGCGAAGACCGGTTGCAGGCGCTCGATCATCCCGTACCGCTCCCGAAGCACCCTGATGTACCCGCCGACCTGCTTTTCTCCAGACGGATCCACGGAGCGCGCGTGGGCAACGAGATCCGCGTTGGAGCAGCCGGGGTGGCGAGCCACGTACTTCAACACCAGGTCGTAGCGTCCGCGCAGCTCCTGCAGAAACCAGTTGTCGGCCTCCGTGCGCAGCGGCGAGGAGCTCGAGAAGAACATCCGGCGCAGCAGTGTGGTCCGGTCCGCATCGAGAGCGCCCTGCTCATGGCAGTCGCGATAGAACTTGGGCACACCCTCGAACAGGTTCCACAGGAAGAGCAGACGCTCGGGAGAGGCTTCGGCGTGCGTGCGGAGGATCTCCAGCACCGAGGCAATGTCGAGGTGCGGAAGGTCGAGCTGGTCCGTGACCCGGTTGAAGAGCGGGGCGCTTCGGTCCTCGAGCAGTGCCGACATCTCCGTGTGTATCGAACCGAGAACGATGAGCCCACCTCGGCCCTGGCCCCCCTCTGCGGCGAGCGTGTCGACCTCGTACTGGAGGTGCGAGGTCAGCTCGAACAGCACCTTGCGATTGAAATACTGGAACTCGTCGAGGGCGACAATCCAGCCGTCGCGAACGAGGGCCCCAATGCTCGTGGCTAGCGACCGGAGATCATGAGGCGCCTGGTCACCGACCCCGAACGTCTCGAAGAAGTCGCGCACCGTCGAGATCACGCCGGCAGGGTCGGAGTCGGGCACCTGAACGTACACGAACCGCTCCCGGCCAGCCCTGGCGAGCGCCTGCTGCACGAGACTGGTCTTGCCGATTCGGCGGCGGCCAGCGACCTTGAGGAAGAACCAACGATCGCGGCACAGGATCTCCGTGAGCTGCTCCAGCTCGGTCCTTCTGCCGTAGAATCCCCAGGCACTTTCTGACATCATCACTCCGAATGTAATAGTTTTTTCATCCGCATCGAATCCCAGTTCATCTTCTCACTCTGCGCGACTTCCAGCACAGCTCAAAGTTTCCGCGGACACACCTAAATTGTCAATCTACCACCCTGTTCCGGCTCGTCCGCAATGCCGCGCCGGAGGCGTGGCAGCCGCTGGGCAGCTCCGGCCGAACGTCCGAGTATCTTCCGCCGCCGAACCCGGCCGCCCCACGCGCCCCACCTCACGGCCCGCAAGGTGGGCGCGGACCTCCGGGCCGCGCTTCGGCGCCGCCTTGCCCCCGGCCAGCTTGGTCTCACGGACGAACAGGTGAATCTGGATGCCGAGTGCGCGGTGGCCGACGATCTCCCGGCCGCGCTTGCCACCTGGGCTGGTCGAAGCCTGACTCTGCCAGTGGAAGGCCCGCTCGTCCACCCGGTGGTTGAGGTAGCGCCGGTCCTCCGCCCGCCCCTGCTTGGTGATGGTTACCAGCAGCACCAGCACCCAGGGGAACTCTCACCTCTTCCCGACCAGCACACCGAGAGGATATATGTACAATAGACTCGTCAGTACAGATTAACTATGCATCGTACCTATACTCGCCGCCAGCGTGCGTGGGGTCCCCGCCCCAGACAGACGAGCCTACCCAGCTTGCGCTCCTCGTGCAGGGTGCGGCGGATGAGGTCGATACCCACTGTGGGACACGTCTGCTGCAGCTCCCCGACCGAAAACTCCCCCAGCGTGTGCCCAATCGCATCGAGCACCATCCGCCCCTTCGCTCCCCGTGCCGAAGTGAGCATCCCGACCCGGGCCTCGAGCTCGTTGTTCGCCGCGCTGATCACGCCAAGGAAGTAGTCGGTCCACGGGAGCAGCGTGTGCTGGCCCTCATGCCATCCCGCGGAGGACATCCTCAGTGCCTCGTAGTAGGTTTCCTTGCTCTCCTCGACGATTCTCTCGAGGCTGATGTAGCGCCCAACCCCGAAGCCAGCGCGATAGAGGAGCAACAGAGTCAGCAGCCGGGCCATGCGGCCGTTGCCGTCCGGGAAAGGGTGAATGCAGAGGAAATCCAACACGAAGGCGGGGATCAGCAGCAACCTGTCGATCTCGCCGGCCTCCCATGCCGCCTTGAACCGAACGTGGAGCTGCTCCATCGCCTCCGGGGTTTCCACCGCACCAAGCGGCCGGAAACGGACCTCGAGAGTCCCGTTGGCGCGCCGCTCGGTGACCTCGTTGTCCGCCCTCTTCCAGCTACCACCGGGGCCATCAGCGTACCGGTAGAGGTCTCGATGGAGCTGAAGGACGACACCTGTCGTGACCGGGATATTCGCCCAGTTGGAGTGGATCGTGTTGAGCACATCGCGGTACCCGGCGATCTCCCGCTCGGAGCGACTTGTTGGCGTGGTCTTCTGGGCGACGAGCTCCTGGATTCGCTTGAGCGGAGCCGTGATCTGCTCGATCCGGTTCGAGGACTCCGTGCTCTGGATGACGGCGACCTGCCGCAACGTCTCGAGCGCCTGCGGTGTCTGACGGGCGTAGAGCTCCTGGCGGCCCTTGGCTTCCCCCAGGGCGCGCAGCGTCCGCGCAATGGCGTGCGACAGCGGGATTCGCTCGGCAAGACGGGAATCGAACGATCTCATGGCTCGCGCATCTCCTTCTGCCACCTGTCGTACTGTACACCGCGTTCCCGCACGAGGTTGCGGTTCTCTCCAGCAGCGAGATCAGGTACCGATCCCGGAGCCCCTGCGAGCGAAAGGTGGGCGCGGACCTCCGGGCCGCGCTTCGGCGCCGCCAGGCGCCGCCGCGGCACCGCGTGCTGCGAGGCGTGATCGCCCCGGTCGCACCCCCTCACCCTGTTGACGACCCCCCATTCCCCACCACTCGCTCCATGCGCCCACGCCCTTCAATCCCACTGCCATGAGCAGTCACCCTCCGAGGGAGACTCTCGTCCACCTCCGCTGCAAAGGCACTGGCG
>JALOLB010000355.1 GCA_025456225.1 Thermoanaerobaculaceae bacterium
TGGTAGTTGAACCGGCCGACCGGGTCGTTGAACGAGAACAGGATGACGACGAAGATCGGCAGGAACATGTACAGCAGCGCCAGGACCGCTGCGATCGCGATGACGTGCTCGCGTAGCCAGGCAATGGGACCACGCCGGGGGCGGGTGGAGGCGGCCATCAGACCAGCTCCTCCGTGCCGGCGCGGCGCACGTACAAGGCCACGAGGACGACGATGGTCACCATCAGCGTGAACGACAGCGCCGCTGCCGTCGGGTAGTCCAGCACCCGGAGGAACTTGGCATCGATGACGTTGCCGATCATCGCGTCGCCCACCCGGCCCAGCAGGGTCTGGTTGATGTAGTCACCGGCCGCAGGGATGAACGTCAGAAGCGTGCCGGCGACCACGCCGGGCAGGGACAACGGCCAGGTGACCTTGCGGAACGCCGTCCACGGCGAGCAGTAGAGGTCCTGGGCCGCCTCCACCAGACGGGGGTCGATCCGCTCGAGGCTGGCGTACAGCGGCAGCGTCATGAACGGCAGGAAGTTGTAGGTCAGACCGGTGATCACCGCCAGCGGCGTGGCAAGGACCCGGTCGCCGTCGGTGAGGGTCAGCAGGGCGAGCAGGTCGGTGATGTGCAGGGTGTTCATGATGTCGACGACCAGGCCGTTGTCGGCGAGGATCGTCTTCCAGGCCAGGGTGCGGATGAGGAAGCTGGTGAAGAACGGCGCGATCACCAGGACCAGCATGATGTTCTTCCAGCGCCCGGCCTTGAACGCGATCGTGTACGCGAGGGGGTAGGCGATGGCCAAGGCCGCCACGGTGGCGATCCCCGCGTAGACGAACGAGCGCAGGAACTGCTCCCAGTACTGCGACCAGGCGTCGGTGTAGTTCGCGAACTCGAAGGTCAGCGTGTACCCCTGCTCGACCGAGCCGGTCTGCAGCGACGTCGAGAACAGCGTCAGCATCGGCACGACGAAGAAGACCACGAGCCACAGCAGGCCGGGGAGGAGCAGCAGGTAGGGCGTCTTGCGGCTGCGGATCAGCCCCGTGGACTTCTTCGGTGGCTCGTGCGGTGCGGACTCCAGCGCGTCACTGACCGCAGCGGCGCCGGACACCTCAGGCCTCCGCCGGCTCGGGCTCGGGCTCGGGCTCGGGCTCCACCTCGACGCCGGCGTCGACGTCCTGGGAGGCGTCCAGGGCGAAGGTGTGCGTGGGGTCCCAGTGCAGCAGCACGGGAGCGCCGTCGACCAGGCGCTCGTCGCGCTTGATGTTCTGGGCGAAGACCGAGACCTCCTGCTCCCAGGGCAGCCGGACGAGGTACTGCGTGCTCACCCCGATGAAGCTGGCGTCCAGGATCACCCCCTCGAGGGAGTTGTGGCCCTGTACCGCCGCCGTCTCGTCCGAGGCCAGGGTGATCTGCATCTTCTCCGGCCGGACGCCGACGTGGACCTTGTCCCCGTCGGAGTGCACCCTCCCGGCCGGCAGGCCGATCCGCCGCCCGTGCAGCTCGACGACCGCGTCCGCGCCGGACCGGGCCGTCACCCGCCCGGTCAGCAGGTTCGACTGGCCGAGGAAGTTCGCGACGAACGTGGTGCGCGGGTTCTCGTAGAGCTCCGTGGGCGGCCCCATCTGCTCGATGCGCCCCTGGTTCATGACCGCGATGGTGTCGGCCATGGTCATGGCCTCTTCCTGGTCGTGGGTCACGTGCACGAACGTGATGCCGACCTCAGTCTGGATCCGCTTGAGCTCCAGCTGCATCTGCCGCCGCAGCTTGAGGTCCAGCGCACCGAGCGGCTCGTCGAGCAGCAGCACCTCCGGGCGGTTGATGAGGGCCCGGGCGACCGCGACCCGCTGCTGCTGGCCGCCGGAGAGCTGGGCGGGCTTGCGCCGCGCGTACCCGCCCAGCTCCACCAGGTCGAGGATCTCGTCGACCTGGGCCTTGACCTCCTTGTGGCCGCGCCGGCGCAGGCCGAACGCCACGTTCTCGAAGATGTCGAGGTGCGGGAACAGCGCGTAGCTCTGGAACACCGTGTTCACCGGTCGCCGGTACGGCTTCTCCCAGGTGATGTCCTGCGCGCCGATGTGGATCGCGCCCTCCGTCGGCTCCTCGAGGCCGGCGACCATGCGCAAGGTGGTGGTCTTGCCGCAGCCCGAGGGGCCGAGCAGGGCGAAGAACGACCCCTTGGGCACGGTGAGGGTGAGGTCGTCGACGGCGACGAAGTCGGCGAACCGCTTCGTCACGTCGACGATCCGCAGGTCTCCCCCGGCGGGCTGCGACTCGGCCATGGCTCAGGCTCCGGTGACGGCGTTGAACTGCTCGGTGTACTTGGTCTCCGTCTCCTCGTCCAGGCCCTTGAAGAGGTGGGTCTGCGCGAGGGTCTCGTCGCTCGGGAAGATGAGCTGGTTGCTCGCGAGCTCGGGGTCGAGCTTCTCCATCTCGGCCTGGGCGCCGTCGACGGGGCAGATGTAGTTGACGTACGCCGCCAGCTGTGCCGCCACGGCGGGATCGTAGTAGTAGTCGATGAGCTTCTCGGCGTTCTTCTTGTGCTGAGCCAGCACCGGGATGAGCATGTTGTCGGACCACAGCATGAGGCCCGCCTCGGGGGCGACGAACTTGATGTCGGGGTTCTCCAGCTGCAGCTGGATGACGTCGCCGGACCAGGCGATGCAGGCCGCGAGGTCGCCCTTCGCCAGCCCGTCGGAGTACTCGTTGCCGGTGAACTGCCGGACCTGCCCGGCGTCCACCGCCTGCTGCAGCCGGTCGATCGCCGCCGAGTAGTCGTCGTCGGTGAAGTCGGCCGGGTCCTTACCCTGGTCGAGCATGATCAGCCCGATCGTGTCGCGCATCTCGGTCAGGCAGGTGATGCGGCCCTTGAGGTCGCTGCGGGAGAGCAGCTCCTCGATCGTGCGCACCTCGGGGACCAGCTTGGCGTTGTACGCGATGCCGGTGAGCCCGGACTGCCAGGGTGCGCTGTACTCGCGACTCGGGTCCCACTCGGGGCTCTTCAGCGCCGCCGCGAGGTTGGCCGGGTAGTTCGGCATGTTCTCCTTGGCGAGCTTCTGCACGAAGTTCTGCCGGATCAGCCGGTCGGCCATCCAGTCGGTGAGCGCGAACAGGTCCCGCCCCGTGTCCTGACCGGCCCGCAGCTGCGGAGAGATCTTGGCGTAGAACGTCTCGTTGTCGGTGATGTCCTCGGTGTAGGTGACCGCGACACCGGTCTGGGCGGTGAAGGCGTCCAGCGAGGGCCGCTTGTTCGTGTCGTTCTCGTCGACGTCGATGTACAGCTGCCAGTTGCTGAAGTTCAGCGTCTTGTCGGTGTCCGACTTGTCCTCGG
>JALOLB010000356.1 GCA_025456225.1 Thermoanaerobaculaceae bacterium
ACACCGGCACCTCGAAGTCGACCTCGCTGATCCAGTCGTTGCGCTTCGAGGCGTTCATGCCCCACGGGTTGCCCTTGTTCTCGAGGTTCTTGAACAGGCCGTTCAGCTCGGCCGGGAACTCCGTGGCGATCATCACCTGGTGCCGGCGCATGTCGATGAAGTGGTCGATGTGCTCGATGTCCACCGGGCACTGGTTCACGCAGGCGCCGCAGGTGGTGCACGACCAGAGGGCGTCGACGTCGATCACCGGGCCCTCGTGCGAGCGGTGACCCTGGGCGTCGTAGCCGTCCGTGGCGCGGTTCGGGTCGAAGTCGCGCTCCCCGATGAGCGGGCGCTGCGCCTCGTGCTGCACGCGCTCGGGCATCGTGGCGAGGACCTCCTCGTCGACCTCGCCGAAGTCCGCGTTCTTCCCGTTGTTCTTCTTCTGCACCGCCGTGATGTACGGCGCCTTGCCGAACGCGTGGTCGCGCAGGTCCATGATCATGAGCTTCGGGCTCAGCGGCTTCTCGGTGTTCCACGCCGGGCACTGGCTCTGGCAGCGTCCGCACTCGGTGCAGGTCGCGAAATCGAGCAGGCCCTTCCACGTGAAGTCCTCGATGCGGCCGCGGCCGAAGATCGCGTCGTCGGCCGGATCCTCGAAGTCGATCTTCTCGGTGCCCGAGTACATCTCCAGCAGCGGGCCGAGGCCGTCGGGCCGGCGCGAGAAGGCGACGTTCACGGGGGCGGCGAAGATGTGCAGGTGCTTGCTGTGCAGCACGATGAGCAGGAAGCCCAGGATCACCGCGACGTGGCCCAGCACGAACACCGTCTCGATCCAGTGGTTGGCCGTCGTGCCCAGCGGCTCGAGCAGCACGCCCAGGCCCTGCGAGGCGAACGCCCCGCTCATGCCGACGTCCGCGGCGGACTCCCCGGCGGCGTAGGCGGCGCCCACCTTGGCCCCGCGGTAGACCCACAGGGTGAGGACGACGAGGAAGATCATCAGCAGGACGAGCCACGCGCCCGAGGTGTGCGAGCCGAAGAACCGCGACCAGCGGCCCTGCTTGGCAGGGTTGTTGCGCAGGCGGATGGCGGCGAAGATCACGATGCCGACGGCGACCAGGACGACGAACAGGTCCTCGAGGAAGCGCACGATCGGCCAGGTGCCGATGATCGGGAACGCGAACCCCTCGACGAACAGCTCGCCGAACGCCTCGACCACCGTGAGGAACAGGATCAGGAAGCCGAAGAAGACCATCACGTGCGCGATGCCGGGCACGCTCCACTTCAGCAGCTTGCGCTGGCCGAGCACCTCGGTGAACTGGGTCTCCACCCGCGCCGGCACCTGGTCGGTGCGCCCGACCGCCGGTTGCCCGGACCGGATGAGGCTGATCAGGAACCAGACGCGCTTCAGCGCGAACGCGCCTGCCGCGAGGATGAGGACCAGGCCCACCACGGCCCGGACGATCATGTAGAGCTCCATCGCCAACCTCCTGGGCCGGTCAGTCCCCGACGTGCCCATTCTGCGCGCGCGTCGCGGGCGGGTCCCGCGGGGGACCCTACTGGTCAGTAACCTACCCGATCGCCCGAGTCGTGGGGCAATCCGGGCGTGGGTGGCAGGGCCGACGTCGGCGGCCAGCAGTCCCGAGCACCCGGCGATGCATCGGCCCGGTCCGCCGAGCCCGCACCTCTCGACCGCGCCTGGTGATGCGCGGCTCAACTATGAGTCGTCCTGACTCATATCTTCTAAGTCACCAGTTGACACAACTTCGCTGCAGCGGCACGATAGGTGCGTCATCAACGGCCTGCGGGTACGCCCGCCAGGCCTTCGGAACGAAAGGACCCGGATCCCATGAGCCGTGCCGTCGGCATCGACCTCGGAACCACCAACTCCTGCGTCGCCGTCCTCGAGGCCGGCGAGCCCGTCGTCATCGCGAACGCCGAGGGCTCGCGGACGACCCCCTCGGTCGTCGCCTTCGCCAAGAACGGCGAGGTGCTGGTCGGCGAGGTCGCCAAGCGCCAGGCGGTCACCAACCCCGACCGCACCATCCGCTCCATCAAGCGCCACATGGGTGACGCCTCCCACCGCGTGCGGATCGAGGACAAGACCTACACCCCCCAGGAGATCAGCGCCCGCGTGCTCGCCAAGCTCAAGCGCGACGCGGAGGCCTACCTGGGCGAGCCGGTCACCGACGCGGTCATCACGGTGCCCGCGTACTTCAACGACGCCCAGCGCCAGGCCACCAAGGAGGCCGGCGAGATCGCGGGCCTCAACGTCAGCCGCATCATCAACGAGCCGACCGCTGCGGCCCTCGCCTACGGTCTGGACAAGGCCGACAAGGAGCACCGCATCCTCGTGTTCGACCTCGGCGGCGGCACCTTCGACGTCTCGCTGCTCGAGATCGGCGACGGGGTCGTCGAGGTCAAGGCGACCTCCGGGGACAACCACCTCGGGGGCGACGACTGGGACCAGCGCGTCGTCGACTGGCTGGTCAGCCAGTTCAAGAACGCCAACGGCATCGACCTGAGCCGCGACAAGATGGCCATGCAGCGCCTGCGCGAGGCGGCCGAGAAGGCCAAGATCGAGCTGAGCAGCAGCATGCAGACCGGCATCAACCTGCCGTACATCACCGCCGGGGCCGAGGGCCCGATGCACCTCGACGAGTCGCTGAGCCGTGCGAAGTTCGAGGAGCTCACCAAGGACCTGCTCGAGCGGACGAAGGCGCCGTTCGCCCAGGTGATCAAGGACGCCGGCATCAGCGTCGCCGACATCGACCAGGTGGTCATGGTCGGTGGCTCGACCCGGATGCCCGCCGTCTCCGACGTGGTGCGCGACCTCACGAACGGCAAGGAGCCGAACAAGGGCGTGAACCCGGACGAGGTGGTCGCGCTCGGCGCGGCGCTGCAGGCCGGTGTGCTCAAGGGCGAGGTCAAGGACGTCCTGTTGCTCGACGTGACCCCGCTGAGCCTGGGCATCGAGACCAAGGGCGGGATCATGACCCGGCTCATCGAGCGCAACACCACGATCCCCACGAAGCGCTCGGAGATCTTCACGACGGCCGACGACAACCAGCCCTCGGTGCTGATCCAGGTCTACCAGGGCGAGCGCGAGATGGCCGCCTACAACAAGAAGCTCGGCACCTTCGAGCTGACCGGCCTGCCCCCGGCCCCGCGTGGCGTGCCGCAGATCGAGGTCACCTTCGACATCGACGCCAACGGCATCGTCCACGTGTCGGCCAAGGACCTGGCCACCGGCAAGGAGCAGAAGATGACGATCTCCGGCGGCTCGGCGCTGCCGAAGGACGACATCGACCGCATGATGCGCGACGCC
>JALOLB010000130.1 GCA_025456225.1 Thermoanaerobaculaceae bacterium
GAGGCAGCTCGACTCGGCGGTCGTGACGCTGAGGGCCGCGGCCGGCGAGCTTGGCACTGCGACGCTCGAAGGGGTGTTCATCCGGGCGCCGCGGCTGGTATCGCTCGCGGAGGAGGTTCGCCCGCTCGCCTGGCGTGGCGACGACCCGGTACTGGTGGAGCAGGGCAACATTCTGGCCGCCACCTTTCACCCCGAGCTGTCGGAAGGCTCCCCGGTGGTGGACCGGTTCGTCGCCCGCGTTCGGGTGTGGGCGGGCGCCTGCGGCACGGCCACGTAGCGGGCGATCTCCCCGGTCCTGTCAGGTGTCAGCAGCAGCGAGTGGTGAAAGGGAGGTCGTCAGAAGCGGTAGGTGTCGTCCTGCCGCAGCTCTTCCACCGGGTGTGGGAAGCGGGTCCCGGCAAGCTCGTCGCGCAGCTCCTCGAGGCAGCTCGGCTTGAGGTGGTACAGGTAGATGGGCACTCTACGCGTGAGCTTGGCGAGCTCCGTGGCGAGGGTCGTCGGCGTGAGGTGGAGGGACACATCGGCCACGGACTGCAGGCGGCTCGGGAACGACACCTCGACGATCAGGGCCTTGAGCCGCGGCGTCTGGTTTGCGACCTCCCAGATCTCCTCGGTCGGGCCGGTATCCGAGGTGAAGATGACGGCGCCGTCCGAGTCCTCCACCACGTAACCGTGGGTCGGCACGATGTGCCGGACCGGGATCGGGGTCAGGCGCAGGCCGTTGATCGCCACTGGCTGGCGCGGCTCGATCTGCCGGAGGCGGAGCGCCGGCAGAAAGTCGTTGGGGATGCGCGTGAAGTCCGGCCAGGTGTCGTTGTTGAAGAGGTGGAGCTTCACCGTCTGCATGACCTGGGGCGTGACCAGGATCTCGAGGCCACCGTGCTTCTCGCCGAAGGTGTTTTCGACCAGAAACGGGATCGACGCGGTGTGGTCGAGGTGCGAGTGGGTGACGACGATACGATCGATCTGCCGCTGCTCCGGCAGGGTCAGGGCCTGGGTGATGGAGCCGGCGTCGAGGGCCAGATGACCGTTGATCAGGAACGAGGTCATGCGGCAGGTGGGACTGGAGCCACCGTAGCTACCCAGGATGCGCCATTCCATGGGCAGATTGTAAACCCACTCCTGCAGCGATTTGCAAGTGATGGCTGTCAAGGCGCTCCGAAAACGCTCCCAGGTGCGTAGAATCATCCCGATGGCCGACTCCGGGTGGTTGATCTGCGAGCCCTCGGCCCACGCCCAGGCACTGGCCGGACTTGATCTCTTCGCCAGTGCCGTGCCGGCGCTGCGGGTGCTACCGGCCCGGGAGTGCGTCGTGGTGGTGAGCCGGTCACGGCAACCCGAGCGTGAGGTCCACCTCGACCGATGCGCGGCCGACGGGGTGCCCGTCGTCATCCGCCCCTCCGGCGGCGGGGCGGTGGTGCTGGCGCCGGGTGCGCTCACCGCCAGCATCGTCGCCTCCCAATCCGGAGGGACAGCGCTTCCCGAACGCGAGTTCCGCCGGTTCTGCGGCAAGGTCGTCCGGGCGCTGGAGGCGTGCGGCGTCCCGGACGTCGTCATGCGGGGTGTCTCCGACCTCTGCCTGGGTGACCGCAAGATCGCCGGGACCTCGCTCCGCCTGTGGCGCGGACTGGTCCTGTTTCAGGTCTCGCTGCTCATCGACATGGACCTCCACTTGCTTGAACGGTACCTTCCCATGCCGTCGCGGCAGCCCGAGTACAGGCAAGGTCGCACGCATCGTGCCTTCGTGACGTCGTTGCGCGAGGCAGGGTGTCAGGTTCGAGAGGAGGACGTGGCGGCGGCGCTCGAGGGGAAGCTCGCCCCGGAGATCGAGCGCGCGTAGGACAGCTCCAGGGTGTGCGCGCAGGCCGGCGATCGCGGGGGATTGACGGCGGCAGCTCCATTGGGTCTAATGAGACCGAATCCAGTCCGACCGGACAGCGGCGGTGCACGGCAGGGGTCGGAGGTGCATCAGGACCGGGTGTGGTCTCGTAACGCGCACCCCGTCAGTGGAATACGGGTGCCCTGTCGGGAGTTGGCTGATAGGACGGAGGCTGCGCACGCAGCCCCGAGGGGGGGACGATGAGGGGTACTCTGACGGCGACGGCGGCTGCACTCGGCTTGGCGGTGGTTCTCGGTGGCTGCGGCAGCGACAGCGCGGCGAAGATCTCGTCGTGCATTGCGGCCGGTGCGAATGGACTGCGCACCGGCAGTCAACGGGAGATCACCATCACGTGCCTGCCCGAGAAGCGCGCACCATACCTCGTGATCGTCTACCCGGACGTGCGCTCCGACAACGACAAGAAGGTGCTCATGCCGCTCGTGGACAAGGCCATGGCCCTGGGCCCCGGCGGTGCCGGTCTGTCGCCGATGCTGGAGGGCTGGACGGGTACCCTGGTGGTCTGGCAGCAGGGCACGCTCGTCAAGTTCAACAAGGGCTTCCGCAGCGCCGCCTCGGCCCGACAGGTGTTCGTCGCCGAAAAGCCCGACGGCGCGGGCACCACCGTGAGCCTCAAGAAAGAGGGCCTCGACGTCTACATCACCGGGCTGTACTGACGCACGAACGAACCGCTCACAACGAACCTCAGTCGAACGTTCGGGTCAGCCGGCGGCGGCGTCGCGCTCGATGCCACCCTCCCACAGGTAGGTGCTGGTCTCCGCCACGAGCACCCGGTGCAGGGCCAGCAGCGAGACGAGGTTCGGGATCGCCATGAGGCCGTTGGCGATGTCGGCGAAGGACCACACGACCTTGAGGGTCACCACCGACCCGACCATGACCGCGGCCACCCAGGCCACCCGGTACGGCAGCACGGCCCCCTCGCCGAAGAGGTACTCGGCGGCCTTCTCGCCGTAGTACGACCACCCCAGGATGGTCGAGAACACGAAGGTGAGCAGCCCCACGGTGAGGACCAGGGGGCCGAATATCCCGAGGTCGGTGAACGCCGCCTTGGTGAGTGCAGAGCCAGTCAGCCCGTCGGTCCAGTGCCCTGAGTTGACCAGCACGAGCCCGGTCATGGCGCACACCACGACGGTGTCCCAGAACGTCCCGGTGGAGGACACCAGGGCCTGCCGCACCGGGTTCTTCGTCTGGGCCGCCGCGGCGACGATCGGGGCGCTGCCGAGCCCCGACTCGTTGGAGAAGAGCCCGCGCGCCATGCCGTAGCGGATCGCCTCCCGCATGCCGGCGCCGAGGAAGCCGCCGATCGCCGCCTGCCCGGTGAAGGCGGTCGAGAAGATCAGTGAAAGCGAGTGCGGAACGGACCGCCAGTGCAGGACCAGCAATGCGGCGCAACCGATCACGTAGAAGACGGCCATGAACGGCACCAGGCGCTCACAGACCCGGGCGATGCTCGTGATGCCACCGAGGATGACCGCGGCGGTCAGCACTGTCATGACCGCGCCCGTCCACCACGGAGAGATGTGGAAGGTCTCCTGGACCAGCACCGAGATGGAGTTGGCCTGCACCATGCAGCCGATGCCGAAGGCGGCCACGGCGGTGAGGGCGGCGAACACCACGCCCAGCCAGCGGGCTCCCAACCCGCGCTCGAGCACGTACATCGGGCCGCCGGCCATGAGCCCCTTGCGGGTCGTGATGCGGTACTTCACCGACAGCACCGCCTCGGCGTACTTGGTGGCGATGCCAAAGACGCCGGTCATCCACATCCACAGCACCGCCCCGGGCCCACCGGCCGCCACTGCCGTGGCCACGCCCACGATGTTGCCAGTGCCGATGGTGGCAGCGAGCGCCGTCGTGAGGGCGCCGAACTGGCTGATATCGCCGACCCCTTCACGCTTGCGCTGGAACGACAACTTGATGGCCAGGGGGATGAAGCGCTGGATGAGGCGCAGGCGGAACGTGAGGAACAGATGGGTGCCGAAGAGCAGCATCAGCAGGGGAGGCCCCCACACCCAATCCGAGACGGTTCCCAACACATGCTCGAGCTGCTCCATCGTCCCCTCCGGCTTCCGGGTCTGCTGGACGCGTCCCGGCGCTGCGGGCCGCAGCATACCCGAGGCCAACTGACAGGGGAGTTGGGAGAGCCCACCCACACCAAGCCACGCCCCTGTGCGTTGACCTACTCTCCCCTCTTCCCTGGGTGGGAGGGGTGGGGGTCAATCCTTGGGGGAGTGGGCGGCGGAGCGGCGACGCAGCTCGGCCAGGGCCCGCAGTGCCGCGTGGCGGTAGAGGTCCGCAAGGGTGGGGTAGTTGAACAGCGACTCGGCGATCTGACTCACGGTGGCGCCGGAGCGCATGTAGGCCTGGCCGATGTGGATGAGCTCGGAGGCCGCGGTCCCGACGATGTGCACGCCGAGCAGCCGTCCGCTCTCCGCCTCGCACAGCAGCTTGAGCACGCCTTCGGTGTCGCCGATGATCTGTCCGCGCGGGCTCATCTCGTAGCGTCCGCGGCCGACGAGGTAGGGGACGCCCTGCTCCTGCAGCGTCTCCTCGGTGGCGCCCACGTAGCTCACCTCGGGAATGGAGTAGATGGCGAACGGCAGGGCCTCGGTGTCGGCGAGGACGGAGCTGATGCCAAAGGCCTGGCGAATCGCCTGCCGCCCCTGCTCCATGGAAGTGGACGCCAGGGCCGGGTAGCCGATCACGTCCCCCACCGCGTAGATGTGCGGGTGCGTGGTTTGAAAGCTCTCGTTGACCGGCAGCAGGCCGTAGGCGGTGGCCTGTAGGCCGACCGTCTCCAGGCCCAGGTCGACGGTGTTGCCGTCGCGGCCCACGCAGTACAGGAGGACATCGGTGACCGCGTTGACGCCCTTGCGCGTCCGGCACATCACCTGGGGTGGCTTCCCGGTCAGAACCTGGATGGTCTCGTACCGGTCGTCATGGATGATGACGATGCCGAGCCGCGCCAGCTCCCGTTCGAGGATGCCGACGATCTCGCGGTCGAGGTAGGGGAGGAGGCGGTCCCGGGTGTCCACCAGTGTCACGCGGACACCGAGGGCGGCGAAGATCGAGGCATACTCGATGCCGATCACGCCCGCCCCCAGGACCAGCATGGAGCGCGGCATGCGGGGGAGGGTGAGGATCGTCGAGGAGTCGAAGACGCACTCATCGTCGAACGACACGTCCGGGGGGTGATTGGGGCTGGACCCGGTGGCGATGACGATGATCTCCCCTTCCAGTACCCCGGTCTGCCAGCCCTGGTCGTCGAAGAGCGCGACCGCGTGGGGATCGAGGAAGCGGGCGTGACCCCGCCGCACCTCGATGCGGGCCTTGGCAAGCCCCTCGTTGATCAGCTCCAGCTCGCGCTGCACCACCAGCCGCTGCCGGTAGGTGAAGTCGGCCACGGTGATCTCGGGGCCCAGCTCGTAGCGGATGCCGTGCAGTCGGGCCCGGGTCAGGGCGTGCACGAACAGGGCGCTTTCCCGCAGGGTCTTGGAGGGGATGGTGCCCCAGTTGACGCCGGTCCCGCCGACGACGTGGGCGCGCTCCACCACGGCGACCCGGCGCCCGGCGCGTGCCGCCTGGATCGCCGCCCGCTCACCGGCCGGACCGCACCCGATGACCACCACATCGAACCGTTCCGCGCCGCTCATACCGCCATGCTACCAGCAGGGGAGATGGGGGCGGGGAACCGGCGGGCGACATAGTCGTCGAGGAGGGCCAGGAACTGCCCGGCCAGCGAGTCGGCGTCGCCGTGGAGGGTGGTCACCTGCCGGCCCTCCACGAAGACCGGGCAGGACGGCGCCTCTCCCGTGCCGGGCAGGCTGATGCCGATGTCGGCGTGCCGCGACTCGCCAGGGCCGTTGACAATGCACCCCATGACTGCCACCTTGAGTCGCTCGACGCCCGGGTGGCGCCGCCGCCACTCGGGCATGCGCGCCTGGACGTGGGCCTCGACCCGCTCGGCCAGGCACTGGAACGTGGTGCTGGTGGTGCGTCCGCACCCAGGGCAGGCGGTGACGGCCGGGGCAAAGGAACGGATCTCCAGTGCCTGCAGCAGGTCGCAGGCGGCCCAGACCTCCTCGCGGCGGTCACCCCCTGGGCGCGGCGTGAGCGAGACGCGGATGGTGTCGCCGATCCCCTCCGCGAGCAGCACGGCCATGGACGCCGCCGACCACACGAGGCCCTTGCGACCCATGCCCGCCTCGGTGAGGCCCAGGTGCAGCGGCTGCCGGGTCTTGCCCGCCAGTGTCCGGTAGACCTCGACGAGGAGCAGCGGCCTCGAGAGCTTGCAGGAGATGATGATCGACGACTCGGGCAGCCCGGCGCGCAGCGCCGCCTCGGTGGAATGGAGGGCCGACTCGACCATGCAGCCGGCCAGGACCTCGTCGCCGGTCCGCTCAAGTGACCGCTCGACGTTGGCGCGCATCGCGCGGGCGACCAGGTCGGGGTCGAGGGATCCGGCGTTGACGCCGATGCGCACTGCCTTGCCGCGGTCGCGGGCGATGCCGCAGATGGTCGCGAAGTTGGCGTCGTGCCGCTCCCCGGAGCCGACGTTGCCGGGGTTGATGCGGTACTTGGCCAGGGCGTCGGCGCACTCGGGGACGCGCGCCAGCAGCAGGTGACCGTTGTAGTGGAAGTCCCCGATCAGGGGCGCGTGGCACCCGGCGTCGTCGAGGGTGTGGCGGATCTCCGGGACGGCCCGGGCCGCCTCCTCGGTGTTGACCGTGACGCGCACCAGCTCCGCCCCGGCCTCGGACAGCTCCCGGCACTGGGCCGAGGTGGCCGCCACGTCGGCGGTGTCCGTGTTGGTCATGGCCTGCACCACCACCGGTGCTCCGCCCCCGACGGTGACGCCGCTCACCTCAACCGCCACGGTGTCCTTGCGATCCATGCCTCCTCCCCGCTGCAGCATACCCCTTCGCGTATGATTCCAGGGTGGGAGGTGCCGGTGCGCTCGAGACGTGGCGCGGCGGCAGGATGGGTCCTCATGGTGGCGATCACGGGATTGGGCGCGGCAGCGGATCGGCGACCGGGCGAGGTCTGCTTGACCCTCGTTGTGACGCGCTTGCCGGCCGCCACACCGGCCGGCGCCGAGCTGTATGTCGCGAGCAACTTGCTGGGCTGGCGGCCCAACCGGGCCCAAGGCCGCCTGGCACGGGCCGCCGACGGCACCTGGGCGGGGACCATGTCCGTCCCGGCCGGGGCCCGGGTCGAGTACAAGCTCACGCGGGGGTCCTGGGAAACAGTCGAGAAGGGCCCCCGTGGTGACGAGCTCCACAACCGTAGCGTACAGATAGGCAGGGAGGACGTCGCCGTGCGCCTGACGGTCGCCGCCTGGGCCGACCAGGTCGCCCCGGCGCCACCCCACCACACCCTCACCGGCAACGTTGCCACCGTCGAGGTGTTTCCAGCCCCCGAGCTGGGCGGCACGAGGCGCCTGTGGCTGTACCTGCCACCGGGCTACGATGCCTCGGACCGGCGCTACCCGGTGCTGTACATGCAGGACGGCCAGAACCTCTTCGACGTCGCGACCTCGTTCGCCGGGGAGTGGGAGGTCGACGAGAGCCTGGACGCCCTGGTCCGGGAAGGCCGCCTGCCCGGCCTCATCGTGGTGGGTGTCGACAACGCGGGCGAGGCGCGCCTCGACGAGTACTCGCCGTGGCGCGACCGGCAGCTCGGCATGGGCGGGCGCGGCGATACCTACATCCGGTTCCTGATCCACACCCTCAAGCCGCACGTCGACCGCACCTGGCGCACCCTTCCCGACGCCGCCCACACCGGCATCGCCGGCAGCTCCATGGGCGGCCTGATCTCGCTCTACGCGGGCCTGCGTCACCCGGAGGTGTTCGGGCGAGTCGGCGCCTTCTCCCCGACCTTCGGCTTCGCGGCGCGCAGGCCTGTGCGCTTCGTGCGCGAAGCCCGGGTGCGGCTGCCCCAGCGCATCTACCTCGACATGGGAGCCGAGGAGACGGGGCACCCGGCCCACGACCGCGAGCTGGTGGAGCTGACGAGAATGGCAGCCGCGTCGCTGGTCGATGGCGGGTTCGAGGTGCGGCTGGTCGTCGATGCGCACGGCCGGCACCACGAGAGCTCCTGGGCGGCCCGCTTTCCCGAGGCCATGACCTGGTTGTTCGGGTCATGAGCGGCCAGGTCCCGGACGTGCCGCCCGCCCCGTTACCAGCGATGGTGACCGCCGCCGAGGGGCTGTCCGCATCGGCACTGAAGGCGGGGGTCGTGCCCGACGTGCTGGCGGTGTGGGACTGGGAGTTCGACCTCTGCTTCGTGCAGCGCCTCGGGCGAGCCTGCGCGTCCAGGGGTCTGGCGTTTGCTGCGGTCCGGGAGGACGCCCTCGCCGTCGTGGCCCGTCTCGCGGATCACCGCTCCACGGTCCCGGCGGTGGTGCTCGACCGTCTCTCGGACGTGGTGCCCGCGCTGGTGGACCCGCTGGGCGTCCTGCACGCGCGCGGCAGCCGCACCGTCAACCATGCAACGCGGATGGCCTGGTGCCGGGACAAGGCCACCATGCACCTCGAGCTCGTGGCCGCCGGCATCCAGGTGCCGTACGGCGTCATCATCTCCACCGAGCACGCGGCGCGCGCCGGCGGCTTCCTGGCCGAGCATGCCCATGCGCTCGGAGCCCCGTTCGTCATCAAGCCGGCCGAGGGTGGGGGCGGCGAGGGCGTGGTGCTGGACGCCTCGACCGCCGCGGATGTCGCCCGGTACCTGGACGAGCGGGGCTACGACAAGGTCATCCTGCAGCGGCTGGTGATGCCCTGCTCCCTGGGCGGCCACCGCGGCTGGTTCCGGGTCTTCTACCTGGCCGGCGAGGTCGTGCCGTGCTGGTGGGACGACCAGACCCACGTCTACCGGCAGGTTTCGGCGAGCGAGGAGGATGCCGAGGGCCTCGGGAGGCTTCGGGACCTCACCGCGGCGATCGCCGCCATCGCCGGCATCGACTTCTTCACCACCGAGATCGCCCTCGACCAGCGCGGCGAGATGGTGGTCGTGGACTTCGTCAACGAGATGCCCGATCTGCGCGGCCAGTCGGAGCATGCCGACGGGGTACCGGAGCCGGTCATCGCCGCGATCGTGCGCATGCTGGTCGAAATGGCCGTCGCCGCGCGGCACCCCTCCAGGCGGGTGGCGAGCGAACGCTCGTCCGGTTGACCCTGCCCCGGTGAAGGAGCGCTCAAACCCGACGAACAGCTTGAAGGACGGCCTACTCGCCTGGCCTTCGGCGCAGCAGGCGGGGCGGCACGCGCCACCACTCGGTGGCAGGGCGGCCCTGCTCCACCACCGAGACGGTGCGCGGGTTGACGCGCCGGACGGTGCCGTGGTGGGAACGGCCCTCGCGGTCGGGCCAGGTGACGGGATCGCCGGGGACGAACGCCGTGGTGGACGGCCGGGGCGAGGTCACCCGGGTGGCGCGGCGGACGGCACGTCTCGCCGGGCGTTCGACGGTGGCGGAGACCGGCTGGTCGAGGCGCGGATCGGCGATGAGCTCCCGCAGCCGGGACCAGGCCTGCCGCGCCAGGCCGCGGGCGTGAAGCTCCAGGAGGACGGCCTGGAAGGCGGGGCCGTGGGTGCGCACGCGCTGGCCCGGCGGGCGCCGCAGGTGGGCCACCAGGTGGGCGATCTCGTGGACGAGGACGCAGGCCAACCGGGCGCGCGGCGTGTCGCCCCACGTCCGGACCCAGCCGTGGCGGTGCATCTCCCGTCCCGACGTGTCGGTGGCGGCAGGCGCCTCGAGCTGGTGGACGACCATGCGGGTACCGAGCTGGATGACGTGGGGGCCGAACGGGCGCGCCGGGCGGGGTGGGCGGTAGTAGGTGGCCCACACCCCTTCCCGCACGCGGATGCGCACGCTCACCCCGGCGGCGTCGGGCAGGTCGCGCAGCAGCTCGCAGGTGACGGCGGCGGCGAGCTCGGCCAGGGCGCGGACGGAGGGCAGGTCGGGCACCCGCGAAGGGTACACCAGCCGGTGGTTCCTACCAGGTGTGCTCGGCCTGGAGCTCGCCCGCACGACGGGGCTGGTCGGGAGCCAGGCCGGGGGCCAGCCATGGTACTGTGCCGCGGTGGGAGGCCGGAACACCACCACGCGACGCTTCGCCCTGCCGAGACTGCCGCTCGAGCGGGTGCACGTGGAGGTCACCAGCCACTGCAACTTCGCCTGCGAGTTCTGCCCCAACCCCAGCCTCGAGCGGCCCGGTGGCGCCATGGACTTCACCCTGCTCGGAGAGGTCCTGGACGAGATTTCCACGAGCGGCGTGTCGCGGCAGGTGGTGTTCCACCAGCAGGGCGAGCCGCTCCTCTACCCGCGCCTGGCGGAAGCCGTGGCCCGTGGCACGGGTCTTGGCCTGACCACCTGCATCACCACCAACGGAGCGTTGCTGGACGACCGCCGGGTGGACGAGCTCCTGGCGGCCGGTCTGTCCAGGCTCGTGGTGTCGCTGCAAACACCTGACGAGGAATCCTTTGTGATCCGCGGCGCGCGCGGTCTGTCCTACCCGGCGTTCGAGGCGCGCGTCGTGCGGGCGGTGCGGCGCATCATCGCGATGGACGTCCCGACGGAGGTGCGGGTCGCGTTCCTCACCAAGCCGTGGCCGCGT
The DNA here is from genome assembly GCA_025456225.1 of Thermoanaerobaculaceae bacterium. Lineage (GTDB taxonomy): Bacteria > Acidobacteriota > Thermoanaerobaculia > Thermoanaerobaculales > Thermoanaerobaculaceae > JAAYVZ01. Next base: position 10,507 of record JALOLB010000130.1, read on the forward strand.
CTGACGCTGCCGATTGTCGGGAACCACTGGAAGATCGTCGAGCACAACCGGGATTTGCACACCCTCCTGGAAGGCTGGGCATCGCGGTTGCTCGAAGGTAACGACAAGGCGCCGGCGCCCGGGGCAATCCGCAAGGCGGTGCGCCGCGCCGGCGTGCTGCACCGGAACGAGCTGCGCCTGCACCCGCGCCTGGTCCTGGAGGCGCGGCCGGTGGGCATGTGGTCGATGCCCGAGCGCGACTACGGCCGCCCGTGGCTGCCGGCCAGGCGTGGGTACTGCCACGGCATCTCGGAGCACATCGCGGTCCTGTGGAACGGCGACTACGCGTTCTGCTGCGCCGACCACAACGGCCGCACCTCCACGGCGCGGTTTCAGGACCTTTCCCTGCTCGACTACCTGGACTCGGAGCCCGTGCAGGAGGCGTTGCAGGGGTTCCAGAAGCTGCGCCCCTCCCACCCCTACTGCCAGCTCTGCCTGGGCGGACCTCACCCCGGGATCGTCGCCGTCAAGGCCATCGGCTCGATCCTCTACTTCAAGGTGCTGCGCCGCCTGCGACGGCACGCCCAGGCCTGATCAGGAGGCTCCGCCGGGCTCGCCAGGGGGGCGGAGAAACCCGAGGAGCGCGTGCGCCGTGGCGTCGGGCTGCTCCACCGAGGGAGTGTGACCGGACCGCGGGATCA
>JALOLB010000357.1 GCA_025456225.1 Thermoanaerobaculaceae bacterium
CACTGATGCCGTACGCAATGCCGCCCGATGCCATGACCGTCGTACCGCCTTTGCCAACAAACTGATACCCGAGGCTCACTCCCGGGCCATAGACGAGACCGTCGCCCTTCAACCCGCTTCCTTCGGCTGCGACCTCGACTCCCGCCGGTGATACCGAGGCCTCGACGAAGCCACGGTGTCGACGCCCCGCCGTGAACAGGCGCACGCCACCAGCCATTCCGAACCCGGACGCGCCGCGGCCGTCGTTCGAAGAGGGCATGTAGCCGCCTGCGCCAAACAGAGACACCCTCGACGCGGCCAGGTAGACCTCCGCACCCGCCCCCAGGCCGGCGATCGATGTTCCGAACCCGAGCAGCATCGTGAAGCGCGGTGGCGCGTCGACGCTTGCGCCGCCATCTTCGGCCTGGACCGGGCTCATGGCAGCGACGAGCAACAGAACGGCCGTCATGATGGTCCGCATGCGGATGTGTGCTCCTTTCTCACCCTTGTCTGCCGCTCCAACGCCGGGGACAAGCCGCCAGCGTCCCATACGCTCAACGCTCGTCTGCCTACGACCTGGCTGGCGGAACGTCTCGCGCCCGAATGCGGGTTAGCACACACCGAGGTAGCCACCTGGCATCGACACAGAAGAAGATGCCAAAGACGATGACCCCAAAGACCAGTGCCTGGGTGTCGAGAAGCTCCCCCGGCACGCTGTCGACCGCGAGGAACGCGGCATAAGCCAGCAGAGCCATGACGTTCGAAGCCAGGCGCAGGTAGACGGAGTCCCGCCTCGACACCCAGCCGAGCAGCCACAGGAAGGACCAGCTCATCAAGCGCATAGCGGCGAGAGTGAGGCCGACCAAGAGGATGATCCTCAGAAGATGCATGCTAGACGCTCACTCAGCTTGGCCCGACTGTGACTGCGTTGTCGGGCGCGTTGCCCATACGAGCGCGACCCTGCCGAGTCCGCCGAACACTGGCGCCAAGCTGCGAAGCCTCGGTCTTGGCGGGCTTCGTCAGCTTCAGCGCCTTGTTCGGCACCGCTGCGCACTCTAGGCTGCCTTTTGCTGCGCTTGGCGGACGACCTCGTAGACCTGGCGCGCCTCCTCGATCAACTCGAAAGTTGGAACAGTCGGAACACCGGGCCAGCCCGAACCGCCGAGCCAGCTCGAAGCGCCCCAGGGACTACTACCGAATGAGATGGAACCCCGTCCGTTGGCCGCAGTCGACAGCGTCACATCCGAGAGCGTCCGCAGGTTCAGCGACTTGGTCCGCCCGCCGAGGCCCGTGACAACGATGAGCACCCGCTCATTGGTCACGCCGTAGTAGGTGTTTGCCCGTCGATACGCATCGAAGAAGAAGCGCCCCACGATGAGGTACACACCCATCACCACGAAGGGGATACCCCAGAGCCAGAAGAACACTGGAGCGCCGGAACTGATGACGCCAACCTCCCAGAAGATCGCGAAGCCTCCCCACATCAGGCTGAACGGAATCATGAAGGCGTCTGCCGCGCGAAGACGGACGCCTGCCAGAGGCTTCCCGCTCCAGAGGATGTGCTCGCCCGAGGACAGTTGCTCACGGATGGGACTCTGGTTGTCGAATTGCACGCCCCAGTCTCCTTCGAGAAGGTGCCGAACAAGCCATTGAGCAGACCTGCAGGAGAATGATAGCGCCCTGTTGTACGGGTCTGTGTAAGTCCCGGATGGAAGGCCGTGGGACTGATCGGCTCGAGAGCTGCACCGCCGATCGGTGGGTGTTGAGCGGATCCCCGAACGGAGCCTCGGCAGCAGCTTCCCTGCGCGTCCTTGTCGCACGCACCGCGCACGCCGTGTGACAGTCGAGGAACCATCCCACCCGGGGCGGCGGCCGGGTGGTTCCGGGCCTACTCTCCGGAGTGGAGGGTGCCATGAGACCGGTCTCGCTTCTCGCCGCCGTGCTCCTCGGGCCGTTCGCGGCGGCTGCGGTCGCGCAGGAGCCGCCACCGCCGCCCGTGCTGAGGCTGCCGATCGGGGCCCAGGTGCGGTTGCGCACGGTGGCGGCGCCGGGGGACTGGCTGCGCGGGACGCTGGTGGGCGCCGACTCGGAGGGGGTCGGCCTCATCCCCGAGAACGCTCCGCCGCTCTCCGAGAGCGAGCTGCGGCTGCCCCGCGAGACGATCTCGCGGCTCGAGATCGTCACCGGGAAGAAGAGGCAGTGGCTGGTCGGCCTGCTCGTCGGCGCGGCCTCGGGGCTCGCGATCAGCTTCGCGGTGGACGTCGACCCCGAGCGGTGCGAGTTCGACGACAACTACTACTGCAGCCGCGGCGAGGCGATCGCGTACGGGACGGCGTCCATGGGCTTGATCGGCGCCGGGGTGGGGGCCCTCGTCAAGAAGGAGGTCTGGACGCCGATCGCCCTCGAGGCGCTCGGTCCGCCGCCGCCTCGCGTCGGCCGGGTGGAGCCGAGGCTGCGGGTCGTCCCGGGCGGGGTGTCGCTGGCGTTGTCCGTCGGGTTCTGATCGTCGCGAGGGGAGGCCGGGATGGAAGCCAACGGTTCGCGCATCGCGAAGCTCGTCGTCCTCGTCCTCGTCGCCGCGCTGTCTGCGGCCTGCGCGACGACGCGCTACACGCAGAGCCGGATCGAGACGGCGCCGGGCGCGCCGAAGGTGCGGGCGGGAGAGGCCGTCACGGTGGAGCTCGAAGGGCTCAAGGTGCGGGTGGGGAGCCTCGACCGAGCGCCGCGCGGGGAGGCGATCCCGGCTCTCGCGCTCGGCCTGGCCTTCGAGCCCGAGGCTCTCGGGTACTCGTTCGACCCGGCGCAGGTGGTGCTGCGCACGGCGGACGGCCGGGAGTTGCGGCCGCTGCAAGCCGGCTGCCGGCTCCTCTCTCCCGGGGACTCGCTGACGCTGGAGTTCGATGCGGCCGTGGAGGCGGGGCAGACGCTGGACCTCGTCCTCGGCGGCCTCTTCCGCGGCCCGAGGCGCCTCGAGCCCGTGACGCTGCGCCTCGCGCGGCACGACGGACGCTCGTACGATCGGCTCTACTGGCTCGAGGCGATCGGGGTCGTGCTGGCCGCGCCGCTCGCCCTCGCCGGCGGAGGGTACTGAGTCCTCCGAGCTCTCGTTCTCGACCGTCTTCCACTTGACACGGAGGACCGCTGCCTCCATAGTCGGAGGCTGGAGGAGACGATGAGCCATCCGCGGAGGGTGGCCCGGCCATGAGGCACGGGCGCCACTCGCGGCGCCATCGTCACCATCGACACGGCGGACCCGGAGGACCCCCGCAGGGTCAGAAGGGTCCGCGGGATTCCCGCCAGG
>JALOLB010000358.1 GCA_025456225.1 Thermoanaerobaculaceae bacterium
GGGAGCTTGAGGGCGATCACCCGTCCCTGGAACTCCACGGTCTGGAGCTCGAGGTTCTCGACCATGTAGCCGGCCGCCTCGCCGACGAGTGTCTCGGGCAGGCCGACCTGCTCGTAGCTATCGAGGTCCATGAAGACGAGCTCGTCTCCCTGCCGGTAGAGGTACTGCACGGTGTGGGTGTCGACCTCCACCGTGTCCACGGTCTCCCCGCCCCGCCATGTCTTGGCCAGGGTCTGGCCGGTGCGCAGGCTCTTGAGCTTGCCCTTGACGAGCAGGCTCGCGCCACGGGCGGACGGCGTCTGGGACTGCACCTCGGTGAGCTCCCAGGGGTTGCCGTCGATCTCGAGGATGTCGCCCCGCTTCAGCTCGGTCACGTTGACCATGGCACCTCCTGCCGCCCCGGGTTGTACCGCAACCGACAGGCGAGGGCAAGCACCACCCCCGCTGGAGGCCCCCGGTCTCCGAAGAGGCTGCGCAACCATCCCATGAACCCATCATGGACCGCGCCCGCCGTTCGATTCTGGCCGTACGCCGCCGGTCCGACGAGGCTCGAGCTGCGATCCGGATCAGAACACGATGCGCAGCCCGACGAACGGGAGGATGACGATGGCGGAGAAGACGACAAGGGCGACCAGAAAGAGCGCCTCGCCGAACACCGTCAGGATGGCGTCCTCCTCGAGCATCCCCACGGCGGTCGTGGCGATCACCAGCGCCGGAAGCGTGTTGGTGAAGACGATGGGAAGCGGCAGCGCCAGCTCGACGCCGGAGACCGCGATGACCAGGCCGGCGATGGGACGCGCCCAGCGGTGGCGGTGGAACCAGAGGCCGCGCGGCTTGATGAAGCGCTCGGCACGCTGGAGGAGGCGCTGACCGGAGCGCACGATGCGGATGACCAGACCCGAGGAGAGCTCGCGGTCGAGCCAGCGCTTCGGGAGCCAGGGAGGACGATCCAGGGCCATGAGGAGGCCCAGGAGGGCCACCGCAGCGCCGAATGGCGTCGACACGCCTGGCAGGGGGACCGGCTGCAGGAAGGGGATGACGAGGAAGAAGGCCAGCAGGGCGTGACCGCGGGTGCTGAGGTGGTCGACGAGGACCCGGGCCGTGACGGTGTGACCCTCGGCAAGGCGTAGCACGTGCTCCAGCTCCTCGGACAGCCGGCAGCAGTGGCCGGGAGGAATCTCCACGGGCTCGGCATCGGGTCGCGCGATCGGAAGGTGAAGCCCACGCACGCCCGCCACTATCGGTGAGCCACCTCCGAGGGTCAACCCAGCCGACCTGGGGCTCGAGTCTCCGGCTACGAAACTGTCTTGGCCCTCTTCGCCGCTTCCGCCGCCCGGTCCCGGTTGCGGACGAAGGTGTCGAGGAGGGGATCGCCCGCCTTCCTGGCGTTCTCGACGGCCCTGGTGTAGCAGGCCAGCGCCTCGTCGAGCTTCCCGACCTTCTCGAGGGCCTCGCCGAGGCTGTCGTGGACGTTGGCGGAGGACGGGTACTGCTCGGCGTTGAAGCGGAAGACCGCGATGGCGTCCTCGTTGCGGTTCTGGCCGAGGAGCAGGTAGCCGATCTGGTTGACGGTCTGCTCGGGTGGCTGGATCACGTAGCCCAGGCGCCTGCCGAGGCTCGCGTAGTGCTGCGTGACATCCGCCAGCGTGCCGGTGAACCGTCGAGTCGTCGGGTCGACGGGGAGCTGCCACCCCTCGAAGATCTTGCGCAGGCCCCAGTAGTGGGAGCGGAGGACCACCGAGCCGTGAGTCTCCTCGGGCATGTGCCTGGAGTCCCAGACGAACTCCGCAGCCCTGGAGGCGCCGAGGATGGAGCGCAGGCGCTCGAAGCGGGTGGGCGCTGGTCTCCCGTCCTCCTCGTTCGCCATGGTCACATAGAGCGTGCGCTTCAGCTCCTTGCGGTCCTTCAAGAACGCGTCGAGCGTCCGCAGCGGGTAGTCGTCGTCCCACTGCAGGGAGGGCGAGGCCGCGATGAGGGCGTTGAACAGCTCGGGGCGCGCCGCGAGGGTGTGCAGCGCCAGCAGCCCTCCGAGCGAGTGCCCGGCGAACACCCGGTACGGTGCCGTGCGGTAGGTCGACTCGACGTACGGGAAGAGCTCCGTGGCGAGGAAGTCGAGGAACCTCGGGGCGCCGCCGGCGGTCGGGATGTCGCGGCGGTGGCCATCCTGCTCGGTGTAGAAGCCCGGCGTGGGCGTCAGGTCGCGGGTGCGGTCGGTGTTGTTGATGCCGACGATGATGACCTCGGGCATCAGGCCGTTCCGCACGAGGAAGTCGACGGTGCCTCGGGTGTGGATGAGGTGGGCGTTGCCGTCGGTCATGTACAGGACGGGGTACCGCTCCTGGCTGCGGGCGTAGTTGGTGGGCGTGGAGACGAGGATGGTGCGCTCCTCCCCCAGGACCTTCGACTGGAGCTTCTGGGTCTCGCCGATGGTGATCGGTTCGCCGGCGGTGGCGAGCGAGGCGGCGGCGAGAAGAACGAGAAGTGTTGCGGGGCGTAGGAACCTCATGGTGGCCTCCGGGCAGTGGGGGTTCGTGAGGCAGACGGGTGGCGGTGCACGCTCGAGATACGTGCGGTGCCGGCACGGGTTTCCCCTCCGGGACGAACAACCGGTGGAAGCCGCCAGCCACCGACCGGCCGGGAGGAGCGTCGATTCACCGTCGCGGATGGACCGGTTGGCGTGTGCCGGCTTCCGGTACAATCGCTGCGGTGCCAGCGGGCCGGACCTGCTGCACGCTCCGACCCCCCGCCGACCGCCCGCACATCGAGACCGCGGCGCGCAAGGGCCTGGGCGTGGGCGACCTGTCCCGCATCGACCTGGCCACGATCCAGGTCCAGCCCGGTGGGCGTGGTCCGCCGATCACGGCGCCACGACCTCTGGGTGGGAGGGTGAATGATGCAACCTCTGGATCGGTTGCGCAGCCTCAGAAACCTGGTTGACAACACGCCTCTGCTGGCCATCCGCTTCCGGCTCGACGGGGCGGAGCGGACGGTCCCGGGGCTGCCCGAGGACTTGCCGGTGCTGCCTCCCTGTCCGCGTCGCTGACCTGGAAGCCTGGGCGGCGAAACGTGTTGTGGTAGCTGAGAGGAGCCGGTCATGGGATTCTTCGATGACAACAGCCTGAGCATCGGGAGCACGCCGTTGGTGCGCCTCAACCGGGTCACGCGGGGGCTCGACGCCGTGATCGCGGCGAAGATCGAGGGGCGGAACCCGGCCTACTCGGTGAAGTGCAGGATCGGCGCCGCCATGATCTGGGCG
>JALOLB010000131.1 GCA_025456225.1 Thermoanaerobaculaceae bacterium
TGCCACCACAATGAGCAGCTCGATCAGGGTGAAGCCTTTCTGTCTCCTCATATGGGTCTCCTTCCCACGATCTTCATAAGCAAGTCGGGTGCCACTCTGGCCACTGGCTGGCGCTTCCGCCAGTGACGTTGGACGTCACTCCTCGAAGCTCACGGTGCCCCGGATGGGCAGTGGGGTCACCTGGCCTGGGGTACACTCCGACGATGACCAGGCAGGAGCGGGCGGGCGCGTGGGGGCTTGTCGGGCTGTGGGCCTTCTGCTGGCTGCCCGGCATCCTGAGCGGGAGGACATTGCCCGCTCGCGACGTGGCTGCCACCCAACTCCCCTGGCGCCAGGAGTGGCGCACGGCGGTTCTCGGTGGCCACCTTCCCCTGTGGGACCCGGCCAGCAGCGGGGGACGCCTGATGTGGGCCAACCCCAACGCCATGGCGGCCTACCCGGGCACCGCGGCCTTCCTCCTGGGTGCGCCGGAGCGGGTGGCTGTCTGGTCGATCGCCTTCCATCACCTGCTCTTCATGGCAGGCTGCTTCGCCCTCGGCCGCAGGGCCGGCGCCTCGTCGGGAGCCGCCCTGGTCGGTGCCGCGGTCGGCGGCTTCTCGGGGATGGCCTGGTCGGCCACGACCTTTCTCAACTTCCAGGCCAGCCTGGCGTGGCTGCCCTGGGCGCTGGCCGTCGTGGCCAGGCCACCCCGCGGCACGGCAACCGCCGCAGGCCAGGCGCTGGGCAGCGGCACGCTGCTCGGGCTGGCATTCCTGGGAGGCGAGCCGGTGAGCGTGGCGCTCGCCGCCTGCATCGCCGGCGTGGTTGTGCTCTGCCGATGGCCTGCTCGGACCTGGGCCACGGCGGCACTCCTTCCACTCGGTGCCATCGCCATGGCTGGACCCGTGCTCGTGCCGTTGCTCGCTGCGTTCTCCGAGACAGCGCGCGGGCACCTGGGCTCGCCCCCCGGCGGCCTCGGCGCCGATGCCCTCGCGCCCCGGCGCCTGATCGAGCTCATGCTGCCCAATCTGCTCGGCCCGCCCCTCGCCGACGGCAGCGCCGGCTTCTGGGCGGCGCCGTCGTTCCCCTGGCAACGCTACTATCCGAGCGTCTTCCTGGGGGCCGTGCCGGTGGTGTTGGCTCCCTGGATCCTCCGGCAGCGGCGGGAGCTGGCGCCGTGGCTGGGCATGGCGGCCGTCGGCATCGGAGGAGCGGCGGCCCTCGGGATACCGCCGGTGGCCTCTGCTGTCGAGGGCTTGCCTGGTTCCTCGGCCGTTCGCTACGGGATCAAGCTCCTGGTGCTGGTGGTCCTGGCGTTGCCGCCGCTCGTCTCGGCCGGCTCTCAGGGCCTCCAGCGTGGCTGGTCGCGAGGGGTTCGTCGCGGCGTGGCGGCGGCGCTCGGCGTGCTCGCTCTGCTGGCCCTCATGCCGGAGAGGTGGACCCGACACGCCCTGGGGCTCCTCTACCCGGCGTCCGCCATGAGCCTCCGGGCCCAGCCGCCCGGCCTCCTGGGTGCTGCGATGCGGCGGGATCTGGCGGGCCTCGCGCTGCCGGTGGCGGGCCTCGCCGTGGCCGGGCCCGTCCCGGCCGTCCTGGCGGTTTCAGCGGCCCTGGGCGGCGTGCTCTCGGGAGGCACGGTCCTGGCCTGGGATGACGCGGACTCCTGGGCCGCGTCGCCTCCCGCCGCCCGTCTGGCGCCCCCGGCCGGGCGAGTGGTCTCGCTGTGCCGGCAGGGATCTCCCGCGAGCGGGCCGGAGGCTCCGGAGCTGCGTCGGTTCTGGGCGGCCCGGTCGGTGCTGTATCCCGAGTACGGAGTTCGCTGGGGCCTGCGCTACGCCCTCGCTCCAGGTCCGGACGGCCTGACGCCGTGGCGCGCCGAGCTCCTCGCCCGCCTGGCGACGTCACTGCCGGCGCCCGGGGCCGCGCGGCTCGGCCACGCGCTCGGCGCGGATCTCGTGCTCAGCCCCGAGCCTGTCCCGGGCTGGCGGTGCGAGCCGGCCGACGGGGTCGTCGCAGCGTTCCCGCCGAGCCGCACCCCCGAGGCGTACATGGCCCGCCGCGTGCAACCGGCCGCGAGCCTGCAGGCCGCCATCCTCATGTTGGCGAACGAGACATTCCGCCCGGGTCTCGATGCCACGACCGAGGGTCTCGGCGGCGTCGAGGAGCTCGCCGGCGGCGAGGTGCACGAGGAGTCGGGCCCCACCCACCGACGGAGCTTCCTCCTGCGGGCGGATGGGCCCGGCCTGCTCGTGGTCGGGCAGAGCTTCATGGGAGGGTGGCGGGGCCTTGTCGACGGCCAGGAGGTCCCACTCGTGCCGGCGAACGGCTGTCAGCTCGGGGTGCGGGTGCCTTCCGGCCAGCACCGGGTCGTGCTGGAGCTGCGCCTCACGCCGTACTGGGTCGGTGGCCTGGGGCCGCTCGCGGCGCTCGTGACTGCCGTCGGGATCGCTGTCTGGCGGCGGCGTGCCAGGTGATCAACTGATCGCGCCGTCTGGCGGGTCGATGCTCGGTCCGACCGGCTGCCAGCGGTGCTCGGGGGCGTAGCACCCGGGCCACGGCACTGCCGTGGCTACCGTGAAGGACAGGACCTCACAGGCGTAGTCGAAGGCCAGGCCCGCCCTGGTGTGGACGGCGGCGTCGACCAGATACCGGCCGGCCGCCAGCTCGAGTCGCGGAATGTGCAGGCACATCTCGCCCTGCCCATCCAGGAGCCGAGGATGCCAGCCATCGATGTCCGTGTTGGTCCCCCACACGTGGCCTCCACCCTCGCGGTTGATGGCGATGCCGAAGACGAAGTCCTCCTGGGGCTCGGCGACGGAGTAGCGCAGGCGCAGGGTGGCCGCCTCGCCAGAGCGGAGGAGCCGCGCCGGCCGGCCACCCGCGTCCAGAATCTCGACCGCATCGAGGGTGACCGCACCGTTCCCCCACCGCTGCTCGCTCCCGGCCACCGGCTCCACCGCGGCCTCGGTGCTGGCCACGTCCGAGCGGTAGCGTGCCACCACCGCGGCGGCCGGGCCGCACACCACCGCCTGGCCCTCCCGCAGGTACAGAGCCCGATGGGCGAGCTGCTCCACCAGACCCAGGTCGTGGGTGACCAGCACGATCGCCGTGCCCTGGCGCTGCAGGGAGGCGATACGCTCGAGGCAGCGGTGTGCGAACAGCTCGTCGCCGACGGCCAGGATCTCGTCGACGATGAGGACGTCGGGTTCCGCGGCCACCGCCACGGCGAACCCCAGGCGCACGTACATGCCGGACGAGTACGTCTTCACCGGCTGGTCGATGAACGGTCCCAGCCCGGCGAACTCGATGATCCCGGGCATCCGCGCCAGGACCTCGGCGCGGGAAAGACCGAGCATCATGCCGTTGACAAGGGCGTTCTCCCGGCCGGAGATCTCCGGGTGGAAGCCCGCCCCGAGCTCGATGAGGGCCGTGACCCGGCCGTCCACCTGGATCGAGCCCTCGGTGGGCTGCAGAATCCCGGCGATGAGCTTGAGGAGAGTCGACTTGCCTGACCCGTTGGGCCCGATGATGCCCATCGTCTCGCTGCGGTCGACCTCGAGGCTCACGTCGGTGAGGGCCTGGAAGCCCTCCTGCTCCTGCTCCCGCCTCCACAGCTCGCCGTGCAGGAGCGCCCCCTTGAGCGAGTGCAGCCGGCCCCGCCGCGACAGCAGCGGATAGCGCTTGCTCACCCCCAGCACGCGCACAACCGGGACCGTGCTCATACGGACTCCGCAAGGGTCTCTCGCAGGCGGCCGAAGATCACGAGGCCCAGAGCCACGGACACCAGTGTCACCGCCAGACCAGCGACCCACACCGACCACGGCGGCACCTTCCCGAGCAGCACCACCCCCCGATACAGCTCGACGAGCGGCGTCACGGGGTTGACGAGGATGGCGCGCCGCAGCAGCGGCACCGGGATCATCTCCAGCGTGTAGATGATCGGCGTGAGGAAGAACAGCAGGTTCAGGCCGTTGTGAAGCAGATCCTTGAGGTCCCGGAAGTGGACGGAGAGGGCGGCCACCGCAAGGACAAGACCACCAACCGTCAGGACCCACAGGAGGAGCACGACTGGCAGCAACGCCATCGTCCACGGAAACGTCATGAACCCTGCGAGGCTGGCGGCTGTCACGGCCAGCAGCAGCACCGGCAGCGCCAGGAGGTGGTGGAAGAGGTGGGACAGCAGGGTGACGGTCGGAAAGACCTCGGGGGGACACACGACCTTCTTGAGCAGGGGCCCGTTGTCGGGCAGCACCATGGCGGCGTCGAGCAGCGCCCCGGATGCAAACAGCCACGGCAGGAGCCCGGAGAAGAGGAACAGCGGGAAGGGCACGTCCACCTGCCCCCTGGCGGGAATCACCCAGGTGAAAACCACGGTGTAGACGCCCAGCAGCAACATCGGGTTGAGCAGCGACCACAGGTAGCCGAGGAAGGTGCCGCGGTAGCGGGCCTTGAGATCCCGCACCACCAGCACCCAGATGAGCCCCCGCTGGCGGTACAGGGAATCCAACATGACGCCAACGGGCTTGAGGAACAGGCTCATCCCGCGCTCCCTGGTGGCCTCACAGCAGTACGTGTTGCGGCCGGTGGTGCCGCCTCGACCCTGCCGCCGCGGATCCAGTGGGTCTTCAGCGTGCGGTGCAAGGCGCCCGCGGCGTCGAAGACAACCGGGCCCATGACACCACGCACGCCCCTCAGGTCACGGAGCGCCGCGGCCATGCCGCCCGGGCCCGGCGAGGGCACGGCGCGCAGGGCCGTGACGGTCGCCAGGGCGGCGTCGTAGCCATAGCAGGCATAGATGTCGGGGTCCAGGTTGTAGGTCCGGCGATACGCCTCGATGAACCTCCTCGCCGGCTCAGCGCCCCCCCCCAGGTCGGCGGTGGCGAGGGGGAAGTACACCCCTTCCGCCTCGCGGCCCAGCCGTTGCAGCAGGGCGGTCGAGTGGATCGCCGAGGTGGCGCACACGGGGCCGCGGAAGCCTGCGGCGCGCAGAACCAGGAGCCCCCGGGCGATGGCCTCGCCGTAGCCGCAGATGTAGGCGCTCTCGGGGTCCTGGTCGGCCACTGCCTGTCGGACCCGCTGCTCCCACCCGCTCTCGTCGAGGCTCTCGGGGCCCAGAACCTCGGCTCCGAGCGCCTGGAGGCGGGCCACGAAGACGGGCAGCAGCCCCCGGGCATAGTCGTTGTCTTCCCTGAGGATCAGGACCGACCGGGCGTGCTGCTGGCCGACCAGAAACTCGGCAGCCTGCCGGCCTTCCAGCTCGTCGGACGGGAAGACACGGAGGAAGTTGCTCGAGCGGCGGCCCAGGTCCGGCGCCGACGCGGACGGCGACAGGAGGACCCGGTCGAAGCGGTCGGCGACCGGGATCATGGACTTGGCCTCGGCCGACGTGGCGCCGCCGATGATCACCATCGCCCCCTGCTCGTAGATCGCCTCGCAGGCGCTGGCAGCGCGGGCGGGATCGGACCCCGAGTCCCGGTAGAGCACCTCCACGGCCTCGCCGCGGACCGTGCCGAGCTGGGAGAAGGCCAGGTTGATGCCACTCTTGAGGGACGCGCCGTAGATGGCGGCGGGCCCGGTCTCCGGCAACACCACACCGACCCGGGGCGCCTTGCGGCAGGCAAGGCAACCCAGGCCAATCGACAGCAACGCAAGACCGGTGCGAAACCTCATGATCATGGAGGTGCACACGCACCCCATCCTCTCTTTTACCACAGGCCGACAGGTGGTGAAAGCGGTCGCCTTGCCCACCTGCGGTCCCTGCGCTACGATGCCAAGGCCATGGCGCGGGGAATCGCCGGTCTGCTGGTGCTGGCAGCGCTGCTGAGCAGCGGCTGCTCCGAGGACCTTCTCGACGGGGAGAGCGACCTGGTCTTCCTCAACGACAGCTCCTGTGCTGTCACCGTCTTCGTGGACGGTCGCGAGGCCTTCACGGTGCAGTCCGGAGCGGAGCAGATCCTGGACGGGATCGGCACCGGCGCGCACGTCCTGGAGGCCATCAAGGGCGGCACCGTTGTCGAGCGGCGCACCATCGAGCTGTCCCAGGGCGAGGACTTCTACTGGACCGTGGATCGCTGCTAGCCGGTACCCCCTCCCGCCCCACCCAGGCCTCAGGGTCTCCACCCGCCCCCCAACCGGCCTCAGACCTCAGCTCCCCCCTCCTCCCATGTAGTTCCCGGTCTTTCCTGAGGCCTGAGGTCTGTGGCCTGTCTCACGAGGCCTGAGGTCTGAGGCCTGGGAGGGTGGGTGAGGGTTAGAGCAGCTCCTCGCGGCCGGCGGCCCGGAGGCGCTCGACCACCTCCTTGACCCGTTGCGCCTGCTCGCGAGGCACCACGAGCACCGCGTCGCGGGTGGCCACCACGACCAGGTCCCGTACTCCCACCGCCGCAACCAGCGGCCCGTCCGAGACGAGCACGCAGGAGGAGGCGTCGATGGCCAGCACGTCACCCAGCACGGAGCCCTCGTCAAGGCGCGGCAGGACCTCGGCGAGCCCCGGCCAGGAGCCCACGTCCGACCACGAGAAATCGACCGGGATGGCCCACACCTCGTCCGCCTTCTCCATGACACCGAAGTCGATCGAGGTGCGCGGCAGGGTCGGGTAGTGCCTGGCAAGAGCGGCGGCTTCCCCGAGGTGCCTGGCGTCCTCCATCAGGCGGTCGAGGCCCGCGGCGAGATCGGGCAGATGCCGGCGCACGGCCGCCACGATGGTGGCAACCCGCCAGGCGAACATCCCGGAGTTCCACCGGAAGCGGCCGCTCGAGAGCAGCTCGCGGGCGCGCTCGAGGCCGGGCTTCTCGATGAAGCGCCGCACCGGGCAGGCTTCGAAGCTGTTCACCTGCTCTCCCGGCTCTCCCAGCTCCAGGTAGCCGAACCCGGGCTCGGGTCCGGTGGGCTGGAGCCCGATGGTGACCAGAGCCGGGCGGCGGCTCGCGAGCGCCGCGGCGGCTGCGAGAGCCGCCCGCAACGCCGACCCGTCCGGCACCACGTGGTCGGCGGGCACCACCAGCATGGCCGCGTCCGGGTGGGTCGCCGCCAGGCGCCACGCCACCCAGCCGATGCAGGCTGCCGTGTCGCGCCCTTCCGGCTCCGCCAGCACATTGGCGGTCGGGAGCGTCGGGAGGTCCTGGGCCACCGCCGCGGCGATCGCCCCGCCGGTCACGACGAGCAGGCGCTCGGCCGGCACCAGCGGCAGCAGGCGCTCGACCGTGGCGAGCAGCAGCGAGCGCCCGTCCGCAAAGGGCAGGAGCTGCTTCGGCCGGTGACGGCGTGAGAGGGGCCAGAAGCGGGTGCCGGAGCCACCGGCCATTACCACGGCGAAGAGCGTGGGCTCAGTCGAGGAGGGCATACAGGCCTCGCAGGTCACGGATCCGCCGGTAGCCGTTGGCGAACAGATCGTGACGATCGATGAGCACCGGGGTCACGCCGGCACTCTCGGCACCGCGGTAGTCGTCCAGGGGCGAGTCACCCACGTGCAGGCAGTCGCCCGCCTCGACGCCGAGTGCGACCATGGCGCGGCGAAAGATCTCCGGCGACGGTTTCTCGACCCCCTCGAGGGCCGACACCAGCACGGCGTCGAAGTGCCGGGCGAGACCGAGCCCTTCCAGCAACCCCGGCAGTCGGGAGTCCCAGTTGGACACCGCGGCGAGGCGCAGCGCTCGCCGCTGTAGCGCGACGAGCACCTCCTCCACCTCGGGATAGACACGCCACAGGGCCGGGTCGGCGAAGGCGGCAAAGAGCTCCTCCAGCACCGGCTGCCACGGGGCGGGGTGCTCGACGCGCGCCATGACCCGGCGTACGAACTCGCCCCACCACTCCCGCTCGCCACCCTTGAGGTGGTGGTACCGGTCCAGACCCGGGGGATGGAGCTGGGTGAGCTCCGCCCACGTGGCCCGGAACGCTGCGGTCATCTCCTCGGCGGGCACCTCCCGCCCCCAGCGGCCGAGGACCCGCGTGTAGACGTCGGGGGGCGAGGGGTCGCTGTCGATGAGCGTGCCGCCGACGTCCAGCAGCACGGCTCGCAGCGGTCGGCGGTTCGTCGTCATCGATCTCGTGCCGGCCCGGGGCCGGGCGGCCATTGTACCCGCTCGGGATGTCCGGTGGGCTACACTCCCACTGTGCACCCCAGCCCTTGCCTCCCAACTCCGCCCTGGCCGGCCCTGTCCTTTCTGGCTCTCCAGCTCCTCGATCACTGGGGCAACCGCACCACCTCGCGACCCGCGCCTCGCGCCGATGTCCTGACCGCCGCCCTGGCGCTCGGCGAGGCGAGCGCACCGATCGTCGCCGCGGCCTGGGCCGAGCGCCGCAGCCGCTACGCGGCCCAGCTCGTGCGCGCCCGCCTGGGTCTCGCAGGGGAAGGCGCGGAGCTTGCGGGCTGCGGGCTGGTCACCGCGTCGGCCCACACGGCCAACATGCAGATCCTCGGTCAGGCGCTCGGCCTCGCCGCCGCCCTGCTCGCCGGGGGCGAACCCGGCCAGAAGGTGACGCTGGAAGGAGAGTTGGTGCTGCGCTGGGACACCGACGAGCACTGCCGCCTGCATCCCTGGCCTCTGGTCGGCTCGCGCCTCACGGTGCGGGCCACCGGCGGGGACGAAGGGTGGCGGCGGTGGCGGTTGCTGTCCCAGGGCGCAGCGCGGTAGCCGCGCGACGGCGGCAGACCGGGGCGTTCTCGAGATCGGTTGAGAGCGGTGGGGTGGAGGGTGAACTGGCTCCGCAGGAGGGGCTCGAACCCCCAACCCTCCGGTTAACAGCCGGATGCTCTACCATTGAGCTACTGCGGAGCACCCACCGCCCCTTTCGGGGACGCTCTTTTTACACCCTCCGCCCCGGCCTGTCAATCACGGGAGCAGCCCGTGCGGTGCTATGCTCCCCGGACCCTCGCCCAGGCGCGAGGGTGGGAGACGCCGCATGGAGCAGCGCATCGACTATGCCGAGGTCGGGCTCATCGCCGGGCTCGAGGTCCACCAGCAACTGCTCACTGCCCACAAGATGTTCTGCCGCTGCCCGGCCCGCCGCTACACCGAGAGCCACGACGGGGAGGTGCTGCGCCACATGCGCCCAACCCTCTCCGAGCTCGGGGAGTACGACGGCACCGCGCTGATGGAGTTCAAGACCAAGAAGAACATCATCTACCTGCTCAACGAGTCCAACGTCTGCACCTACGAGATGGACGACACGCCGCCGTTTTTGGTCAACCAGGAGGCGGTGGACATCGCCGTCGAGCAATGCCTGATGCTCGGGTGCGACATCGTCGACGAGGTCCACATCGCCCGCAAGCAGTACCTGGACGGCTCCATCCCCACCGGCTTCCAGCGCACCGCGATCGTCGGCGTCAACGGCACCCTGCCGTTCCGCGGCCGCACCCTCTCGATCACCCAGGTGAGCGTGGAGGAGGACTCCTGCCGCGAGGTCTCCGACACCGGCCACCTCATCGTGTGGCGCACCGACCGCCTCGGGATGCCGCTCATCGAGACGGTCACCGGCCCCGACCTGCGCACGCCGGACGAGGTGGAAGAGGCCATTCTCCTGATCGGGCGCGTGTGCCGCTCCACCGGCCACGTGCGGGTGGGAATCGGCGCCAGCCGCCAGGATGTGAACGTCTCGGTGCGCGGCGGGCACCGGGTCGAGATCAAGGGCGTGCCCCAGGCCTGGTGGGCCCGGTACCTCGTGCACGGCGAGGCGGTGCGCCAGGTCAACCTGCTGCGCCTGCGTGAGGAGCTGCACCGCCGCGGCTTCGACACCCCCGACGCGATCACCGTCAGCCACGCCGACGTCACCGACATCTTCGCCGGCTCGGACCTGACCTGGGTGCGCCGCGAGGGGTGGGAGCGCTTCATCACCGAGGAGGGCCGGCGGCCCGCCTTCGAGCTTGGCAAGGGCCCGTTCCGCGTCATGGCGGCGCGTCTGCACCGCCTGGGCGGGGTGCTGTCCTGGCCCACCCAGCCGGACCACATCTTCGCCTCCGAGCTCCAGGGCCGGATCCGCGTCATCGCCGGGCTGGACCAGCGGCCGATCCTCCTGCACTCCGAGAAGTGGCCGGACCACCGCGGCGCCCTCGCCGAGCTGCGCAAGGTGCGCCAGCGCCTCGGGTGCGAGGCCGACGACAGCGTTGTCGTGGTCTGGGGCCCGGAGGAGGACGTCGCGACCGCCGTGAGCGAGATCCGCCTGCGGCTGCAGGACGCGGTCAAGGGGATCCCCGCCGAGACCCGCCAGCCGTTCCCGGACGGCTCCACCGACTTCGAGCGCATCCTTCCCGGTCCGGACCGCATGTACCCGGACACCGACTCCCCCCCGACGCGGGTCACCCGCGAGCGCGTCGAGCGGCTGCAGGCCGGCCTTTCCGAGGTCCCGTGGAAGCGGGAGGCCCGGTACGCCGCCGCCGGTGTCCCGACCGCGGTCAGCCACTACCTGATCCGGCGCGGCGGCGCCGACCTTGTGGACCGCCTGGTGGCCGAGGTCGGAGCGGACGTGCGCCTTGCGTGCTTCTTCTTCGGCGAGAAGCTCAAGCACCTCCGCCGGCGCGGCGTGGCGGTGGACACGGTGCCGTTCGAGCACTGGAAGGAGCTGTTCCGGCTCTTCGCCGCCGATCCCGTCCTGGTGGAGGCGTGGGACCGCATCGTCCGCCTGATCACCGCTTCGCCCCGGGCGAGCATCGCGTCGGTGCTGGCCGAGGAAGGTCTCGGGGCGCCCCCTCCGGACTGGCTGGAACGGATCCCGACCCTCGTGCAGGCCATGGTGGCAGGTGCCACGACCATCGACCCAGGTGCCCGCACGCGGCTCGCGATGGGCCGCGTCATGCCGGAGCTGCGCGGGCGGGTGCCGGCCCGCGAGGTGCGCTGTGCCGTCGAGAGCGCGCTGGGGGGTGGGCGATGAGCACCGTGCGCGACGAGCTCAAGGGGTACCGGGGTCGCGCCCGCGCCAGGCTCGCGGAGCTCGGGGTGCGGGTGTGGAGCCAGGTGCGCCTCACCAACGACGCGGGGAGCGTCTTCGAGGGCGTCATCCTGCCGCGCTCGGAGACCTTCGACGACCTGCACGTGGTCGTCAAGATGCTCAACGGCTACAACGTCGGCATCCACGTGGACCGCATCGCCGCG
>JALOLB010000132.1 GCA_025456225.1 Thermoanaerobaculaceae bacterium
GCACGCGGCGGGCGCCCCAGCGGTCGGCGAGGTGGCCGGCCGGCAGGAGCGCCAGACACGAGCCGGCGACGAGGCCGAAGTGCGCGCCGCCGTTGACGATCCAGTGCGGCGCCTGGCGCGCTTCCATGAGGTCCGGGAGGAGGAAGACCAACGACTGGCTGGCCGCGGTGGCGAAGAGCTGGACCGCGAACAACGGCACCAGGCGGGGCTCCCGCGGGAACAGGGCCGGGCGGGGCCGCGGGGCGCTCGACGGGTCGGGCGAGGCACCCGGAAGCAGCATGGCGAGCCCCGCGGCGACCGCCAGGGGGATGACCAGGATCACCGGCGTGAGGCGGGGCGCGCGCAGGTAGATCGCCGAGAAGATGAGCTGTGAGCAGGCGTAGCCGAGGTAACCGCCGGACAGGAAGATCCCGATCATGACCCCGGTGCGCGAGCGCGACACCTCGGCGGCGGCGCCGGTGCCGGCCGGGTGGAACGCGGCCGAGCCGAGGGCGGTGGCGAGCTGCAGGGCGAACATGAGCGCATAGGAGCCGACCCAGGGCACGAGCGTCACGGCGCCCGCCACCGTCATGCCGCCGATGAGCAGCCGCTTGCGCCAGCCGCGGTCGGCGAGGGTCCCGAAGACGAGCTGCAGGCCGTTGGCGGTCATCGACCCGACGGTCGCGATCATGCCGGCCTTGACGAGGTCGAGGTGTGCGAGGGTCTTGAAGACCGGCCAGATGCCGGTGCAGCAGTCCACGGCGAGGTGCCCGCACGAGAGCGCCACGAGCGTCAGCCACGGCACGACACCGGGTTGGAGGCTCGCGGGAGAGGCCGTCAGGGGAGCGCCAGGCCCCGCGGGGTCGGGCGCGGATGCGTACTGCACCGCGGGATTGTACGCCCGGGCAAGACAGGGGAGAGAGAAGAGGGGAGAGGGGAGAGGGGAGAGGGGAGAGTGGGAGGGGATCGGGGATGCGACGAGGGTGTGCGGCCTTCGGCTGGATCACATTCCGTTCAACAGCGGATCCGAGGACTCGGAGCCATGCGCCGAGCCACCGGTCGGGGAGGCCGGCGCGGGACCGGAGGCGGGGCTGGAAAGGCGGCGGCGGACGGTCCCGACCTGGGTGCACTGGGGCTGGGCGACCATGACGCCGCCTCCCGCCGCCACGGCGGCGCGGCCCGAAGAGGCCACGCTCGTCAGGGTGCTGCTCCAGGGCATGGCCATCTCGGTCGACCACTGCTCGCCGTCCGGGCTCGAGACCACCAGGCCGCACTGGCCGACGGCCAGGAAGCGCTTGCCATCCCACGTCACGGACTCGAGATAGGCGGGGAAGTCCACACTCTGCCAGGTCGCGAGGTCGTGGGAGACCAGCGCGCGCCCGAGGTTGTAGCCGCAGCCCACGACGTCCGACATCTGCCCCCAACCGACCAGCACGACGGTGTGTGGGTTCGCAGCCAGGCCGGTTGTGGCCAGCGGAGCGGCAGCGGCCAGCGACTCGACCTCGTCCCAGACGACGCCGTCGGAGCTACGGACCAGCTTCCCGTTGGCCAGCCCGAGGATCTCACTGCCGCTCCAGGCCAGCTTCCAGAGGTAGGCGGGCGGCTCACCCGGGAGTCGCTCCCACCGGGTTCCGTCCTGGCTCGAGAGGAGCGCCGCCTCCTGGCCGTAGGGACCGGTGAAGCCGATCACGAGAAAGAGGGTGCCGGTCCAGACGGCCTCCCTGAGCGCCAGCGTGGTCCCCGAGCTGTGCCGGGTCCAGGTGTCCCCGGTGGTGCGGCGCCACACCTCGCCGGTTGCGCCGAGCGCGAGCACCGTGTCCTGACCGCTGACCACTGCCTGCAGGAAGGTCCCGTTCACCTCCGGGCGGGCCTGCCACGTCAGGCCGTCGGTGCTGCTGAGGAGGACGTCTCCGGCCACGGCGACGAAGTCGCGGCCGGTCCAGGTCGTGGCGGACAGATATGGTGGGACCGTGGCCGTTGCGTGCGCCGTCCAGACGCGGCCGTCCGGGCTCGAGAAGAGCCCCGCGGTGCGGAGCGCGAGCAGGAGCCCGGGGCCAGCCCCGAGCCTTCCGATCTCCTTCGGGAGGGTCGAGCTCCCCTCGATCGGGGTCCAGGTGGTGCCATCTGGGCTCGTGACCAGGTAGTTGCCGGACACGCCGTTCTGGAGGGCCCTCCGGACGAGGAAGGCGCTTCCGGTCCACAGGACATCCCCGGGGTACGACTCCACATCGAGGGTGGCGCGGGTCCACTGGCCGGGCGCCGTGCTCGTCAGGACGCGGCGATCCGTGATGGCCACCGTGGTCCCGTCATGGGCCACCACTCGAAGCCCCCAGCGGTCGTCCTCCGCGAAGGAGTAGTCCCACGTCCACTGAGTGCCGTCCGGGCTTGCCAGCACAAGCCCGCGCACCGGAGCGATGCTCCCCACGCTTCCGTTGCCCACCGCCACCAGGCGGGCGCCGTCCCAGGCCAGGTCCTCGGGGTCGAATCTGGCTGCTCCTCCCATGACCACGCCGTCGTCCGGCCAACTGAGGCCGTCGGCGCTCACCCATGCCTTCTGGTCGGAGCTCAGCGCGACGAACGCCGATCCCGTCCACGCCACGGCCACCATTCGCGCGTGGAGCTGGCGGTGCTCGGGACGGTCGCGTCGTGTCCACGTGACGCCGTCCGGGCTCGTCGCGATCAGCGGCGTGAGATCCTGGACCGAGACCACGGCGCCCACCGCGACGAACAGGCCATTGCCCCACGTCACGTCAAGGAGGTCGCCCGGAACGCCGGTCCAGCGCGGTATCCAGCTCTGGCCGTCCGGGCTCGTGACGACCGCGCCGCCGCGGCCGACCACGACGTACCCGATGCCGGGGGCATGCACGGCATCGGTCAGCTCCCCGGTGGCGAGGGTCGGGGAGACCGGCTGCCAGGGACCTGTGCATGTCGCCGTGGAGGCGCCACTGCTCGACCATGACGCACCTTGCGCAAGGCCCACGACCACCACCAGCATCAGTGTAGCTCCCGGCTTCATGATCTCCTCCTGTACGCGCGGCCTTGCATCCGGCCCACTGAGCTCGATGGCCAAGAGTACCCCTTGACCTCGGGCGCTGGCAAGAGCGCGCGCCAATCTCAGGTTGTCGCAGGTTTCGCGTGGTTGCTCTCTTGAAAGCGGCAGACTCACCCCGAGATACCTCGGGAGTCCTGCCGTGACGTGAAGCTCCGCCATGTGGACCGTTCAGTGTGGGCGCGTGGCGGGCAGCTGTGGGCTCTCCCGGAGGCCTGTCGACGGAGTTGTCGCGCGTTCCCGGCAGGACCCGGCGGCGGGTCGGAATGCCGATCCCCGAGCTGTCTCTTCTTCATGTGAAGCGGGCTGGCTGTCGTGGGCGCAGCACCCAACCGCAAGGAGATCGGCATGAGCAGGGTACGGATGGAAGCGTTCAGCGACGGCGTGCTCGTGGCACCTCGCCTGCGGACCGGACGGCCAGGCCCAGTGGAGAGGATGCTCGTCAAGGGGAGGGCGGGCGCGGCCGGTGTCGTATGATGGTCTTGGGGGGAGGAGGACGGGTTTCATCAGCAGGTCCCTCCAGATTCCCCGGCGGGGATGGGCCCGCCGGGTCGGAAGACGAGGCCGCTCGTACTTGGATCAAGGCTCGCAACCGGAGCATCGCGCTCCATCGGGAGTGCGCAGACGAAGACGAGGACTCTCGCACGGAGGAGAACATGAAGCACTCGAACAGGTTCGGACTGACCATGCTGGTCGTGCTGGCAACTGCGAGCTTTGCCGCAGTCCAGGTCGCGCCGGCTGACCAGGAGCCCTCGGAGCCGGCACCAGCCATCGCGCAGGGGGCGAGCCCGGCACCGGTGCCACGTGCCCAGACGGACAACATGGTGACCGACTCCATGGTGCCGCTGGCCGACGACCTCGGGGTCGAGCCGGTCGAGATGACGATCTACCCGGAGCAGCTCCTCGGCGATGCATCGGGCGAGCCAGGAATGTCAGTGCTGGCCAGGGCACAGGTCATCACGCCGGGAGCGCTGGCCACCACGCTGCTCAACGAGGGGTTCGAGTCGACGTGGCCGGCGGGGCCGTGGAGCGTGTGGTTCTTTGGGGGCAACCAGTCGAACGCGACCTGGGGGCGGACCAGCTACCGGAAGTCGTCCGGGTCCTACAGCATCTGGTGTGCGGGCGGCGGCTCGGGGGCGGCCGCTCCGGGAGGGTCGGTGCCGCTGAATACTTCGGGCGGCACGATCGTGGGACCGTTCGACCTCACGAACGCCACGTCGGGGAGCTTCGCCTTCGACCTGTGGCTGCAGACCGAGCTCAATGTGGACCAATTCAAGTGGATGGCCGAGTCGGGATGCGATCCGTCGGTGTCGGCATGCACCTTCAGCGGCTTGCAGACCTCGACCAACACCAGCGGGTTCCAGCGCAAGACCCAGAACCTCGCCGACTGGGGGAGCGCCGGCAGCCTTCTCGGCAAGTCGAACGTGTGGATCGCCCTGATCTACACCTCGAACGGCTCCAATCAGTTCGAGGGTGCCTACGTCGACAACGTGGCGCTGACGTTCGACACCGGGGGCGGCTCCCAGTGCGGGACGTACGTGGTGAGCGCCGACAACGACAACAACGCGTGGGCGGGGAGCGCGGACGGGGACTGGAGCTACTGCCTGTTCAAGACCGACGCCAAGCACCCGATCGAGTTCCACGTCGACGTCACGGAGACGAGCATCACCACGGCGCAGCTCCTGCTGCTGTGCAACGACGTGGATGAGGACTCCATCCCCAACCAGCCCGAGGTGGACAAGGTCTACGTCAACGACACCTACGTCGGGAACCTGACGGGGGCGAACGACGAGGACTCGACGACCCTGCTGACAGTACCGGCGAGCGTTCTGCACAGCGGCCGGAACAAGGTGCGGATCGACGTCAACACCGACACGCGCTCGGCAGCCGACCAGTGGTGCGTGACGCTCAAGCAGGCGCAGCTCATCGTCAACGGCGGGTGCCAGGGCACGGCGACGTGCCGCTCGGTGACCACCAACAAGACGAGCTACGACCCCGGCAACACCGTGGTGGTCACCTACGAGGTCGACACCACCGCCGCCTCGCAGCAGGTCCGGGTGGAGTCGAACCTCGTGGCACCGGACGGCACCATCGTCGCCGGGACGGAGAGGACGTACACGACCTCGGGTTCGCAAAACGACCCACAGGCCGTGAACCTGACCCTCCCCACCGGCGCGGGAGGTGGTACGTACAGGGCGAAAATCCTGATCTTCGACAAGCTCTCGGGGCGCCTCGAGAAGACCTGCGAGGCGTCGTTCGTGGTCACCGGCGGCGGCTCCCCGTGCGGGACCTACGTGCTGACCGAGGACAACGACAACAACGCCTGGGCGGGAAGCGCGGACGGGGACTGGAAGTACTGCCTGTTCAAGACCGACGCCAAGCACCCGATCGAGTTCCACATCGACGTCACGGAGACGAGCTTCACCACGGCGCAGCTTCTGCTGCTGTGCAACGACGTGGACGAGGACTCCATCCCCAACCAGCCGGAGGTTGACAAGGTCTACGTCAACGACAGTTACGTCGGGGCCCTCACCGGTGCGAACGACCAGGACTCGACGACCTTTCTGACGGTGCCAGTGAACGTCTTGCGCAGCGGGCGGAACAAGGTGCGAATCGACGTCAACACCGACACGCGTTCGGCGGCCGACCAGTGGTGCGTGACGCTCAAGCAGGCGCAGCTCATCGTCAACGGCGGGTGCCAGGGCAGCGCGACCTGCCGGTCGGTGACCACCGACAAGTCAAGCTATGCGGCGGGCGCCACGGTGAAGGTCACGTACGAGGTCGACACCACCCTGGTGTCGCAGCAGGTGCGGGTGGAGTCGAACCTCGTGGCGCCGGACGGCACCATCGTGGCCGGGTCGGAGAAGACGTACACCACCTCGGGGTCGCAGAACGACCCGCAGACCGTGAGCCTGAGCCTCCCCGCCCAGGCGGCGGCTGGCACCTACAAGGCGAAGATCTTCATCTTCGACACGGCCACGGGGCGGCTCGAGAAGTCCTGCGAGGCGTCGTTTGTCGTCACCGGCTGCTCCATCGCGTGCACTGCCACTGTGCCGACAACCGGCCTGGTGGGGCAGGCAATCTCCTTCGTGTCCACGTCGACGCCGACCAACTGCGCCGGGGCAGCGGACTACTTCTGGACCTTCGGCGACGGCACGACCGCGGTTGCCCAGGCGCAGAACACAACGTACACCTACACCAAGGCGGGGACCTACACCTGGACCCTGACGGTCGTGATCGGCAATGCCCGGTGCGAAAAGACGGGCACGATCACGATCACCCAGGGCGGCGGGACGACCTGCACCCTCGGCTGCAGCGCGGTGGTGCCGACGACGGCGCTGGTGGGCCAGACGATCACGTTCCAGGGGGCGTCCACGACCAGCAACTGCACCGGCACGCCCTCGTACTTCTGGACCTTCGGGGACGGCACGACCGCGGTGGCCCAGGCCCAGAACACGACCTACTCCTACAGCGCGCCCGGGACCTACACCTGGGAGCTCATCGTGGTGCTCGGAACCACCCGCTGCGTCCGTACCGGCACCATCACCGTGACGCGAACGTCCGGCGGAGCCTGCGTGCTCGGCTGCGACGCGACGGTGCCGACCTCCGGCACGGTCGGCACGCCAGTCACCTTCCAGGGCTCGGCCACCGCCACCGGGTGCACCGGCACGCCGGAGTACTTCTGGACGTTCGGGGACGGGACGACGGCGGTCGCCCAGGGGAAGACCGTCACCGCCACCTACGATGCGCCAGGCACCTACACGTGGGAGCTGTCGGTGGTGGTCAACGGCGTGCTGTGCGTGCGCCGGGGGACGATCACGATCACTGGCGGCTCCGGCACCGGGTGCCGGGTCGGCTGCTCCGCGGTCGTTCCGGCCACCGCCCTGGTCAACCAGCAGGTGCAGTTCCTCGGCTCGGCCTCCACGGTCGGGTGCACCGGGCCAGCCGAGTACTTCTGGTTCTTCGGCGACGGCACGACCGCGGTGGCCCAGGCCCAGAACACCACCTGGAGCTACTCCCGCCCCGGCGTCTACACCTGGGAGTTCATGGTGGTGGTGAACGGGGTCTGGTGCCGGCGCTCCGGGACCATCACCGTGGTCTCGGGGGCCGGGTGCGGGCTCAACTGTGCCGCGGCCGTGCCGGCCACGGCCCAGGTCGGGCAGACGGTCAGCTTCCGCGGCTTCGTGAGCTGGAGCAACTGCACGACGGCTCCTGCCTACCTCTGGGACTTCGGGGACATGACCATGCCGGCCGGAGGCTCCTCGCCGTCGCACGTCTACCAGGCGCCGGGCACCTACGAGTGGCAGATGACGACAATGGTGGACGGGGTCTACTGCGTCCGCAACGGCGTGATCATCATCACCAGCGCCAGCCAGCCGGCCAACTGCCGGTACTCCCAGTGGTTCCAGGTGGGGAGCCAGGCGACCGGCGTGGGTGCGAACTGGCGCACCGACGTGTCCATCCTCAACCCGACCCAGAGCACCGCGCAGCTCCAGCTCCGCCTCCACACGTCAGCCGGAGTCAAGACCCTCAACAAGAGCCTCGGGCCGTTCCGCCATACCACCGTGGCCAACGTCGTGGGCCAGATGGCCTTCACCGGGTCCGGCGGGCTGCAGCTCTGCTCCGACCAGCCGGTGCGCGCCAACTCGCGGACCTACAACCAGGCCAGCGCGACGAATACCTACGGGCAGTACTACGGCCCGTACACCACGACCCAGGCGGTGACCGCGGGCGAGCTGGCATGGCTCGTCGGCCTCCGCCAGGACGCCGCCTTCCGGACCAACATCGCGGTGACCAACACGGGGACCACGACAGCCATCGTCGCCGTCTCGCTGTACAACGGTGACGGGACCCGCCTTGCCGGCTACACGGTGTCTCTGGCGCCTGGCGAGTGGGAGCAGCAGAACAAGGTCTTCCAGACCTACGCCGGCCGGACCGACATCAGCTCGGGGTTCGCCCGTGTTGCTGTCCTGAGCGGGACTGGCGTGATCGTCTCGGCCTCGGTGATCGACAACGCAACCAACGACGCCGTCACCAATCCCTGGCTGTTCTGAAGCAGGCGGCGGCCGGGCTCACGGCCCGGCCGCCGCAACATCAATCTGATCAGCTATCTCCAGAGCATTCCCGGGCTGCAGGTCGGTCCGGTTGGCGTGCCCGCACCCCAGGCCGGGGACTCAGGTGGTGTGAAGAAGCCGCGAGAGAACGATTGGTCAGGCGGTGAAGGCCCTCACGGCATCAACCTGGACGTGGACGTGGTCGTGGACCCGGTTTCGTGCGTCGGGATGTCGGGAGGCAAGCAGTAGTCGCATGAGATATCTCGGTGACGGCCTTGCGGTGAACGTCAGGCTCACAACGCTTTGGTCCACCGCCACGTCCACGGGGCCAGTGGTCACGATCGGCGCCCCGAACGTCCTCGCACCATTGGTGCACGAGCTCTCAGGCCCACCGGGAATGGGCTCCGAGACCCGCCGGTTGGACTTCGTGATTCACCGGGAGGGAAGTATACTGCCGGGGCTTGGGGGGGTCCGGGGGGGCTCACGCCCCCGACATCCACGGACCGCCTTGGAAAAAAGAAGGGGGGAAGGCGCGTCATGAGGGCTTGTCATGTCTTGAAACGAACGTTCGTAGTGCTGCTCGTTGCCGGGATGGCGGGGGTCGCCGCCACGGCGATCGCCGCCACGCCGCCGGTCTCGGTGGCCGTCGCGGTCACGGGCGACCCGGTACCGGGGGCCACGGTCACCGCCAAGGCCACGGTCACCATCAACGATGGCTCGACCCTGCAGACCATCAAGTGGACGCAGGTCGGCGGCGTGGAGGCTGCTGTCAGCGGCGAGACGACTGACACCATCACCGTCGTCCTGCCCGGTCGGCAGGCCTTCAAGGAGGAGCTGATCCACATCCTCGAGGAGCCGCCGATCACCGCCGAGCAGCTCCCGCCCAACGTGCCGCCGCCCGGAGAGGAGTTCTTCGGCGGGCTGCCCAACCGCTTCGCCGTCGTCGGCATCAACCCGTTCTCCCTCGAGGAGGCCGGTGCGATCACCTTCGACATCGAGGTCGTGACAACCAGTGGTACCTACCACGCCACCGCGGCGGTCCACGCCACCCTGCCCTGGCCCTCGGCCACTGGCCTGCGCAACGTGCCGGTGCTGACCCCGGTCCTGCTCCACGGCAAGACCCAGGCCACCTACAACTGGCAGCTCCTGGCGCCAAACGGCTCCCACGCGGCGCTGAGCGACCCCACCGGGCAGAGCCCCGAGTTCACCCCGGACATGCCGGGCAGCTACCAGGTCACGGTGACCGACCTCGGCGCCAACAACGCCCCCGTGGTGCTCTCGATCGTCGCCGGCCTGTGGCGCGGCGTGGTCACCGGACAGGACGCTGACGGCCGGCCTGTCGCCGACGCCGATTGCACCAATTGCCACGGCGCCCTTGGTTCGGGGAACGTGTTCCCGCTGTGGGCGCACTCGGGCCACGCCGAGATCTTCACCCAGAACGTCAACAACCCCGCCGGGCACTACGGCGAGGGTTGCGTGTCCTGCCACACGGTCGGGTACGACAAGACGGCAGTCAACGGCGGCATCGACGACGCCCCGGACTGGGCCGCGTTCCTCGCTTCGGGCAAGCTCACCCACGGCGCGGCCGGCAACTGGGCGAGCATCCTCACCGAGTTCCCGGCCACTGCCAGGCTCGCCAACATCCAGTGCGAGAACTGCCACGGCCCGCAGTCGGGCGCCCACGGCCAGCAGAACGGGTCGCGCACGACCCTGTCGTCGGACCTCTGCGGCACCTGCCACGGCGAGCCCCTGCGCCACAGCCGCTTCCAGCAGTGGCAGCTTTCCAGCCACGCGAACTACGAGCTGGCGGGCGAGGAAGGCACCAACCCGACCTGCGCCAAGTGCCACAGCGCAAACGGCTTCATTGCGTGGGAGGAGAACGGGTTCTCGACCGCGAACCTGAACGTGACCTGGACCGCCGACCAGGTTCATCCCATCACCTGCCAGGCCTGCCATGACCCGCACGACGTCGGCACCACCTCCGGCAGCTCGGCCACCAACGCCACCGTGCGCGTGACCGGTAGCACGCCGCTGCTTCTGGCCGGCTTCACGGCCACCAACGTCGGCCGCGGCGCCATCTGCATGACCTGTCACAACACCAGGCGCGGCCTCAAGAACGACAGCACCTTCACGGTCGCCGACGCGTCCCGGGCGCCTCACCTCGGGGCCCAGGCCGACGTCCTGATGGGCCAGAACCTGTACTTCACCCAGGTCGGCACGCCCGGCTACCACTCGAAGGTCGAGGACTCCTGCGTGACCTGCCACATGGAGTCGACCCCGCCTCCGGCGGACCTCTCCTACAACCTCGGCGGCACGAACCACACCTTCTTCGCCAGCAAGGACATCTGCACCAAGTGCCACCCCACCATCCGGACCGACGACGTCCAGGCGGTGGTCGAGGCGAAGCTGGTCTCCCTCAAGGCCGAGGTCGAGCGCGCCATCAAGGAGACGATGCAGGCGCAGATCAAGGCCGGCAAGTCCATCAAGATGGGCACGGCCGCCACGGCGCCCGTGATCAAGGTCGCCTCGGACATCGTGTCCGTGGCGCTCAGTGACTCCTCGGGCCGGCAGGCCGTGGCTGTGACCCTTGCCAACGGCACCACGACCCCGGTCGTGGGCCTCAACAACGTCCGGGTCGTGCCTCCGGCCGGCGCCGCCGTGGAGTTCTACGCCGTCGCCGACCCGAACATCGCCAAGGCCGGCTGGAACTACCTCACGGTGGAGACGGACGGTAGCAAGGGCGTCCACAACCCGGCGTTTGTCAACTCGGCGCTCGACGTCGCGCTGTTCGCGGCCAAGAACGCCAAGACCGGCATGCCCGACAAGCCGGCCATCGGCGGCGGTCCCGGCACCGGTGTCGGCGCCGTGTCCTGCACGTCCCCGTACGTCTACTGGGCCGAGATCGCTGCCCGCCTCCCGGGCAGCGGCACCAGCAAGTGGCGGACCGACCTGGTGGCAGGCCTTCGAGGACATCGTCAACCTGCTCGGTGGCGACAACCTCAAGGGCTCGCTCGAGATCTGCTCGGACATGCCGCTGCTCGTGCTGGGCCGCATGTTCAACAAGGCGAACGCGGGCACCTTCGGGCAGTTCATCGACGGACACGTGGCCGACCTCGGCCTGAACACCGGCGAGACGGCCAGCCTCATCGGCCTGCGCCAGAAGACCGGCGAGTACCGCACCAACATCAGCGTGACCAATGGCGGCACAAAGAGCGCCGAGGTGGCCATCACGCTGTTTGACAGCGCCGGGACCTCGCTGACCGCCTTCAACCTCACCGTGCCGGCCGGCAAGGTGGTCCAGGACCTCGAGCCGTTCTCCAAGCGGGCCAACAAGCCCAACCTCGGCTGGGGTTTCGCCACCGTCACCGTGATGTCGGGGTCGAACATCCGGACCTCGGCCTCGGTGATCGACCGCATCACCGGCGATCCCATCACGATCCCGGCCAAGCAGTAGACCGACGCATCGAAGCGAGCGGGCGGCAGCGCGAGCTGCCGCCCTTTGCTTTTCTGTTGGATTCGGCCCCGGCGCCGCTACCAGACGAGCCGCAGCTCGACCGTGAGCTTGTCGAGCTGGCGGCTGGTGGGGGCGCCGGCCATTGCCGCGGCGGCGTGGTCGCCGTCCACCTCC
>JALOLB010000359.1 GCA_025456225.1 Thermoanaerobaculaceae bacterium
GAGCCGGTCCGGCTGCTTCGTGACCTACGAGCAGATCGCGCGCCGCACCCAGAGCGGCACCGGGAATGGCCAGCTCACGGCCTCGGGGCACTTCATCACCGACAAGGGGTCGTTCCCGTACGGCGCCCACTTCTGCGAGGTGGCGGTCGACACGCGCACCGGCAAGGTGAGGCTGCGCAAGTACTACGCCCTGCAGGACGCCGGCACGCCGATCAACCCGGAGCTGGCGCTGGGCCAGATGTACGGCGCCGTGCTCAAGACGGTCGGCCACTCGCTCTACGAGGAGATGCTGCTCGACGAGGGGGGCCGCTGCCTGAACGCCAACTTCGTCGACTACAAGGTGCCCCAGTTCGGCGAGCTGCCCGACGACTTCCAGACGATCCTGATCGAGACGGACGACCCGTTCGGCCCGTTCGGCGCCAAGTCCATCTCCGAGATCTCCTGCAACGGCGCGGCGCCGGCCATCGCGGCCGCCATCCACGACGCCGTGGGCGTCTGGATCAGGTCCTGGCCGTTCACACCCGAGAAGGTGCTCCGGGCGCTCGGGAAGCTGGCGAGCTGAGAGCGCCAAACCAGACGTTGCCGTGAGGATCGACATGGACCACTCCCCGCTTCTCGTCTGTCGCGCCCGCTTCGTGCTGCCCCTGGCCGAGCCCGACCGCACGCGCCGCATCAAGGACGGCTACGTGCTGTCCCGGGGCGAGGCCATCCTGGAGGTCGGCCCCTACAGCGACGACGTGGGGCGCCGCCTGCTCGATACCTTCGGGAGCGAGCTGCGCATCCTCCACACCCGCCGGGAGGTCCCCTCGACGGACGCCATCCCCATGCAGGACGTGATCCTGCTGCCGGCATTCGTGAAGGCCCACGGGCACGACCACGAGCAGCCGATCATCGGCATCGCCAAGGACGAGCCGCTGACGGCGTGGCTCGACCACGCGGTCAACCCCTACACGGGGTTCATCAACGCCAGGCGCGAGGAGCTCACTGGGAAGCTGGGGTGCACGCCGCAGCTCGTGACCTACCTGATGGCCAGGGTGTGCGACATCCACTACGGCATCACGACCTCGATGGTGCACCACTGCAACTTCAACAAGTACCACTGCGAGGACATCGCCCGCGCCAACGAGGCCGCGGGGACGACGATGCTCGTCGCGATCGGTGGCCAGGATCGTTTCTACACCCCAGAGCTCCTGGACAGGCCGGAGGACGCGCTGCGCAGGCTGGACGCCGCCCTCGCCATCGAGGCCCGCTGCGCGCGGACGCGCTTCGTGCCAGGCCCGGACCAGGATTTCTCCAACTCGCGCGCCGTCCTCGTCCCGCAGAAGGCATGGGCCCGGGAGCACGGCACGCTGTTCCACATCCACAGCGCCGAGGAGCCCAAGACCACCCGTTGGTTCACGGAGGCGATCGAGCCGGGCCTGACGCCGGTGGAGTACTTCGACGAGATCGGGGTCCTCGACGCCGCCACGGTGCTCGCGCACCAGGTCAACTGCGGGCCGCGGGACGTCGAGATCCTCGCCCGCACCGGCGCCGCGGTCGTGCACAACCCGCTCGCCAACACCATCCTCGGGTCGGGCATGCCGCCGGTGATGGAGATGCTCGCAGCCGGCGTCCCCGTCGCCATCTCCACCGACGGGTCCGGCTCGGCGGACAACCAGGACATCATCGCCGCGGCGCGGCTCGCCGCGCAGTACCAGAAGGCCCGCCACCAGGACGCCACCCTGCTGCCCTCGCAGCAGTTGCTCGAGATGATCACGGTGGTGCCCAATCGAATTCTCCGGGGAAACCAGGGAGAGCTCGCGCCCGGGCGGCAGGCGGACTGGATCCTCGTCGACCTGGCCCGCCCCAACCTGGTGCCGACGCGCCTGGACAACGTCGTCGAGAACCTGATCTGGGCCGCGGACGGCTCCGAGGTCGACACGGTCGTCGCCCGAGGCCGCCTGCTCAAGCACGACGGCGTGGTGCTGCCCTTCCTGGACGGCACGACGCCGGCGAGCGTCATGTCGCGGGTGCAGTCGCTGTCGGAGTGGTTCGTGGAGTACCGCGAGGCCGCCCCGGTCCTCAGCGGCACGGGGGCGAACCGCTAACGTGATCTCGGCCATCGTGCTGGCGGCCGGCTCCTCCCGCCGGATGGGGGCGGACAAGCTGTCGTTGCCGTGGGGCGACGGCACCGTGCTCGACGCGGCGCTGCGGCCGTTCCTCGGCTTGGCCGAGATCGACGAGGTGGTGGTCGTCGTGCGCGGCGGCGCCTTGCCGGTTTTTGTCTCGGGCAGGGCGAGGGTGCTGGTCAACGAGCACGCCGACGAGGGGATGGGCAGCTCGCTCCGGGTCGGCGTCGCCGGCGCGGACCCCACGGCCGAGGCCTACGTCCTGGCGCTGGGCGACATGCCGGGGCTGGGCGCGGACCGCGTCCGCTCCCTGCTCGCAGCCTGGCGAGGCAGCGGCAAGGGCATCCTGGTGCCGGTGTTCGAGGGTCGGCGCGGCCACCCCGTCGTGATGGCCGGGAGCTACCGGGGCGCCCTCCTCGCCTCGTCCGGGGACGTGGGCGCAAGGCGCCTGCTTGCCGAGAACAGGGAAGACCTCGCGCTCTGCGAGGTCATGGACCCGGCGGTCGTCGCCGACCTCGACACGAGCGGGGACTACGAGGCGCTGGCCGCGCACTGGGGCTCGCGATGAGCGGGCTCAAGGTCCTGATCCGGGGCGCGGGCGAGCACGCGTCGGCCACGGCGCACTGCCTCGTCCGGTGCGGGATGCGGCTGGCCATGACCGAGGTGCGGCAGCCGACCGCAGTCCGGCGCGCGGTGTCGTTCTGCGCGGCGGTCTTCGACGGGGCGTGCGAGGTGGAGGGCGTGCCGGGCCGCCTGTGGAGGCTCGACGCGTGGCAGAAGCTGGACCGGGGCGACCTGGACCACGTGCCGGTCTTCGTGGACCCCGAGGGCTTCCTGATGGAGCAGTGGAAACCCGACGTCATCGTCGACGCGCGGATCCTCAAGCGCAACGAGGGCAACTCGCCGGAGCAGGCGCCGCTCGTGATCGGGCTCGGCCCCGGCCTGCTGGCCGGGCGGGACGTCCACGTCGTCGTCGAGACCCGCCGCGGGCACGACCTGGGCCGCATCATTTGCTCCGGCTTCAGCGCCCCCGACACGGGCATCCCGGGGCCGATCGCCGGCTTCACCAGCGAGCGCGTGCTGCGTGCGCCCTGCGCGGGTGTCGTCGAGACCCGGCTCGAGATCGGACA
>JALOLB010000360.1 GCA_025456225.1 Thermoanaerobaculaceae bacterium
CGCGTACTTCACGTGCTATGACGGGCGCAGTGATGGTGGGGGCGTCCACTCCAACAGCGGTGTGCCCAACCACGCGTTCGCGTTGATGACCGACGGGGGGAGCTACAACGGCTACGCGATCGCCGGCATCGGGCTCACAAAGGCCGGCAAGATCCACTACCGCACCCTCACCCGGTATCTGCTCTCGGGCTCGGACTTCCTCGATCACTACAACGCGGTCAAGCAGTCCTGCACGGACCTCGTCGGCACATCCGGGATCACTTCAGGGGACTGCACCGAAGTGGGCAAGGCGCTCGACGCGACGGAGATGGATCACACCTGGATCTGCTCGCCCCCGCAGGGGACGGCGCCGGACCTCTGCACCTTCGGGCAGGCGCCGCAGACCCTCTTCTTCGACAACTTCGAAGGGGGTGGCGGCTACTGGACGGGCACTGTCTCTCGGGGCAGTTTTCCCTTCTACCTCGGGTCCTTCTTTGCGACCAGTGGCACCAACATGCTTGGTGGCGACGACCCGCCCGACGTGACCGACGCGCGGCTCTTCATGGCGACGCCCGTGGCCATCCCGCCCGGGGACGTGCGGCTGCAGTTCAATCACGCTTTCGGGTTCGACCACTACTTCAGCTACTTCAATTACGACGGAGGCGTACTCGAGTACAGCCCCGACGGGACGAGTTGGGGAGACCTCGGGACCCTGATCACGCAGGGAGCTCGCTACAACGGCGTGCTGGACAACCGCTGGCAGAACCCCTTGGGCGGACGGTCGGCCTTCGGCAACGAGAGCTGGGGCTACACCGCCAGCCAGGTCAACCTTGCGCCGCTTGCCGGTCAGAGCATCCGCGTCGGCTTCCGCATCGGGGCGGACTTCTCCGAAGCCGACTACGGCTGGTTCATCGACGACGTGCGGATCTACAAGTGCGTGGCGGCGCAGGTTCAGGTCGCGTCGCCGAACGGGGGCGAGTCGCTGCCCGGCGGCTCCACCCAGCTCGTCAGCTGGACGGGGGCGACCAGCCCCGACGGGACCCTCGAGGTCTACTACAACGACGGGGTGACGCGAACGCTCCTCGCCAAGCTGGCCGGGACCACCCGGTCGTACCTCTGGACGGTGCCGACCGCGACCACGACGACGGGCAAGATCGAGATCGAGAGCAAGGTCCGGGCGGGCACCGAGGCCACCGACCAGAGCGACGCGACCTTCTCGATCACCGCGCCGGCGCCGCTGCCCCCCAAGGTCGACTTCAACGGCGACGGCGAGAGCGACATCTTGTGGCACCACCAGGGGGACGGCAGCCTCTACACGTGGTGGCTCCAGGGAACGGTCACGACGGCGGGCTCGTACCTCACGCCGCCGGCGTTCTCGGACACCAAGTGGCAGATCCGCGGGGTCGCCGACTTCAACAAGGACGGGAAGCAGGACATCCTGTGGCACCACCAGGTCACGGGTGACCTCTACGTCTGGTACCTGAACGGCACGGTGGTCATCGACGGGAGCTACCTCACGCCGCAGTCGTTCTCCGACACGAAGTGGCAGATCCGTGGCGTCGCCGACTTCGACCGGGACGGCAACCAGGACATCCTGTGGCACCACCAGGGCACGGGCGACCTGTACGTCTGGCGCCTGGGAGGCCTGAAGGGCGTCGTCGTGCAGGGCGGCTCGTACCTCAACCCCAGCCGCTTCGCCGACACGCTCTGGCAGATTCGTGCCGTGGTCGACATGACGAAGGACGGCAAGCCGGACCTGCTCTGGCACCACCAGGGCAACGGCGACCTCTACCTCTGGGCGATGGACGGGTACGCGGTGAAGTGGGGCAGCTACCTCACCCCGAGCCGCTTCGCGGACACCCGCTGGCAGATCCGGCGGGTGGCCGACTTCAACGGGGACGGCCAGCTGGACCTGCTCTGGCACCACCAGACGAACGGCCAGCTGTACGTCTGGATGCTCCAGAACCTGGTGACGACCGCGGGCTCGTACCTCACACCCTCGGCCTTCACCGACGTGCGCTGGCAGATCATGCCGCGGTAACGCCGTCCTCGAGGGGGTGGGGCGCGAGCCCCACCCCTTCGCTCTGCCCGAGCCTCAGCCGAGGTCCTGCCGCCACACGCGCAGGCCGTACCGGCTGAGGTAGGTCGGGATGTTCCGGAAGGCCGGGTCCTCCTGCTCGATCGCGCGGACGAGCGCGCGCTTCGCCGCCGAGATCTCGCCGCAGAGCAGGGTGAGCGAGCCGCCCTCGCCGCCCGCGCCGTTGACCTTCCAGCCGAGGGCACCGTGTGCTCGGGCGACGTCGATGACGCGGCGAGCCTCGGTCCCAACGAGGGCCGGGTGGAGCCTCTCCTGGGCCTCCGTGCTCTCGGTCATGGCCCGGCCCAGGGCGGCGAAGTCCCCGGCGTAGAGGGCGTCGCGCGAGCGCGGCGCGGTGCGCCGGAGAGAGGCGATCGCCGGCGAGTCGGGGCCGGCGCTCTCCAGGGAGCGGATGACCTGCTCGTGGAGGGCGGACGAGTCGTGCGACTTGCCGAGGTAGACGAGGAGGAGGCGCCGCTCGAGCTCCCACCAGACCGGGTCCGGCACTCGCACCGGCGACACCGAGGCGCGCGGGTACGCGAACATCTCGATGTAGTTGATCCCGCCGTAGGCCGAGGCCAGCTGGTCCTGGATGCCGCACTGGCGGTGGAGCATCTCCGTCTCGACGCGCTGCGCCGCCGCGGCGACCTCGTGAGCCGTCAAGCGGCCCGGGGTGAGGGCGTCGAGGGCGCCCACCAGGGCCACGGTGACCGCCGCCGACGTGCCCGTGCCGGCACCAGCGGGGGCCTCGGAGTGGATGGTGACCTCGAGGCGCAGGTCTCCCGGCACATTCATGTACGCGAGGGCGGCCTCGAGGAGGGGGTGGGGGCCCCAGGGCGCGGCGTGGTGCCTCACGGGGTAGGCGTCGCCGAAGTTCTCGGGGTGAAGGACGACCCGGTCCGCCGCGTCCCCTCCTCGGCTAACCGCTATCTGGACCTCGGCGTAGGGGTAGACCGCGACGTTGAAGACCTGCCCGTGGCCCGCGAACCAGGTGTCGGTCCAGCACCCGTTGTCGCAGATGCGGATCGGGGCCACGCTGTTGACGACGGCGAGGGGGCGCTCAGGCTTCACGGTCGCACTCGAAGCGGAGCTTAGTCCGGGCCGGCCCGGCTCTCAAGGAGCCGGC
This sequence comes from Thermoanaerobaculaceae bacterium, assembly GCA_025456225.1. Lineage (GTDB taxonomy): Bacteria > Acidobacteriota > Thermoanaerobaculia > Thermoanaerobaculales > Thermoanaerobaculaceae > JAAYVZ01. The sequence continues at coordinate 3,183 of JALOLB010000360.1, forward strand.
GGTCGGGTATGCTTCGGTCCCGATGGACGCGCCAGGGGGACCGGCGGAGAAGGCTC
>JALOLB010000361.1 GCA_025456225.1 Thermoanaerobaculaceae bacterium
TCCGCCGCCGCCTCTTGCGTCTTCACCCCCACGACGAGAGGATCACCGGGGTAGATCCAGTGCGCGTCCCGGATGTAGGTGTTCTTCTCCCAGAGCTGCGGCCACAGGTAGGGGTCGCCCAGGTACTGCTTGGCGAGCGCCCAGAGTGTGTCGCCCGGCTGGATGATGTAGATCTGGGCGTCCGCAGGCAGCTCGGTTGGGGGCTCGTAAGGCGTCCAGTGGTCACCGATCTTGTGAAGCGGACGGGGGGGAGGGTTGACCGCCTCTTCGGCAGCAGCCCAGCCGACACACAGTGTGACGAGAATCGCGATGGTTGCGCAGCGCATGGCAGCTCTCCCCTTCCGCATCGGTGTGCTTACTCCGCACCAAAAATACCGCACCATTAGCACGTTCGTCAATGCTTGACGGCGCAGAAGGTTGTGCGCTGCGTTACAGAGCTGGTGGCGTACGGGTCGGCGCCGGTGCCGGTTCCGATGTCCGCACGGGATCGGGGCTCTCCAGCCCGGCCTGTGCCCTGACCGCCTTGACCTGCTCCAGAAGCGGCTGGGCGTCGCGGGCCGCCTTGGTGTCCGGGTAGTTCAGGAAGAGGTAGTTGAGGCGTTGCCAGGCGCCTTCCCAGGACAGGGTCTGCGCGTAGTAGCGGGCAATGTTGAGCTCATGCTGGGCGAGGTCTTCCTGGCATCGCGCGTACAGCTCCCCGGCCTCCTTGGCCTCTGGCGCATTCGGGAAGAGCTGCATCACCTGCCGGAACGCCGCGGCCGCCTCGCGCACTGGCCCCAGGTCCTTCTGCGGACCGTGGTGCTGCTGGAAGCTGCACTTGCCCAGCATGAGCAGGGCGTAGGCCCGAGCCGGGTCCGACGGAAAACGGTTGGAGAAGTCGCGGAAGCGGAGCTGGGCCTCGGTGAGGCTCTCGAGGTCCTTCTGGGCGAAGAAGGTGTCCGCGACCTTGAGGGCGGCGCGTCGGCCCAGCGGGTCGTTGGGGAAGGAGTCCGAGAGGAAGGAGTAGTACTTCCGGGCCTCCTCCCACTTCCGCTTCGCCGCCAGGGCGTCGCCCTTCGCGATCAGCTCCTCCTTGGTCATGGTGCTCACCTGGTTGAAGAACTCCTGCTCGGGCTTCGCAGTCTTGCAGCCAGCGATCGTGACGGCCAGGAGGAGCAGCAACACGAGTCTTCTCATCACACGTCTCCACGCAGTGCCGCAATGGCACGTCGGCGGTCGCCTTGACCGAACACGGCAGTTCCCGCCACCAGGACGTCAGCCCCCAGGTCCTTCAGACGCGAGGCGTTGCCGGCGTCGACGCCGCCATCCACGGCGATCTCGCCGGGCCAGCCCTTCTGGTCGGCCAAGGCGCGCAGGCGGCGGAGCTTGTCGTAGCAGTCCGGGATGAAGCTCTGACCGCCGAAGCCGGGGTTCACGGTCATGAGCAGGATGAAGTCGCACCAGGTCCAGACCTCTTCGAGGGTGGCGAGGGAGGTGGCAGGATTGAGCGCCACTCCCGGCCGCATGCCCGCCTCGCGGATTGCCGTGAGGGTCCGGTGCAGGTGGCGGACCGTCTCGACGTGGACGGACAGCAGGTTCGTCCCGGCAGCGGCGAACGGGGCGACGAGCGGGTCGGGGTCGGCCACCATGAGATGGGCGTCGAGGGGCACGCTCGTGTGCCGTCGCACGGCCGCGCACAGAGCCGGGCCGAAGGTGAGGTTGGGCACGAACACCCCGTCCATGACGTCGAAGTGGAGGCGGTCTGCACCGCCGGCGACCGCGTCAGCCACCTCCTCGGCCACCCGGGACAGGTCGCACGCCAGCAGCGAGGGCGCAACCAGGAGGTGCTTCATCGGCTCACCCACAGCGCGACCACGGCGGCCTCGGCCACGGGCTCGCCGGATGGCGGGCTCTGTCGCAGCACCACCCCTGGCGCCACGCCCGGGTAGGGAACCGCCTGCACGGCGGCGAGCTGGAAACCCAGCGCGCGCACGACCCGGGTGGCGTCCTCCTCGGCCGCACCGTACAGGTCCGGCATAACGTACCGGCGCTGACGGGCGACGCGATTCACGAGAAGTGCCACGCCACTGTTTGGAGCAACTTGTGTGCCAGCGGCGGGTGCGTGGGCCACGACCACGACGCCGTCACCCTCGCCCTCGACCTCGCACAGGCGGTCGGTCTGCAGCCCGCTGTTCTCCAGCTCGGCCTGGGCGAGGGAGAGCGGAAGGCCGGACAGCTCGGGAACCCGGCGGACCTCCTCGCCCAGGGAGGGGTAGAGGAGGATGGCGGCGCCGCGCTTGAGCTGCAGCCCGGGTCCGGGTCGCTGCACGACGATGCGCCCGATCGGCACCTCGCGGCTGAACACCCCGTCCTGGAGCCTTGCCGTCAGGCCGGCCTCCTGGAGAACCGTGGTGGCATGCGGCAGGTCCTGCCCGAGCACCGATGGGACCTTGACCGCGGACGATCGCAGGCTGACCCACAGCACCAGCCACACCGCCAGGCCGGTGCCCACGACGAGCCCAATGGCCCCGGTGCAGCCCTGCAACAGGCGAACCACCTTCACAGGCCGTGAGGGTACCATACCCGGCATGGTCTGCCTGGGAGCCCATCTGTCGGCGGCCGGCGGGGTCTGGCGGGCGGTGGACGCCGCCGCCGCCGCCACCTGCGATGCCGTGCAGCTCTTCCTCCGCCCTCCCGGCCGGTGGGCGGCTACCGCCTCGCCACCGGACGAGGCGGTGCGGTTCCGGCAGGGTGCCCTGACGAACGGTGTGGGCGGCCGGTGCTTCGCCCACGCTCCCTACCTGCTCAACCTCGCCAGCGCCGATGAGGGGCTGCGGGAGCGCTCCCGTCGCGTGCTGATAGAGGAGCTGCAGCGGGCCGGCGACCTGGGCCTGGCCGGCGTGGTGCTGCATCCGGGGTCGGCGGGAATCGGCGGTGACCGGCCGGCGGCGGAGGCAAGGTGTCGCGAGTCGCTCGCGTCGGCGGTGGCCGACGCCGGCGAGGATGCGGCCCGCCTGCTGGTCGAGGGCGCGGCGGGCGCCGGAGGGCAGCTCGGGACCACGCCGCTCGAGCTGGCGCGGCTGGTCGGCGCGTGCCCACCGGGCCGGGTGGGGCTCTGCCTGGACCTGGCCCACCTGTGGGCGGCCGGTTACGATCTCGCCGCCGGTGGCCTCGATCGGGTCCTGGACGAGGTCGAAGCGTCGTGGGGCCGGCCGGCCCCGGATCTGTGGCACGGCAACGACACGCCGTCGGAGCTCGTCTTTCGCAAGTTCCTGGCTCACCCGACTGCGATGCGGGCACCGGTCATCCTCGAGATCCCGCCCGGCGACGACAACGAGCTGGTGCGCGAGGCGCTCGCCCGCCTGAGGGAGTGGGTCCGTCCCCCACCCGCCCGGTGATCGGTGATCAGTGGTCGGTGGTCAGAGGTTCCGCCCACCCGCAACGAGGGACCCAGGTGTTGACCCTCCGATCACCGACCACCATCCTCCGAGCACCGATCACCGAACACTGATCACGGGGAGGGGGTGGGGGTAGCGGTGGGGGTTGGGTGGCTCCTGCCGGGTAGCCAGCGATCCCACGACACGTTCTTGGCGACGTCGTTGTACAGGACGACGACCATCAGCCCGACGATGAGCCAGAACCCCACGTTGAGAATGCGCTCCTTGGTGCGGAGCGTGAGATCCCGGCGGATGCCGCTCTCGAACGCGATGATCGCCAGGTGACCGCCGTCGAGGACGGGGATCGGCAGCAGGTTGAAGATGGCGAGCTGCAGGGAGATCACCCCCAGGAGCCAGATGAACGGGACGATCCCGGCCAGCGCCGCCTCGCCGGAGAAGCGGGCGATCTCGATGGGCCCGGACATCTGCTTGACCGAGGCGCGGCCCGAGAGCATGCGGCCCAGCACCGCGAAGGTCTCGCGGGTGATGCGCCAGCACTCGCGCACCGACTCGGCCATGGCGGCCAGAGGGCCGAGCCGCCGGATCACCGTGGGGTTCGGGGGCGGTATGCCGAGCTTGCCCTGCCCGTCCACGTTGCGGGGCGTCGCCTTGATCTCGAGCCGGGCGCCCGCGCGCTCGACCGAGAGGGTGATCTCGCGGTCGGGGCTGGCACTCACGAGCTTCATCATGTCGTAGAAGTGGCGCACCGGCTCGCCGTTGATGGCCGTGATGCGATCGCCGACCTTCAGGCCGGCCCGTTCCGCGGCGCTGTCGGCGGTGGCGAACCCTGGAACCTCGGCCGGAAGCGGCTGCGCGATCCCGGAGTACCCCAGGTCGTAGCGAGTGATGGGGCGGGGGGTGAGGTTGGCCGTCAGCTCCTCGGCGCCGCGCTGGAAGCGCACCGACAGGCTGCGGCCGGGCGACGTCCAGGTGGACAGCTCGAGCTCGCGCCAGGTTGGCACAGGCTTGCCGTCGACCGACAGCACCATGTCTCCGGCCTGCAGCCCGGCCTGGGCAGCCGGCGACGTGGGGTCGATCCAGGCGATCTCCGGGCGCAGGTCCTGCCAGGCCGGGACCCGTACCCCGATCATGTACGCCACGGCGATGAAGAGGATGGCGCTCAGCAGGTTGGCGACGGGGCCGGCGAGCAGGATGGCGGCCCGGGACAGGCGCGGCAGCAGCGGCTCCGGCTCGGCAGCGGAGCCCACCACGTCGGACTCGTCCGGTCCGAGGCCGTGGATGCGGACGTAGCCACCCAGCGGGATGAGGCTGACGCGGTAGTCCGTCCCCTTCCGCTCGAAGCCGAACAGCCGCTTGCCGAACCCCAGCGAGAAGACGCTGACCCGGGCACGCACGGCGCGCGCCATCAGGAAGTGTCCCCCCTCGTGAAGGAAGACGAGCACTCCCAGAACGACTATCAGTGACAGCACATTGACAAGCAGCGACATGTCTTCACCCGCACCGTTCTACGTCAACCCGAGACCCGGGTTTGCCATTCTTCGATCAAGCGTGCAGCCAGGGCGCGTCCCGCGGCGTCGGCCGCCAGGGCGTCCTCGAGGGTTTCCAAATGCAAGCCATGTGCCGCGGCGGCACCCATGGCGTCCTCGACGACCCGCGCGATGTCCGGAAAGCGCAGGCGGTGGTCCAGGAAGGCTTCCACCGCCACCTCGTTGGCCGCGTTCATGACCGCGGCGAGCCCGCCACCCGCCCCCAGCGCCGCGCGGGCCAGCCGCAGTGCCGGGAACCGCACCTCGTCCGCCGCCTCGAAGGTCAGCGTGCCCACCTCGACGAGGTCCAGGAACCCGATGGGCGACGGCAGCCGCTCGGGGTACGACAGGGCGTAGAGGATCGGGAACCGCATGTCGTTCACCGAGAGCTGGGCGATCAGCGTGCCGTCCACGAACTCCACCAGGGAGTGCACGCGGCTCTGGGGATGGACCACCACGTCGATGCGCTCCCCGGGCACGTCGAAGAGGTGGTGCGCCTCGATGATCTCCAGGCCCTTGTTCATCATCGTGGCGGAGTCGACGGTGATCTTGGCACCCATGCTCCAGGTCGGGTGGGCCAGGGCCTGCTCCACCGTGACGTGCTCGATCTCGGCCGCCGTGAACGTCCGGAAGGGGCCGCCAGAAGCCGTCAGGACGAGCCGCCGCACCGCCTCCGGGGCGCCGGCCCGCAGCGCCTGGTGGAGCGCGTTGTGCTCGGAGTCGATCGGCAGGATCCGGGCGCCGGTGCGCCGGGCGAGGGCCATGACCAGCTCGCCGGCCACCACCAGGGTCTCCTTGTTGGCGAGCAGGACGTCGCGGCCCAGCTCGAGGGCGCGCCAGGTGGGGACGAGGCCGAGGGCCCCGACAAGAGCACCCACCACGGTGGTGGCGTCGGGGTGGGTCGCCACGGCGATCCGCCCGGCCTCACCCGAGAGGACCTCGACCCCGGGGAGCTCCTCACGCAGGCGCCTTGCACCCTCCTCCTCGGCGACGGCCACCATGCGCGGCCGGAACGCCCGGGCCTGCTGCGCGACCAGGCTGGTGTTGCGGCCGGCGGCCAGGGCCACGACCTCGAAGCGGGCGGGGAAGCGCGCCACCACGTCGAGGGTGGATGTGCCGATGGAGCCAGTGGATCCCAGCAGGGCCAGGCGCTTCACGGGGCGAGCCCGAGCAGCAGGAAGAGGGCGAGCACCACGGGAGCGGCGAAGAACAGGGAGTCGGAGCGGTCCGCCAGCCCGAGGCGCCAGGGCAGCTCGGGGAAGAACACGGTGCGGCAGAACCAGACGCCGAAGAACGTCAGGGCCACCCCTCCCGCGAACCCCTCCCAGGACTTCTTGGGGCTCACCACCGGCGCCATGCGGTGCCGGCCGAAGGTGCGGCCCACGTAGTAGGCGCCGGTGTCGCCTCCCCACACCACGAGGCAGTGGAAGAAGACGATCTTCCACCCGATCACCGGGTCGATCTCGGTGCGCAGGAAGCCCATGGCGCCGGCCGTGACGAGGAAGTAGACGACCGTGAACACCGAGATGGCCATGGCGCTGGCCGCCCCGGCGACCGGGAACCGGCCGAGTAGGTAGACGGTGGGGAGCACCAGCACGATGGCGGCGACGAGAAGGCCGGCCACGGCGATGTCCTTCCACCACAGCACCGGCAGCGTCACGCCGAGGGCCACCAGGCTCGGTACCAGTGGCACTGGCAGGTCGCGCTGCCGGAGCATGAGCACGAGCTCGGCGGCGGCGGCCAGGGCCGCCAGCCAGATCAGGCCGAGGTAGACCCAGGGTGGGAGGAAACGGATGGCCGCCAGCACGATCGGCCCGACGGTGAAGGCGAAGAGCTCCCGCTTGCCCACCTAGCCCTCCTCGTCCCCGGGCCGGGCGCCGCCCTCGAGCACACCGCCGAAGCGGCGCTCGCGGCGGGCGAAGTCGGCCACCGCCAGGATCAGGTCCCGGGCGCGGAAGTCCGGCCACAGGACGGGGGTGAAGTAGAGCTCGGCGTAGGCGATCTGCCAGAGGAGGAAGTTGGAGATGCGCTGCTCGCCGGAGGTCCGGATCAGCAGGTCGGGGTCCGGCGAGCCGGCGGTGGCGAGCTGGGCGGCGACCCACGGCTCGTCGATGGTCTCGGGGTCGAGCTCACCGCGTGCGGCGAGGCGCGCGGCGGTTCGGCAGGCGTCCTGGAGCTCGCTGCGCCCGGAGTAGTTGAGGGCGATCTGGAGGGTGAGGCCGGTGCCGTGCCTGGTGGCCTCGACGGCCCTCGCCAGCCCCTGCTGGATGTCCGGCTCCAGCGCCTCGAGCCGGCCGATCGGGCGGAGGCGGATGCCGTTGTCGACCAGGACATCAAGCTCCCGCTGCAGGTACTCGCGCAGCAGGCCCATGAGGGTGCGGATCTCCCAGGTCGGGCGCTTCCAGTTCTCGGTGGAGAAGGCGTAGATGGTGAGGACCCCGAGCTCCAGGCGGGCCGCCGCCTCGGCGACCTCGCGCACCGTCTTGATGCCCGCGCGGTGCCCCTCCACGCGCGGCAAGCCGCGCTGGCGGGCCCACCTCCCGTTGCCATCCATGATGACGGCCACGTGACGGGGCAGGCGGGTGAGGTCGAGCCCCGCCGGGGGGTAGAGGACCCTCTCGAGGGTGAGGCCGTGGGCAGGTGCGGTGGGAGCTGGTGGCCTGTCCACCGTCCCGCTCACGAGCCCCTCGATCCACCCGCGGTCCCGGGCGCCGCGGCCCAGCTCCCAGAGCGCACCGGTGAGGCGGCGGACCATGCCACGGAGGAAGCCGTCCCCTTCGAGCACCAGGTCGGCCTGCCGCCCGTGTCGCCGCAGCTCGGCCAACGACACGGTGCGAACGGTGCCGCGGCGGCCATGGCCGGAGTGGCCGGAGAGGGCGAAGGCGGCAAAGTCGTGGGTGCCGCGGATGGCAGCGAGGCCGTCCGCCATGGCTGCCAGGTCCGGATCGCCTGGCAGCAGCCAGCGGCGCTGCGCCTCCCAGGGGGGCAACGGTGCGCCCCAGGCAAGGCGATAGCGGTACCGCTTGCCGGTGGCGGAGGCCCGGGCGTGGAAGCCCTCGCCGACCCGGCGCACCGCCATGACACGGAGGTCGTTCCCCAGAAGCGAGTTGAGCGCGGAGCGCAGGCCTGTCGGGGGGATGCGGTCGGGAACGTCGAGGTGGGCAACCTGACCGGCTGCGTGGACCCCGGCGTCGGTGCGTCCCGCGCCGTGGATCGTGATCGGCCAGCCATAAAGGCGGGTGAGGGCCGCCTCGAGCTCCCCCTGCACACTCCGGCCCAGGCGCTGCCGCTGCCAGCCGCAGAACCCGCCACCGAGGTAGCAAAGAACGAGAGCCAGTCGGACGTTTGGGTGCACGTTGGTATTATGGCGGGCTTTCGGCGATTGAGCGGGGGGTGTGCGAGCCGTACAATCGTCGGCAGGCAACCCTGGGGAGCCACGGACATGCGGACCCTGCGAGACCTCTTCGAGTTGGTGGTGTCGACCTTGCCGCCGCACAAGGAGCTGCAGCGCGTGCGGGTCGGGCAGGGGTGGCGGACCGTGACCGTGCGCGAGTTCGAGCAGGCCACTCGAGCCACCGCGGCACGCCTCGCCGAGGTCGGTGTCTCGATGGGCGACCGGGTGGCGCTGTTCGTGGAGAACCGTCCGGAGTGGCACTGGGTCGACTTCGCGTGCCACCTCCTTGGCGCCGTCCCGGTGCCGCTGTACGCGACGCTGCCCGCCTCGCAGGTGCGCTACATCGTCGCCGACTCGGGCGCCAGGGTGCTGCTCGTCTCGGGCCGCGAGCGCGCCAGGGTGGCCGTGGAGGCGGTTCACGACCTGCCCGGCGTGCGGGTGATCGGCATCGACCCGGGGCTGCACCCCGACGTGCTCTGCCTGAGCGACCTGGCTCTGCCCAGGAAGGCGCCCGTCTGGCCGTCCCTTGAGCCGGGGGATCTCGCGAGCCTCATCTACACCTCCGGGACCACCGGCGAGCCCAAGGGGGTCATGCTCACCCACGGCAACTTCGCCTCCCAGGTGGTGTCGGCGACCCCGCTCTTCCCGATCACCCAGGCCGACGTCGTGATGTCGTTCCTGCCGCTCTCGCACGTCTACGAGCGCACCGTGGACTACATCTTCCTCAAGGCCGGGGCGCAGATCACCTACGTCGAGTCGATCGAAAGGGTGCCCACACAGCTCCCGGAGATCCGGCCGACCATCATGGTCTCGGTGCCGCGGCTGTTCGAGCGGTCCTACATCAAGATCATCTCCAAGCTCAAGCAGGAGGGCGGGGCCAAGCGCCGGCTCTTCGAGTGGGCGCTGCGGGTGGGCCGGGAGGTGCGGGAGTCGGAGTGGCGCGGGCAACGCGCCTCGGCGTTCCTGCGCGGCCAGCTCAAGGTTGCCCGGGCCCGGATCTTCTCGAAGGTCCTGGAGCGGCTGGGCGGACGCCTCCGTTTCTGCATCTCGGGCGGCGCCCCGCTCGCCCGCGAGGTGGCCGAGTTCTTCGACATCCTGGGGCTGCCGATCCTGCAGGGCTACGGCCTCACCGAGACGTCGCCGATCATCGCCACCAACCTGATCGACTCGAACCGCATCGGCTCGGTGGGCCGGGTGCTCCCCGGCGTGGAGGCCCGCATCGCCCCGGACGGGGAGATTCTCGCCCGCGGCCCCAACATCATGCAGGGGTACTGGAACAAGCCCGAGCCCACGGCCGAGGCCATCGACGCCGACGGCTGGCTGCACACCGGGGACGTGGGGTACCTGGACGCCGACGGGTACCTGTTCATCACCGACCGCAAGAAGGACATCATCGTCACCTCCGGGGGCAAGAACGTGGCCCCGCAGCCCCTCGAGGCGCGCCTGGGGGCGACGCCCCTGATCGCTCAGGCGGTGCTGATCGGCGACAAGTTCCCGTACCTGGTGTCCCTGGTCGTCCCCAACTTCGAGAACCTGGAGGCCCACCTGGCGGCGGCCGGCGTGAAGGGCATCGACCGCGCGGCCATGGCCGAGCACCCGCTCACCCAGGCGGCGATCGGGGCGGTCATCAAGAGCCTCAACAGCGAGCTGGCGATGCACGAGCGGATCCGGCGCTTCACCGTGCTGACGCGGGAGCTCTCCCTCGAGGAGGGCGAGCTGACGCCGACCATGAAGGTCCGGCGGCGGGTCATCGCCGAGCGCTACCACGACCGCATCGAGGCCATGTACCTGAAGACGCAGCGCGCCGGCGACTACGAGCTGGAAGACTGAGGTCCCCCCACACACCCTCCCAGGCCTCAGGCATTCCGCCCGCCCCTCCACCCGGCCTCAGGCCTCAGGAAAGACAGGCCTCGGG
>JALOLB010000010.1 GCA_025456225.1 Thermoanaerobaculaceae bacterium
CCTACCAGCCCCGATGACGATCAGACGCAAGGGGACATTTCCAAAGAGTCTGGACTCGTGCTGGCCGCGCGTCCTCCGTCTGCTCCACCTCTGTGCTAGCCTGGTGGGACTGCATCACGGGAGGTGACCATGAACGTGAAGCGATTCCAGGTCAAGCCCGGCTCGACAGTCCACCTCGAGGCGTTCGACCCTGATGCAACGCCCGGCTTCAAGGACAAGCAGGACGCCGCCGACGACCTCGCCGGCAACCTTGCGAAGCTCGCCGCCCTGCAGGAGAAGCTCTACGCCCAGGGAACCCAGGCCCTGCTGGTCGTCCTCCAGGGGATGGACACCTCTGGGAAGGACGGTGCCATCGAGCACGTGATGGGCGCCTTCAACCCCCAGGGGGTGCAGATCACCGCCTTCAAGGTGCCCACCTCCGAGGAGCTGGCCCACGACTACCTCTGGCGCATCCACAAGGCGGCGCCGCCGCGCGGGATGGTGGGGATCTTCAACCGCTCCCACTACGAGGACGTGCTCGTCGTGCGCGTCGCGAAGCTCGCCCCCAAGAAGGTCTGGAGCAAGCGCTTCGAGCACATCAACGAGTTCGAGAAGATGCTTTCCGACAGCGGCGTGCGCATCGTCAAGCTGTTCCTGCACATCTCGGCCGAGGAGCAGGCCAGGCGGCTCACCGAGCGCCGGGAGACCCCGGAGAAGCAGTGGAAGTTCAACCCCGGCGACCTCAAGGCCCGCGCCCAGTGGAGCCTGTACCAGCGCGCCTACGAGGATGCCCTCGGGCGCTGCGCGACGCCCTGGGCGCCGTGGTTCGTGGTGCCGTCCAACCGCAAGTGGTACCGCAACATGGTGGTCTCGCAGGTGCTCGTGGACGCCCTCGAGGGGATGGACCTCGAGTTCCCGCCGGCCGTCGAGAACATCTCGACCTTCGAGATCCCGCCGGCGGGGTGAGCCCCCACCCACCCAGGGGACAGGGGACAGGGGACAGCAGCTCGCGCGTGCTGGCGCGAACGCCCCCACAGGTGGCACTTCTGTGCGATGGGTGTTCATCGGCTGACCAGCGTTGGGGGAGAGCGAACCCACCCCGCGGCGCTGGACCCAGGTAAACGCGGGGATAGAATGGACTGACATGCCCGCACGGAGGTTTGGACCGTACGAGGTCGTGGGACCGCTGGCGGCGGGCGGCATGGGCGAGGTGCTCCGGGCGCGGGACCCGCGCCTGGGGCGCGACGTCGCGATCAAGGTGCTGCCCGCGGCGTTTGCCGGCGATCCGGACCGGCTGGCGCGGTTCGAGCGCGAGGCCAGGGCGGTCGGGCAGCTCAGCCACCCCAACGTGCTCGCGGTCTTCGACGTGGGGACCGCCGACGGCGCCCCGTACCTCGTCACCGAGCTGCTCGAGGGGGAGACGCTCCGCGAGCGGCTGCACGGCCGATCGGTCCCGGTCCGCAAGGCCGTGGACTTCGTCGCCCAGGCGGCGCGCGGGCTCGCGGCGGCGCACGAGAAGGGCGTCGTGCACCGCGACCTCAAGCCGGACAACCTCTTCGTGACCCGCGACGGGCGGGTCAAGATCCTCGACTTCGGGCTCGCCAAGCTCGCCTTCCCGCAGCCCCCGTCCGGACGCGGCGACGGCGAGCCGGCCCCCACCGAGCCCGGCCTCATCGTCGGCACCGCCGGCTACATGTCGCCCGAGCAGGTCAAGGGGCTGCCCGCCGACCCCCGCTCGGACATCTTCAGCCTCGGCACGATCCTGCTCGAGATGCTCACCGGCAAGCGGCAGTTCAGCCGGGGGAGCCTGGTCGAGTCGCTCAACGCGATCGTCAACGACGAGCCGGAGGGGCTCGCCTCCGGCGAGCTGCCGTGCTCGCCGGTGGTCGGGCGGATCGCGCGCCGGTGCCTCGAGAAGAACCCCGACGAGCGCTACCAGTCGGCCCGCGACCTCGCGTTCGCCCTCGAGGAGGTGTCCCTTTCCCTCTCCGGTGTGCTGCCGGACCCCGGCGCGACGAGGCTCGCCTGGAACCGCCGCATCCGCTGGCGGTGGCTCGCGGCGGCGGTGGGCATGGGGGCCGTCGGCCTCGCGGCGGGGCTCTGGCTCGGGTGGCGCGCGCCCAGGCCCGGCGCGGCTCCCGGGTACCAGCAGCTCACGTTCCGGCGCGGCACCGTGTGGTCCGCGCGGTTCGCCGCGGAGGGGGAGACGGTGCTGTTCGGGGCGCGCTGGGAGGGCCAGCCGCTCGAGGTCTACCTGGCCCAGCCCGGCCAGCCCGAGGCACGGCCGCTGCAGCACGTCGGCTCGGACCTCCTCGCGGTCTCCCGCTCGGGGGCGATGCTGCTCTCGCGGGATCGCCGCTACCTCGGGCTGTGGGTGCAGAGCGGCACGCTGGCCCGGGCGTCGCTGACCGGCGGCGAGCCCCGCGACGTGCTTGAGGACGTGGAGTGGGCCGACCTCGGGCCGGACGAGAGCGAGATCGCCATCGTGCGACGGGTGGGGGGGCAGCGCCGGTTGGAGCTCCCGATCGGCACGGTACTGCACGAGAGCACGGGCTGGATCTCCCATCCGCGGGTGGCGCCGGACGGCGGGTCCGTGGCGTTCCTCGACCACCCGGTGTGGTTCGACGACGGCGGCTCCGTGCTGCTGGTGGACCGCCGCGGCACCCGCACGGTGCTGGACGACGCGTGCTCGAGCGTGCAGGGGCTGGCATGGGCGCCCGACGGCAAGCGGGTGGTCTACACGGCGGCCAAGGGGGGCGCCACCCGCTCGCTCTACGCGGTCGCCCCGGGCGAGCGCCCGCGCCTCGTCCTCGCCGCACCGGTCTCGCTGACCGTGCACGACGTCGCCGCGGACGGCACCATCCTCCTCGCCCGCGAGCAGCTCCGGGCCGGCGTCATCGCGAAGGCGCCCGGCGGCGCGGAGCACGACCTCTCCTGGCTCGACTACTCGGTGCTGCGCGACTTCTCCCCGGACGGCCGCCGCGTGCTGTTCACCGAGGGCGGGCAGGCCGGCGGGGAGAAGTACGGCGTGTACCTGCGGACGGCCGACGGCTCGCCGGCGGTGCGGCTCGGCGACGGCGACGCCATGGCGGTCTCGCCCGACGGCAAGTGGGTCGCGGCGGCGCCCAACCGCTCGCCCCGGCCGATCGTGCTGCTCCCCACCGGCGCCGGTCAGGCCCGGGAGCTGTCGAGCGACCGGATCAATCACCTGCGGGCGCGCTGGCTGCCGGACGGGGAGGCGCTGGTGTTCGTGGGCCACGAGCCGGGGCGCAGCAGCCGCCTGTGGGTCCAGAGCGTGCGCGGCGGCGCGGCGCGCCCGATCAGCCCCGAGGGGGTCGGGGTGGAGCTGGCCGTGGCTCCGGACGGCCGCACCGTGGCGGGGGTGGACGCCGACCAGCGGGTCTGGCTCCACGTCCTGGACGGAGCGCCCCCGCGGCGGCTCGACGCCGTGCCCGCCGACCTCGCGCCGGTCGGGTGGAGCGGGGACGGGCGCCGGCTCTTCCTCGCCGACACGCGGTCACTGCCGGCGGTGCTGCACGCCCTGGACGTGGGCTCCGGCCGGGTGGAGCGGCTCCGCGACCTCATGCCGGCCGACCCGGCGGGCCTCGTGCGGGTGCGCGGCGTGCAGGTTGGCGCCGACGGCGACGCCTGGGCGTACTCCTACTTCCGCATCACCAGCGAGCTGCTCACCGTCCGCGGCCTCGATTGACCCCCCAGCCACCACCCGTCGCCTCCGCTCCCTGCCTCGACCCCGCTCGCGGGCAAAGAGCGTCAGAAGCGCCAAACTCGGCGCCAGGAGAGTGACTCAGTGGGGGTCGGCCCCGGGAGGGAACAGCCTGTGCCCCTCGAAGATCGTCAGAATGACCACCTGCTCGGCAGTCACCAGATACACGATCCGGTAGGTCCGCAGGAACATCTCGCGGATGTCCTGGTGACCGAGCTCGGGCACGCAGCGGCCGCCGAGGGGCGCGACCCCTGCCTTCTCCGCCGCCTTGCACAGCCGTGCGACCCAGCTCGACTCCGCGGCAGGACTGTCCCGGCCAATGTGGTCGCCGATCGCCTCGATGTCCCGGAGCGCACGGTCGGTCCAGACCACGGGGAGCGCTGGGCGACCAACCCTCCGCGCCGGTGACGCCGGCGTGCCTCGGCGTGCCCTGGTCACTTGCCCGCTCGACCGAAACGCTCCTCCAGGCGCGCGACCACCGAAGCGTGGGGATGGACCCGTCCGCCCTCCGCATCGGCCAGGCCCTCGGTGACGGCGGAGACGAGGCGCGCCCGCTCGGTTAGCTCGTCGAACGCCCGCGGTGAGAGCAGGACGCCCGCCGGCCTGCCGTTCTGCGTCACGACGACGGGATCACCGGTCTCGGCGATCTTCCGCAGCCAGTCGGCCGCCTGCGCCTTGAAGTCGCTGATCGGCACGAAGCTCTCGGACAGCCTGAAGGCACACATTGGTCTATCTCCGATACCAAAGATAGTCCGAATTCGGTCCACCTTCAAGCCGACCTGAACACCACCGTCAGGCACTCGGGCCTCCAGACCAGGTCCTCGATCCAAGATCAGCACGGCGCGATGAGGCGCTCGGCGGAGGCGAACAGCTCGACGGTCTGCTGCATGCCGCCGACCGCGCCGAGGAGGAGCATCTCCCGGCGCTGATAGTGGTCCAGGCAGGTGCCGCAGGTGGTGACGATGGCGCCGCGCGCCGCGAGCGCCCGCAGGCTCTCGAGCGCCGGCCCCTCCTCGGTGGTGAGGAGCACGCCGCGGTTGAGGCACGCCACGAAGTCGACCTTCACCTCCGAGGCCACGAGCTTCTCGAGGAACAGGCGCAGCAGCTTCGCCCCGAGCTCGCCCTCGGCGGCGCCGATCCGATCGTCGTTGAGGTACAGGAACGTCATGCCATCCTCCCGCGCGAGTCTCGTTGACAGCAGCGGACTGGGCACCCGACCAAGCAGCGTGTCAAGAGTGACGGACCTGGTCCGTCACTCTTGCTAGTGACGGACCTGGTCCGTCACTCTTGCTTCTTCGGGAAGCCCACCGACTGCGCGAAGACCACCATCTGCGTCGGGGCGAGCTTGATGGCCTTGGCGAGCGCGTCCCGGTCCAGCATGGCGCGCACCCCGGTGGCCAGCCCCTCGGAGGCGCAGAACAGGTAAACGTTCTCGGAGATGAACGCCGCGTCCGCCCAGGCCAGCGCCTTCTGGTCGTCGGCATGGGCGCCCTTCATCCGGGCCGTGTCGGCGACGAAGACGAGCGTCACGGGCGCGTCCTTGACGAAGTCCTGACCCCCGGTGAGGGCGCGGAGGTCGCCCGCCACCACGGGCTTGAGCGCGTTGGCCGCGGCATCGTAGAGGAACACGCCGCTCGGCAGCGCCACGTAGACGTCGACCTCCTGCCAGTTGCGCGCCGAAGGGGCCGTGCGCTTGCCCGAGTCGGCCCGGTTCACGCCCCAGGCCGCCCACAGGAGATTGGCCAGGGTCTGCGCCGGGAGCGCCTCGGGCGCGAACGCGCGTGCGGTGGCCCGCAGCCTGAGCGCCTGCATGAGCGGCTTGCCGCCCTCGGTCTGGGGAGCGGGCAGCCGCATCACCGACAGCTCCTCGGCACCCACGACACCCACGAGCACCACGACCACCATCGCAGCGAGAATCGACTTTGCAGCTTTCATCAGTGTCCTCCTGGTAGATGCCCGTCCCCGGCACCAATCGATCAGCGCAGCAGCACGGAAGGCCATCACCGGCCGCCAAGCATACGAGACCCCGAACCCGCCCGACAACACCGCCCCGCAGGCCATTGGCGCTGGCGAAGAGCGTCAAGAGGGGCGGACCTGGTGGTCAGTACGACAAGCGGCGCGGGGGGACCTTCTCGACCTTCACATCCCCTCGCGCCGTGTCGAACCGCAACGCCACCCTGAGGTAGACGGGGAAAGGATCTCCTGGGTTCACCCGACAACTGCCGACACCCACTGGCCCCCCGCGCCAACGGGCAGGGTGATACCGCCACTTCGATACCAGTGCAATGGCCGCATCGCCACACCCCTGGACGCTTCGAAGCTGACGCGGCTCTCGCACCGCTCCAGAGCGGTCCACCACGACATCGAGGAGGACCACGCCGCCAACGCACCCACTTGGAACCTTGCCCTCGGGCTGCTCCCTCGGCACCGGGGGGTCGACGGGCGTACCGATCCAACCGGGTAGCCAGCATGGATCGACAGCCGTAGCACCAGGAGTAGGCACCATGTCCCACTGAGTATGGGGATCCACGACTGTCGGCAGCCATGGCTGACTGACCTGCCACACAGGAACAGGCGGCGTCGTGGGCGAGGCGGCGCGCCAGAAGGAGCCCAGCTTCCAGAGCCCGACCGCAACACCGACCGACGCGAGCATCCCCCCGGCCACAATCACTGCCCAGGGCACTCTCTTTCCCCTCGCCATCACATCACCCTACCCCGGCGTTCCCGGGTCCGTCCATTGGACACACGAGGCAGGCACCGCGGAACCAAGCTCGCAAGTCCGGCTCGGTTTGCGCGTACCTTCCGCTCGAGTGACGGATTTGGTCCGCAATCCTCGACGCCATGGAGGCCCTGCTCGCCGCACCAACAGGGCTCAGCGGCGGCGCAAGCGCAACACGCTGAGGAAGAAGCTGGCCAGGACGAGCTCGAAGCCGAGGGTGACCGCCACCACGGCGGGGATCACCATCCGCAGCATGCGGAAGGGATCGAGAGTGACGGACCTGGTCCGCTACTCCGCTACTCGAGTTGTTGGGGGGGAGGGGGCCTTGAGCCTTGAGCCTGTAGCCTTGAGCCCGGGCGGACGGCGGCGCCTCACCCCACCCGCCAGTGTCGGCGCCACGCCTCGAACATCAGGACCGGCCAAAGCAGGTTGCGGTGGTCGTGGGCGCCGGACAGATGCTCCTTCCAGGCGCGGCGGACCGCCGGGACGCGCCAGACGCCGGCCTCGGCGAGCGCCGGCTCGCGCAGCAGCTCCTCGGCCCAGTCGCGCAGCTCGGAGGTGATCCACTCCCCGAACGGCATCCCGAACCCCATCTTGGGCCGCTCCACGAGGTGGCGCGGCACGTACCGGTCGAGGACCTTGCGCAGCAGCAGCTTGCCGGTCGTGCCATCGGTCTTGAAGGCAAGGGGGAAGCGCCACACGAGCTCGACGACCCGGTGGTCGAGGAGCGGCACGCGGGTCTCCAGCGCCACCGCCATGCTCGCCCGGTCCACCTTGGTGAGGATGTCGTCGGGGAGGTACTGGATCAAGTCGAGGAGCATCATGTCGTCGATCACGCCCCCCAGCTCCGCGCGGCCGCCGCGATCCAGCAGCTTGTCGGCCGCACCGGCTCCGCCTCCGGACCACAGCCCCGGCTCGGGGGTGAGGACAAACGAGCCGTGGAGCGTGTAGTAGCGCTCGAACGGCATGTCGGCGAGCAGCACGGCCCGCCGCCGGACCCGCTCGGTCAGGCTCCCCAGGCGCTTGCCCAGCAGCCAGAACAGCGGGCCGACCCCGAGCAGCAACCAGGCCAGCGCCGGGCTCGTGAGCGCCCCCAGGCCCGCTGCCGAGGCCCGGCGCCACCACCCCGGCAGCTCCTGCCGCGCCTGCCAGTCGCCGGCGATCGTGGCGTAGCGGCCGTACCCGGCCAGCAGCTCGTCGCCGCCGTCGCCGGTGAGCGCCACGGTGACGTGACGGCGGGCCAGCTTGCTGACCAGATAGGTGGGGATCTGGGAGGAGTCGGCGAACGGCTCGTCGTAGAGCTCGGGAAGCTCGGGCACGACCTCCAGCGCGTCGCGCTCGGTGACCAGCATCGTGGTGTGGTCGGTCCCCAGATGCCGCGCCACCGCCTCGGCGTGGCGCGACTCGTCGTAGGCCGCCTCCTCGAAGCCGATCGTGAAGGTGCGCACCCGCTGCGAGCTGGCCGCCTGCATGAGCGCCACCACGAGGCTGGAGTCCAGGCCCCCGGACAGGAACGCCCCGAGGGGCACGTCGGAGATCATGCGCAGCTTCACGGCCTCGCCGAGGCGCCGCTCCAGCTCGTCCACCGCCTCGTCCTCGCTGCCGTCCCACGGTGCGGTCACACCCCGCCGCGCCACCTCGACGACGTCCCAGTAGCGCTCGACGCGCGGCTCCCCCGACTCGCCGGCGACCAGCAGGCACCCCGGCTCGAGGGCGCGGACGCCCTGGTAGATGCACAGCGGCGAGGGCACGTAGCCGTAGCGCAGGTACAGCGGCATGACGGCGGAATCGAGCCGCCGCCCGAACTCCGGGAGCGCGCAGAACGCCTTGAGCTCCGAGGCGAAGACGAAGGCGCCCGCCACCTCGCCCCAGTACAGCGGCTTGATCCCCAGGCGGTCGCGGATCAGCCAGAGCTGATGCTCCCGGCGGTCCCACAGGGCGATGGCGAACATCCCCACGAAGCGCCGCACCGCGTCCCGCACGCCCCACTGCACGAACGCCGCGAGCAGCACCTCGGAGTCGGACTGCCCGCGGAAGGCATGCCCGAGACCCTCGAGCTCCCGCCGCATCTCGGGGAACGAGTACACCTCCCCGTTGAAGACCATGACGAAGCGGCCGTCGGCGGAGAGCATCGGCTGGTGGCCCAGGGGGCTGAGGTCGATGATCGACAGGCGCCGGTGCCCGAGGCCGACACCGGCCGGGGCGTCCACCCAGGTGCCGGCGTCGTCGGGCCCGCGGTGGCTGAGCGCCAGCGCCATGCGCTCGACGGCCGCATCGACCCCCTCGGCGCTCCCGCCGCTCTCACCCCGACGCCAGATCCCCGTGATCCCGCACACCGCCGCCCCCTGACCTCAGGTCATGCTACCCCGACCGGCGCGTACCGGCCTCTGCGACCTCCACGCACAGCGCCTCCCAGCGGGCGAGGATCTCGGCTGCCGAAAACCGCGCCGTCACCTCGCTCGCCCTCGTGCCAAGGGTCTCTCGCAGCATCGCGTCGCCCATGAGCCGGTCCAGCGCTCCCTCCAGCGCTGCCGCGTCGCCGTCCGGCACCAGCAGGCCGTCCACCCCGTGGCGGATGATCTCGGCGGGCCCGGTGGGGCAGTCGAAGCTCACGGCGGGCAGGCCGCACGCCATGGCCTCGCAGAGGGCGTTGGGGAACCCCTCGTAGCGGGAGGTGAGGGCGAACAGCCGGCACTGGCGCAGCACCGGCCCGATCTCCTGCACGGTGCCCGGCAGCCAGACGCGCTCGGCGAGACCACGCTCGCGCACGAGATCCTCAAGGCTCCGCCGCCCGGGCCCCTCGCCGAGGACCAGCAGCGACCACGCGGGATGCCGGGGCGCCAGCGCCGCGAAGGCCCGGATCAGCACGTCGAAGCGCTTCTGGGGATCGAGCCTCCCGACACCGACCATCCAGAGACGGTCCGGCAGGACGAGCCCGGGGGCCGACCCGGATGGCGGTGCCACGGGGTTGGGGACTTGTATCACCCGGTCTGCCGGCACCAGGCGGCGGGCCCAGGCCGCAGTCTGGGCGGTCTGCACGACGACACCCGCCGCCCGCCGGTAGAGCAGGCACCGCAGGAGCCGAAACGGCCAGCGCACCCGGTGCTCCGGCGGGTGGATCCGCTCGGCCACCACCACGGGGACGCCCAGACCCCGAGCCGCCAGCAGCGTCATGGCATTGGCGACGTCGATGAAGCTCACCACCACCCGGGGACCGAGCCTTGCGAGCTCGGATCGCAGCCAGCGCACCCGCTGCACGGGCCGCGCCCAGCGCCAGGTCCTGGGCACCTCGGTGGCGAACGCCCGGACGGTCACGCCTGCGTGGAGCGGGAAAAAGACCTCCGGCTCGTGCAGCACGAAGAGGGTCACCCGATGCCCGCGCGCCGCCAGGTGGGTGGCGAGCGTCGCGAGGACGCGCTCGGCCCCGCCGCACCCCATGGCGGTGATGACGAGGGCGATGCTGACGGGACCCTCCGTCATGGCGTCCTCTCGGGCAGGCCTTCCCGGGCCAGGGCGTCCATGGCGGCCACGGTGCGATCGAGGCCGAGCTCCGAGACCATGCGGTGGGCTGCCGCCTCTCCCATGCGGCGGCGAAGCTCGCGGTCGTCGAGCAGCCGTCGCAGCGCGGCGGCGAACCCCTCCTCGTCGCCGACCTCCACCACGAAGCCGGTCTCCCCTTCCGCCACCACCTCCGCCGAGCCGCCGCTGCGGGTGGTGACGGCCGGGAGCCCGAAGAGCTGCGCCTCCATGAGGACGTTGGGCATCCCCTCGATCCGCGACGACAGCGCGAAGACGTCAGCGCTCCGGTAGAAGCTCTGGGGCTCGGTTGTCTTGCCGGCAAAGACGACGATGTCCACCACGCCCAGCTCGCATGCGAGGCGCCGCAGGGTCGCTTCGAGCTCGCCGTGACCGACGATCACCAGGCGGTGCTCGACCCCCCAGGCCCGCAACCGGGCCGCACAGCGGATCAGCACGTCCTGGCACTTCTCGTGGGCCAGACGCCCGACGGTGAGAACCACCGGCAAGCCCGGCGGTATCCCGAGCCTGGCACGCAGGTCCCGCCAGGGCGCAGCCAGAAATCGCTCGCTGTCGATGCCGTTCGGGATGACATGCAGCTTCTCCGGACGCACCCCCGCCCAGGCTGCATAGTCCGCCACCAGCGTCTGAGCGTTGACCACCACCAGGTCGGACAGGTGCGCCGCCCGGCGGTCCGCCAGGCGGTACCACCAGCGGCGGTACTCGGGCCACACCTTCCAGGCACTGAGGTTGCGCACCGAGGTCAGGACCCTTGGCACGCCCGCCAGACGGGCAGCGGGAGCCGCCACGACGTTGGCAAGGAAGAGCCAGCTCCAGACACAGGACGGGCGCAGCTCCCGCAGAACCCCCGTCAGCGCAAGCACCAGGGCCGACTGTGGAAAGCAGTAAGCCAGAAGGTGGCGCCAACGGCTCGAGCGAAACCGATCGTAGACCGTCTCGACGGGCACGGCCGGCCCGTCCAGGTCTGCTCCGGGCGCGTCTCCCTGCGCCGTCAGAAGGAGAAGCCGAACTGGCCGACCGCGGGCAGCCTCGTGCCGGACGTAGGCCTGGACCTGTCGCTGGGCGCCACCGGTTCCCAGGCTCAGGATGACGTGACACGACGGCCCGCCTCCCTCCACGGCGGGTCGCCACACCCCCGCCAACGCCTGCAGCGTGAGCAGACCCAGGCCGTCGAGGGCCCGCGCCGCTCCCAGCAGGACACGCAGCGGCCAGTGGAGAAGCAGCACCAGGCCAGCCAGGTAGAGCCAGGTCGCCCACCGCGACCCCAGTCGCAGCCCAGGCCACCCTTCCACCCGCACCCTGGTCGGTCGGATCGCCAGGACAAAGCGAGGGAGGGCGCCGAAACCAGGGCGCGGCACCCCGACAGGGAGGACCACCAGGTCGAAGGCACGTTCAGACACCGCAGCGAGCACCGTTGTCTGGTCAAGGTCGAGCGTGTTCTCGCCCAGGGTCAAGATCTCCACACCTGCGCCCGCATAGCTCCAGCGGTTGGCATCGGCGACCCCCACGGTCACCTCGGTGTCCGCCCTGGCGGCACGCAGCGCCACCACCGTCCGCTGCACCCGCTCGGGACCGGCGGTGGCAAGGACGAGGACCCTGGGGGTGTGCCCGACCACCCCGCGATCGTACACTGCCCGGAGATCGAGGCCTCACGTGAGAAGGCGCCGGTCGGCCTGTTCCGCCCACCTGTTCGAGAGGCGACCTGGCTGCGCCACCCTTCTCCCGCTGCACGTCGAGGCAGGCCTGGCGGGCAAAACCGTGCTCTCGTTGACCGGTGGTAGACTGCCTCCAGTGGCCCCACGGCGCGCGTCCTTGCCCTTCTGCACCCACCCAAACCGCCTCCTCGGACCTCAAGCGGGCCACGCGGTGTCGGGATTGCCGAAGGGGACCCTCCTCCCTCTGACCTGGTTGGCTTCCTGCAACGCAGCACGGGCAGCGCGCGCAGGGTTGCATGTTGACTCGAGGCCTGGCGTACCCCGAACCGGCACCGGGTCCCGGGTCCAATCGGAGACTCGTACCGGCTCATCGAGGAGCTCGGCCACCTCATTCGCACGGCCCGGCAGGATCTCATCGGCCGGCACATGGAACCGGCCGACCGCCTGCTCGCCGAGTCGAATGCCCGACACGGCACCGGCAATGTCGCCGTCACGACCGGGGGACCCTGCAGCTCGTCTGACAGCGCGTGGCTTCACCACCGCACGCTCGGGCGCCACGCCCGGTGATCGCGGAAGAGCTCCATCATGTGCCCGACGCTGAGGTGAGCTGCCTGTGCTGCGCTTCGAATCCTATCGCCGAGGCATCGTCTGGTCATCCCTGATCAACGTGGCGGCCCAGGGGCTGGTCCTGCTGGCGAGCATCGTGTTTGCCGGGCTCTTCGGCACGCAGTCCAGCACCGACGTCTACTTCTACAGCGTCAGCGTCGTGACACTGATCTCCGGGTTTCTCACCAGCATCGACAACGGCGTCATTCTGCCCGAGGCCATGCGCCTGGCCGAGCAAGTGGACCGCCTGGCCGCCATGCGGTTCGTCAACTTCTTCCTCTACGCCTTCCTCGTTCTCAGCGGCGCACTCACCGCGCTCCTGCTGATGTGGCCGCTCGAGATCTTCCGCACGCTTTCCGGCTTTGAGCCCGGTCTGCTCAGCCAGCATCGGGACATCGTGCTGTGGACCATTCCGCTCTGCGGCCTGCTCCTGTTGTCCCAGTTTCTGCTCGACGTCCTGAGCGCCTACAAGTTCTTCACACTGCCCATGCTCTTCAGTGTCCTGAACCGCCTGCTCGTGCTCCTCAGCATGCTCAGCCTGCACGAACAGGTGCACGTGCTGAGCATTGTGTGGGCGAGCCTGGTGGCCACCGCGCTGCAAATCGGCCTGTGTCTGTTCCTGATGAAGAAGGCCCTCGGCTGGCAGTTCCGCCTGACCGACCGCCGCCTGGATGGCCGCGTCGTGCGCAACATCGGCTTCGCCCTGTCCGGCAGCGCGACAGCGATGGTGGCCACGGGCGTCCCGGTGGCCTTGCTGAGCGGCTTTCCGGCCGGCGTGTTGACGGCCATGAGCTTCGCGCAGCGATTGGCCTCCGTGCCCATGACACTCCTGGCCGGTCAGATCTCCCAGGTCATGGGCATCCGCTTCAACGAGGAGGTCGCCCGCCGGGACTGGCCGGGCGTCAACCGCTCCTTTGCCTCGTCGGTCCGAGCGTGTGGCGTCCTGCTCATCCCGGCCGCCCTGTTCCTCTTCGTGTTTGCGGACAATGTGGTGCTCGTGTGCTTCCAGCGCGGCAGCTTCGACGCGCGGTCAACGATCCTGGTGAGCACCTTCTTCCGCTTCTTCGCCCTCGCCCTTCCCTTCACCGGCATCAACATGCTGATTGGCCGGGTCTTCATGGCTGGCCAACGCATCCGCGAAGGCGTCTACTACCAGATTCTGTTCAATGCATTTTCGACGGTGCTGATCGTCCTGTCGCTGCGCGCCTTCGGCGCCGTCGGCTACCCCGCGGCACACCTGGCGGTCTACGCGGCGAACCTGCTCATGGTGAGCATCGCCTTCCGTTTCCTCTTCCCACAGATCGCCTACGGGCACGCTCTCGCCTCACTCGCCCCGCTGTTCGCCTCCAACGGTTGCGTGGCGGCCGCGGCGTGGGTTCTCAAGCGACTGTGGACCGGCGGTTCAGATCTCGTCGTCCTGACGGTCGGCTTCCTCCTGTGCAGTGCGCTGCCGCTCTGGCAGGCGCGACAGCTCGTCGCACCCCGGCAGCCCACGACGGACCACCCATTCCATCGATCGGACAGGGAAACACCATGACCACCGACATCGAGCACCCCGTCGTCTGGACGGACGAGAAGATCGCCCGCTTCTGGGACTACCAGTCCCGCAGCGTCATCGCCTCGACCAGGTACTTCACGTTCATGTTGGGCGACGCGCTCGTGAGCTTCGTCCTGCACCGCCTTCCCCTGAATGGTCGCATCTGTGACTTCGGCGCTGGCAAGGGCGATCTCACCCGCCACCTGCTCGACATGACCCCTGGCGAGATCCACGCCGTCGAGTTTTCCCCCAGGTCGGCGCAAGCCGTGTCCTGCCGGTTCGCGGAGGCCCCTCGCTACCGCGGGTGCACGCTGGTGCAGCAGGGACGCACGGGCTTCCCCGACGGCTTCTTCGACCACGCCTTCCTGTGCGAGACCATCGAGCACATGTCCGACGACCACCTGTCAGGCACCCTCACCGAGCTTGCCCGCATCGTGAGGCCGGGCGGCCACCTGATCGTCTCGACGCCCTTCAACGAGGACCTCGCCGAGTCGACAGTCTTCTGTCCAGACTGCGGGTGTGTGTTCCATCGCTGGCAGCATCTGCGCTCGTTCACCACTTCGTCGCTGGAGACAACGATCGCACCCTTCGGATTCGAGACGGTGGAGTGCCGAAACGACAATCTGTGGGAATGGAAGGGCATGCCGTGGCGGAGCCGCCTCCGGGTGACGCTACTCAAGGCGCTGCGCGGCTGGTCCACGCCCAACCTGATCTATCTCGGGCGCCGCGCGGCCTCCGTCTGACCCCCTGCCGCGCCACCGTGCACCATCCAGGCCAGCACGACATCTCGGGCTTCCCGCGCAGGAATGGCAGCCAGGTGTGTTTGCTCTCATTTGTCGCGAAATCCCTGGGACCGACCGTGGCGAAGCTCGGGGTATAGACTCTCTCGGACATGTGCGGCTTCTGCGGGATCCTGGGACCGGGGGGCGGGCCGGACGAGAGGCGACGGCGGCTGCGCGCCATGACCGCCGCCCTCGCTCACCGCGGCCCCGATGACGACGGTTTCTTCGAGGACGAGCACGTCGCCCTCGGGTTCCGCCGCCTGGCGGTCATTGACCTCGCGACCGGGCAGCAGCCGATCCGCCTCGACGGCAACCGTGCCGTCATCGTGTTGAACGGCGAGATCTACAACTTCCGGGAGCTGCGCCGCGAGCTGGGCGAGCACGGCTTCCGCACCCGGGGCGACGTCGAGGTGGCGCTGCGGCTGCTCGATCGCGACGGCACCGGGGCGATCACGCGCCTGAACGGCATGTTCGCGTTCGCCCTGTGGGAGCCCGGCCGGCGCCGGCTGACCCTCGCCCGCGACCGCTTCGGCATCAAGCCGCTGTTCGTCTGCGCCGAGGGCGACACCCTCGCCTTCGCCTCGGAGCACGGGGCGCTGCTCGCCGGAGGGTTCCCGACCGTGCGCCGGCTGGATCGGCGGGAGGTCCGTCACTTCCTCGCCCAGCGCTACCTGTCCCCCGGCGGGTGCGCGCTCGAAGGCGTGCGCTCGCTGCCCCCGGCCACGCTGCTGGAGATCTCCCCGGCCGGCCAGAGCGAGCGTGTCTACTGGACGCCGCCGACCGCCCCCCGGCCCGCCTCGCTGGCCGGGGCCGCGGACGAGCTCGCTGCAGTGCTGCCGAGAGCGGTCGAAGGCCAGCTCGTTGCCGACGTCCCGGTGGGCGTCTTCCTGTCCGGCGGCCTCGACTCCTCGACCCTCGCGGCGCTCGCCGCGCGGGCCGTCTCCGGCCCCCTGCGCACCTTCTCGGTGGGGTTCGCCGGCCCCGACGCGGTGACGGAGCTGCCAGCCGCGCGCCGGGTCGCCTCCCTGCTCGGCTCCGAGCACCACGAGATCCTCATGGACCCCGGCGAGGTGCGGCGCGACCTGGAGCGCGTCCTCGGCGCCCTCGACGGGCCGCTCGGGGATGCCACCGCCGTGCCCACCTGGTACATGAGCCGGCTGGCCCGGCAGCACGCCACCGTGGCGCTCTCCGGCGAGGGCGCCGACGAGGTCTTCGGCGGCTACCCGCGGCAGCGCTACGACACGCTCCTGGACCGCCTGGGCCCGGTGGGCCGCGCCGCGCTGCCGTGGGCGCTCCGCCTGGCCGGTCGGCGGGTCACGTCGCGCCTCGAGGCACGCCGGGGGATGCCGCCGGGCCTCGCGCGCCAGCTCCACTGGTCGCGGGTCTTCCTCCCGGCAGAGCTCGACGAGCTGACCGCCGAGCCCCTTGCCGGCGAGGAGGCGCTCGCCGAGCTCTACGCCCCCCTGGCGGCGCGCTGGGTCGAGCGGGCGGCAGCCGACCCCGTCAACGCCCGCCTCGGGACCGATCTCGACCTGTTCCTCCCCGGCGACCTGCTGCCCAAGGTGGACCGCATGAGCATGGCGCACTCCCTGGAGGTGCGCGTCCCCTACCTCGACCACGCCGTGACCGACCTCGTGCTGGCCCTCCCCGGCGCCTGCAAGGTCGGCCTCCGGGAGGGCAAGCTCCTCCTCCGTCGCGTCGCCAACCACGTTCTGCCGGCCCCGGTCGCCGGCCGCCGCAAGCAGGGGTTCGACGTGCCGGTGGCGGCCTGGCTGCGGGGACCGTTGCGCGAGCCGCTGGGCGACCTGCTGGGCGAGGCGCGGGTGCGGCGCCGGGGGCTGTGGCGCCCGGAGATCGTGGGCGGCCTGGTGCGGGAGCACCTCGACGGGACCCGCGACCACGCCGAGAAGCTCTGGTGCCTGCTCGCCCTCGAGGGGTGGATGTGCGCCGCCCTGGAGCGCGCGCCCGGGGGCCCGGCGTGAGCCCGAGCCTCCGCATCGCGTGCCTGTCCCACCTGGCCTCGACCGGGGCACCCACCGGCGCCGAGCGCAGCCTCGCCGAGCTGGCAGTCGGGCTCGCTGGCCGCGGTCACCGGGTCCTGGTGGTCGCCCCGGGGCCGTGGGTCATGGAGGACGAGCTTCGCGCCGGCGGCGTCGACGTGGCGTGCGTCCCCTCCCGGTCGTGCTGGCTCACCTACTGGGAGGACCGACCGTGGCCCGTCGCGGCGGCCAAGTGGGTGCGCCACGCCTGGCCCCAGGTCGCGACGCGGCGGCTCACCGCTCTGCTGGCCACATGGCGCCCCGACGTCGTGCACGTCAACTGCCTGCCCCACCTCCGCGGGGCGGCGGCGGCCCGACGCTCTGGACGGCCCTGGCTGTGGCATCTCCGGGAGATCCTGCCACCCGGGCCACGCCGCCGCTTCTTCGCCCGGCGCCTCGCGGCCTCCGGCGCCCGGCTCGTCGCGGTGAGCCGGGCGGTGGCGGCGTGGCTGGAGGACGAGGGCCTGCGGGCACAGGTCACGGTCGTCCACAACGGGACCGAGATGCCCGCCTCGCCCCCCGATGCGGCGGCGGCACGGGCGGCGCTCGGGGTTCCGCCCGAGGGCACCTGCGTCGGCTTCGTGGGCCAGCTCCTGCCGCACAAGGGGACGCTCGCCTTCGTGCGCGCCGCCGCCCGGGCGATGGCCGAGGCACCCGGGCTGCGCGCGCTCCTTGCGGGTGCGGGCGCCGCGACCTTCCGGCGCGAGATCGAGGTCGAGATCGCCGGCAGCGGCCTCCCCGATCGCTTCGTCCTGCTGCCTCCCAGGCCCTCGGGCCGGGACCCCCTGGCCGCCTCCGACCTCGTGGCCGTGCCCACCCTCACCCCGGACCCCCTGCCCCGCACGGTCATGGAGGCCATGGCGCTCGGCCGTCCCGTGGTGGCCTTCCCCACCGGCGGGATCCCGGAAATGGTCGACGCGCCTCACACCGGCCTGCTCGTCCCGACCGGCGACGAGGGGCGTCTGGCGGCGGCGTTCGCCGACCTCGCCCGCGATCCCGCCCGCCGGGCAGCGATGGGTGGGGCGGCCCGCGAGCGTTGCCGCGCGCACTTCAGCCTCGACCGCCACCTCGACCGCATGGAGGAGCTGGTCAGCCTGGTGCACACCGGCGAGGGAGCCGGGCTACCGTCGGCGTAGCCGCAGCACGGAGAGGAAGAAGGCGGCGAGGATCAGCTCGAAGCCCAGGGCCACGGCCACCACGGACGGGATCACCATCCGGAGCATGCGCAGGGGGTCGAGGGCACCGAAGCTGACCCGCTCCCAGGCCAGCACGGCCCACGCCGAGCCACCGAGGCCGGCCACCAGCAGCGCCGCGCCGCCGAGCAGCCCGCTCTCGAACGAGATGAGCCGCAGGCTGCGCTCGAGCCTGGGGTGGGGCGGAAGCAAGCCCTCGCTCGCGGCGAACACCCTGGTCAGCACCCCGAAGAGGATCGCCTGAAACCCCACGATCACCGCCGTGGCGGCATACAGCAGCGTGTGGACGTCGAGCGTCACCGCCCCCACCCGGCGCGGACCTGGCAGCAGCCATGCGCCCACCCCGAGCCCGGCCGCCAGGAGGGCCACCCCCGGCAGCACGAACAGCCACCGGGGGCTGTAGAGGAGGAAGAACCGCAGGTGCTTCCAGCCATCGCGCCAGGTGCGGAGCTTCGGCGAGGTCGAACGACCGTCCGGCGCGAGGGTGGTCGGGACCTCGCTGATCCGGAACCCCGAGAGGGTGGCCTTCACCACCGTCTCGAGGGCGAACTCCATGCCGGTCGTACGCAGGTCGAGCCCCAGCATCGCCTCCCGGCGGAAGCCCCGCAGCCCGCAACAGAAGTCGCCGCAGCGGCTGCCGAAGAAAAGCCGCCCGAGGAACGACAGCACCGGGTTGCCCAGGTAGCGGTGCAGGAGCGGCATGGCACCCCGGGCGATCCCGCCCGCGAAGCGGTTGCCCATCACCAGGTCGTCGCCGGCGCGCAGCCGCGCCACGAAGGGGTCGAGCCTCGTGAAATCGTAGGAGTCGTCCGCGTCGCCCATGATGACGAACCGGCCCCTGGCCGCCTGGATGCCCCCCTGCAGGGCGCCGCCGTAGCCCCGCACCGGCACGGTCACGACGCGCGCCCCGGCCGCCTCGGCGAGGGCGGGGGAGCCGTCGCTGGAGCCGTTGTCGGCGAGGAGCACCTCGCCTGCGATACCCCGGCTCTCCAGGAAGCCCCTGGCCTTCGCGACGCAGGTGGCCACCGTCTCGGCCTCGTTGAGGCACGGCATGAGGATCGTGAGCTCAAGCTCCCCGGCGGTGCTCTCGCGGGTCGCCGACGGGCCAGCCGACGCGGGCGTGCCCCTGCTCTCCTCCGTCACCGCCACGTCAGCACCTCCACCGGACCCTCCTCGAGCACGCGCTGCATGAAGTCCCGGCGCAGCTCCATCATACGCTGGCGACCCCCGGGCGAGAGCCCGCCGAAGTAGTCGTCACGGCCTTGCAGCACGGCCATGCGGGCCGCTTCGTGCCAGTTCACCAGGACATGCGTGACGCCCCGTCGTCTGAGCTCGGCGGCCAGGGCGGAGGTGTCCGGGGAGCGGTTCGCGAGCTCCACCAGCAGCGGCTGCTGGAAGGGGTCCTCCACAAGGAGATCCCGATCCAGGTGCAGGCCACGCGCCTCGGCGACCATCAGGATCCGGGCCTGGGCTGGAAGCTCCCGGTTGACGAACGGGATGGCGGTCCAGTACGACACGTTCCGGCGCATCAGCTCGTCGGAGCTGGCCGCTCCCAGCGAGCAGGCGAGACGCTCGCTCTGGATCGACGTCACGAGGCCGAGCCCGGTCCACGCGAGCAGGCCGGCAAGGGCCCAGTCGGCTGGGCGCCGCAGGTCCCGCGACAGCACGAGGCGCAGCCGTGTCCAGGCCCAGGCAGCCGGCACCGCCAGGAGCACGAGAACCGGCGCCGCATACCGCCCGAGCAGCGGACCGGCTCCCCATCCCACGAGCCCGATCACGCCTGAAGCCAGCAGCGAGCTCACGGTCCTCGACCGTCGCCGGAGCGCCAGCAGGAGCGCCGGGAGAATGAGCACCGCGACCGCCGGACCGAGCGCGCCGGCATCGTTGTCATCCGCGGCCGGGTCGAGAGCGAGCACGTGGAGGAGCTTCGGGAATGTCAGGTTGAGGGAGCCCTGCAGGAGCCGCGGAGGCTGCCCCGCATGTGCGGCCGATGGGAGTCCTGGCACCGCGCCAAGGGTCGAGAACGGGTAGAGCGGGTACCCGCTCGTCACCGCGTTCCGGACCAGCCACCCGCCGAGGGTGAGCGCGGCCCCGGCCCCGAAGACCAGGGCCGTCCGCCAGCGACGCCGCCACGCGTCGGCGGAAAGGAGCACGGCGAGCACCCCCACCGGCGCCACCACCGTGAGCAGGGCGAGGATCTTGGCGCCCGCCGCAGCCCCCGCCAGGCCGCCGGCGAGGGCTGTCACTCCCCAGCGCCGTCCCGACAGCTCCCGGGAGGCGAGGACCACCGACAGGGCCGCCGCTGCCCCCCACGCTGCCGCGCCCAGGTCGGCCACGGCCCAGGTGGCGGACGTGGCCATGACCGGCGAGCAGGCCAGCATCGCCGCGCCCCACCACGCCGCACGGGGCCCGGCGACGATCCGGCAGAGAGCAGCGGAGGCGGCCACCGCCACGGCCCCCATCCACCAGCTCAGCCCCTGGGCGGCCCACGCACCCAGCCCGGCCAGCGGGTAGCAGTAGAGGAGCGACATCGTCCCGGCCAGGTACGAGAAGAGCTGCCGCGGCAGGACGAAGACCGTCCCCTGCCGCAGCCAGTGGAACGGGAATGCGAGGTGATAGTGGAGCTGGTCGTAGAACGGGGCCTCGGTGAGGGCCACGACGAGCGCCAGCACGCCGAAGAGCGCCAGCAACCCGGCCGGACCGGCGGCTGCGGAGCCAGGCCATCGTCGGAAGGTGACCGGCAGCGGTGTCCTGGCGAGCTGCCACCCTCCCCACGCCGCGCAGGCCCCGAGAACGAGCAGGAGCGGGACTGGCCGCAACACGCCTCCGAGCCCGAGCAGCACCGGCCCGACCGCCAGGACCGCGGCCCCCAGGGTCAGCACCACCGGGATCTCGGTCCAGCTCCCCGGTGGTCTGCCCGCGACCCGGGCCCAGAGGACCAGCCCCGGGCCCGCGGCGGCCAGGGTGAGCACCGCGAGCCACGCCAGCATGAGGGCCAGCATCGCGAGAGGCTGCGGGCTTTGCACCTGGTGGAGCCCTCGCACAATGAAGGCGAGCCAGACCAGGCACGCGACGACCGCGAGGGTGTGTCGGACCGTCCGGACGCTCACAAATGGATGCTACCCCGAATTCCCTCCTGGCGCCGGCGGAGCCGGAGCCCTACGGTGCGTCGAACGTCAGCACGAAGTCGGTCACGGCTCCGTTGCGGACCCGCATGAGCCCGACCGCGTCCTCGGGGAAGACGACCCGCTCCACCGCAAGGGGCGGGGTACAGCGCACCCGCTGGTGCCAGTGGAGGCGCACCAGCGTCTCGGGGTTCGCCGCCCCCTGCACCGCGATTCGGCCCAGGGCCAGGCGCACCGAGGCCGCCCCATCCGCGAACGGCGCCGGCGCCCGCACGCCGAAGGTCGAGAACGGGCCCCAGCTTTCGCCGGGAAGGACCACGTCCGGCCGGGCCAGCAGGTACCGCACGGTGTCTGGCCGCACGGTCACGAGCCACGCCACCGCGTAGCGGTCGAGGAGGCTCCGGAGCTCCTCCGAGCGTAGCGAGACGAGCGGCCGTCCCAGCCACCGGCCATAGGCGAGGTCCACCACCTGCTGCTGCAGCGGCACCTCCTCGGGCCCCCCGAGCAGCGGCCGGGACTGGAGCAGCGCCAGCAGCCCGCCGACCGGTGAGCCGCCGTAGGCGGAGGCGTCGATGTGGTCCACGTCCTCGAGGACGATCTGCCCACCCGGCGGACGGGACGCGATCCAGTGGCCCAGGCGTTCGACGTGGGCGGGCAGAACGGTGCGGTCGGCGAGCGAGGCCATGCGGGTGGGTGAGCCCGCCAGCACTTGCATCCAGGGAAGCTGCTGGTAGGCGACGGCCACCGCAATGGCGACGCTCGCGAGGATCCGCCGCGGCCACGCCGAGAGCCTGCCGAGTACCCACACGACCGCGGCCGCACCGGCCGGCAGCAACCACAGGAGAGCGGTGAGCAGGAAGCGCTGGACCTGGAGCTGCCGCAAGCCCAGCACCTCGGCCAGCGGCAGGAATGCGGCGAGGAGCAGCGGGACGGCGGTCAGGGCGAGGCACACCGCCAGGGTCCGCCGGCCGCGGGCGAGCACCACCAGGCCGGCGATACCAAGCCACACGATACCGCTCTGGAAGCGCGCCCCCGGCGCGAAGAGGAGGAGCGCCACCAGGTCCCGGATACCG
The DNA here is from genome assembly GCA_025456225.1 of Thermoanaerobaculaceae bacterium. GTDB lineage: Bacteria > Acidobacteriota > Thermoanaerobaculia > Thermoanaerobaculales > Thermoanaerobaculaceae > JAAYVZ01. The sequence goes on from JALOLB010000010.1 coordinate 21,970, forward strand.
AGGGAGTCCAGCCGGTGCGCCGTATCGGCGACCCAGCGCAGGTTCTCCACGAGGGGACGCAGCCACACCAGGATGCTGACAGGTGGAAGCAGGAGGAGCACGCCGGCCCCCGCGGCGCGACGCCACCGCCAGCCGCCCGGCCGCGCTGCGAGCGCCGCCAGTCCCCCCAGGGCGAGCAGCGGCAGGGCCAGAACGTGCACCCACGCCGCGGCGCAGGACACACCGGCGAACCCTGCGGCGACCAACCGCCGTCCGCTCGCCATGAAGCGATACAGCAACGCCGAGGCCAGCAGGCACAGGGCCGAGGCGAACGGGAACGAGAAGCCGCCGAACTCCCGGAAGAGGCGGAAGTGGGGGTCGATCGCCCAGACCAGTGAGGCCAGCCAGGCGGCACCAATGGTCTCGCCCCACCCGCTCCCGAAGGCTCGCGCCGCCAGCCCCACGGCCAGGGGCAGCAGCAAGAAGGTGAGGAGCACGAAGACCTTGAACGCGATCACAGGCCGCGATCCGCCGAACACCGAGACGAAGGCCTCGGTGGCGTGGTTGCTGGTGGCCTCGATCGTGTTCGCCGGGTAACCGGCCATCTGAAACGGGTCGTACGTCCACGCCTCGCCCACCGGCAGGCGCTGATGGAGCAGACAGGACCGCAGGTGGAGGGCGTAGTCGGCAAACACGATCGGCCGGCCGTCGGCGACCAGACTGGGTGGCATCACGTAGGCGACGGCAAGGACGTGGGCGACAAGGGCCGCCGCGGCGAGGAAGAGCTGCTTCCAGCTCCATCCCGACCTGTCCGGGGAAGCTCCTTCATCGCCGTGCGTCGGGACCTCCCTGCCGGCGGGGCTGGCCCGTCAGCATGTCGTGCGACATCGTGACAGAGTCCGCTGCGATTGAGGAGCCTCGACCCCTGGAAGGAGCTGGCTACCGCGGGCCGCTGGCTGAGGCCACGCCCGACTCCCCCGAGCCGAGCCGGCGCGCGGCCGTCTCGACGACGAACCGCAGCAGGGGGATGCAGACCTTCTCCTTCACCGGGCAGAAGGCGTCGTGGGACCCGGGCTCGCGAAAGTCCACGCCGGTGAGCTGCCGGCACTGCACGCTCCCGAAGCGTGCCTCGACCGCGGCCATGAGCTCCTCCACGGCCTGGTAGACCCGGTCCTTGCCCTCGGCGTCCTCGGGCGTACTGCGGCCCAGGTGCAGGCCGACCGCCATGGCCGCACCGGCCACCGCCCCGCACAGCAGGCCGCGCCGGGCTGTCCCGCCTCCGAAGGCGGTGGCCAGGCGCTGCAGCTCGCCCTGCACCCTCGCCTGGCCACCCCCCAGGGCCAGCAGCGCCGACTCGGCGCAGTTGTACCCTCCCACGAAGTGCCCCACCGCCGTCTCCACCATCTCTGCGGTTTCCAGTGACCCCATCTGTGCCTCCTGCCCCCGGAAGGGTAGCTTGTCGAACGTCGAGAGTCGAAAGTCGAGCCGTCCTTTTCTTGCCCGGGCGGTTGGGGGATCGCCTTGAGCCTTGAGCCTGCCAGGGCGGGCGGTCAGACGAGCAGCTCCCCCTGGGCCACGGTCACCGCCTGGCCGCCGATCCTGACGCGTTCGCCGTCCTGGCGCACCCGCAGCACGCCGCCCCGCGCGGAGGCCTGGAACGCCGTCATCTCCGCCTTTCCGAGCCTTCCGACCCAGTAGGGCGTGAGGCAGCAGTGGGCCGAGCCGGTCACCGGGTCCTCGGCGATCCCCGCCCCCGGCACGAAGAACCGCGACACGAAGTCGAGGCCTTCGGTCGAGGCGGCCGCGGTGATCATCGCCCCGCGCACCCCGACCGTCCCAAGGCGCGTGTGGTCCGGACGGGCCTCACGCACTTCTTCCTCGGATTCGAGCTCCAGCAGCCAGTCGTCGTGCCAGCGCCCGACGTACCGCGGCGTCACGCCGAGGGCCTCGACGAGGCCTGCCGGAGGGTCGCACGGTTGCTGGATCCGGGCCGGGAAGTCGAGCTCGATCCACTCCCCGTCCCGCCGCGCCAGCAGCACACCGCTCTGGGTGTGGAACCGCGCGGTCTCCCCGGGCGGAAGCACCCCCAGCTCCCAGAGCGTGTGCGCCGAGGCCAGGGTGGCGTGGCCGCACAGCTCCACCTCGACCTCGGGGGTGAACCACCGCAGGTCGAACCCTTCCGGACGCTGCACGAGGAAGGCGGTCTCGGAGAGGTTGAACTCCCGGGCCACGAGCTGCATCCAGGCAGCCTCCCGCGGCTCGGGCAGGACCAGGACCGCCGCCGGGTTGCCGGCGAACGGCCGGGGAGTGAAGGCGTCGACGATGGTGTAGCGCTGGGACATTGGACCTCCGAAGGCAGTCGAGAGTTGAGAGTCAAGAGTCGAGAGATCCCCCTCCCACCCGGGGAGTGACCTAGGCGGAGGCGGGGACGGTGGTGTCGGCGAGCATCTCGCGGATGGCGCGGGCAAGGCGCCGCACGCCCTCCTCGATGCGGGGCTCGGGCATCGCCGAGAAGTTGAGCCGCAGGGTGTTCTCGTGCCCGCCGTTGGGGAAGAACGAGCCGCCCGGCACGAACGCGACGTCGTGCTCGAGGCACCGTACCAGCAGGTCCCGGCCCGAGAGGTGCTGCGGCAGCTCCACCCACAGGAAGAGCCCGCCCGAGGGCCGCGTGAAGCGGATCCCCGCCGGGAGCTCGCGCTCGAGCGCCGCCACCATGACATCCCGGCGGCGACGGTAAAGCTCCCGGATGCGCCCGATGGCGGCATCCAGGTCGTACCCCCGCACGTAGTCAGCCGCGAGGCGCTGGCAGAGCGTCGAGGTGTGCAGATCGGCCCCCTGCTTGACGAGCACGTACTTCTCGAGCAGCTCCACGGGCGCCGCGATCCACCCCAGCCGCAGGCCCGGGCAGAGGATCTTGGAGAACGTCCCCAGCATCACCACCTGGCCGTGGCGGTCCATGGCCTTGAGCGGGGGCCGGGCGACCCCCTCGAAGCGCAGCTCGCCGTACGGGTTGTCCTCCACGATCACGACCGGGAACCGGCTCGCCACGTCCCTTACCTGCCGCCGGCGCTCGAGCGACCAGGAGCGCCCGGAGGGGTTCTGGAAGTCAGGCACCACATAGATGATCTTGGGCCGGCGGCACCCGGCGAGGCGTTTTGCGAGCTCCTCGGGCAGCATCCCGTCGTCGTCGGTGGGCACCTCCACGAAGCGCGGCCGGTAGGCGGTGAACGCCTGGATCGCCCCGAGGTAGGTGGGGCTCTCACACAGCACCTCGTCCCCCTCGTCGAGCAGCACCTTGCCGGTGAGGTCGAGCCCCTGCTGGGAGCCTGACGTCACGAGAATCTCCGAGGCCTCGACGGAGGTGCCGAGCCGGCCGTTCATGCGGCCGGCGATCCACTCCCGCAGGTCCGCCTCGCCCTCCGTGGTGGAGTACTGCATCACCTCGCACCCCCGGCTGGCGAGCATCGTCCCGGCCACCGCCTGCATCTCGGCGACCGGGAACGTCTCCGGCGCGGGCAGCCCGCCGGCGAACGAGATGACGCTCGGCTTGCGCGTCAGCTTGAGGATCTCGCGGATCTCGGAGGCTTTCATCGCTTCCATCCGTTGGGCTAGCTGGATCTGCATGTTCGTTCCTCCCTGGAACGTCAGACAATGGGGCGCGTCTCGGCGGTGCCGGCGGCCTGGGGGACGGCGTGGGCCTCCCCCAGCGCCGTGCACAGCCGGCGCACCCCCTCCCGAATCAGCTCGGGGCTCGAGAAGCTGAAGTTGAGCCGGATGTGGTCCTCGGCCGGCTCCGAGACGAGGCACGACCGTCCCGGCAGGTACGACACCCCGGCCGCGGCGGCGTGCGTGGCCAGAGTACGCGCGTCCACGTCCCCGGACAGCCGGCACCAGACGTAGAACCCGCCCTCGGGCCGCTGCCAGGTGACGCCCGCCGGGGCGCACGAGCGCAGGGTTGCCTCCATCGCGTCGAGGCGGGCGGCGTAGGCCTCGCGGACCCGCAGCAGGTGCGGGGCGTACAGCCCGTCTCGCAGGAAGCGGTCGACGAGCCACTGCCCCGGCGTGTTGGTGTGCAGGTCCACGGCCTGCTTGGCGAGCATCATCTGCCGCTGGGCCGGTCGGGGGGCGACCAGGAACCCGAGGCGCAGCCCGGGGCTCAGGACCTTGGAGAACGTCGACAGGTAGAGCACGTAGCCGTGGGTGTCGAGGGTCCGGAGGGTGGGCACCGGCTCGCCGGCGTAGCGCAGGTCAGAGTAGGGGTCGTCCTCGAGCACCGGCACCTGGTAGCGATATGCCAGCTCGAGCAGGTGACGGCGGCGCTCGAGGCTCAGCACCGCGCCGGAGGGGTTCTGGAAGGTGGGGAGCGTGTAGATGAGCTTGGGGCGGTGGCGCTGCAGCACCCACTCCAGCACGTCGGTGCGCATCCCCTCCCCGTCCACCGGCACCCCCACCAGTCGTGCCTGGGCGGCCCGGAAGCACTGCAGGGCGCCGAAGAACGACGGCTCCTCCACGACCACCACGTCGCCGGGGTCCAGAAGCACTCGCGCCGCCAGGTCGAGGCCCTGCTGGGAGCCGGACAGCACCAGTACCTCCGAGGCGTCGCAGAGGATCCCGCGCCGGGCCAGCAGGCCGGCGATCGACTCCCGGAGCGGCGTGTGCCCCTCCGTGGGGCAGTGCTGGAGGAGCGCCGGCCCCACCTCGTCGAACAGCCGCCGAAGCACGTCCCGCAGCTCCTGCACGGGCAGCAGCTCGGGGGCCGGCAGCCCGACGGCCAGGGAGATCCCGTCCTGCCGTTCGGACATGGCGAGGAGATCGCGGACCAGCGGGTCGAGGGCGTCTGGCCCGACCCGGCGGAAGAGCTGCCGCCACGGCAGCGGCGGGACGTCGCTGGCGGGCGCCGCGGCAGCCTGACGGGGAGGCCGCACCGAGGTGCCCCGCCCCACGTGGGCGTCCAGCAGCCCCTCACCCTTGAGCTCGTCGTAGGCCTGCAGGACGGTCGAGCGGTTGACCCCGAGGGCGCGGGCGAGGCGGCGCTCCGGCGGCAGCCGGAACCCCGCCGGCAGGGCGCCGGCAGCCACCATGCCGCGGATCTGGCGGCTGATCTGGCGGTACACCGGCTCGTGGCTGTCGCGGTCGATGACCAGCTCCATGCACTCCTCCCGGTCCAAGCTGCTTCATGGACCGATCCAATAGCACACTAAATCCCAGCCAATCACCGCGCAAGGGCCAATGAACTCCGAAATCGTGCCAGCCAATTGAATTGGATTCGGCGCAAGCTCAAGAATTGGATGGTCTCATCGCGAGCTGGTCGGCATTGTGTTTACCGGCGGCTTGTACGATCCTTCGCGGATGCGCCATTCGCCCCCCGTCCGCCCACGGTCCCTCAGCCTCGTCCCGACCCTCCTGCTCGCGCTCGGCCTCGGGGGAATCCCCGCCACCGCATCGGTGGCCCCAGACGACAACCACCCCTTCGCCATCTTCGTCGGCAGCGACGGCTACCGGTTCTCCCCGGCGCTGCCAGGCAAGCTCGGCACCGAGAGGCTCTACGCGATCATCTCGCACCCCGACGCGGCCGCTCGCCAGGCGCTGGGGCCGATGCTCTGGACCCTCGAGCTGCGCGGCCCCGACGGCGCCGGCAGCGTCGTCAGGACGGCCGGCGGCAAGGCGTGGCCGGACGAGGTGGGCAGCGCCCTCGTCGAGTTTCACTGGGACGGCCGCACCGACCGTGGCGACCTGGCGCCGGCCGGGCTCTACACCTTCACGTTCGGCGCCCGCCTCGTGCCCATGGCGGCCGTGAAGGGCCGCCCGATCGAGACCTACGAGGACGCGGGGGGCATCCCCGAGGCCGAGGAGGCCGACCCCACCACCGACGAGGTGGTGGTGGACCCCACCCTCACGGTTGAGGACAGCTTGAACCTGCGCGCCAGCCGGGCGATGGGCGTCTGCGACACCCCCCAGAACACGCCGCTCGAGGCGGGCTTCGGGTACAACTTCTACTACGGCTCGAACCACAGCCACTCCAACTACTCCGACGGCGGCCACCCGACGAGCTCCTGCAGCACAGGGGTCGGCACCGGGACCTTCGACCCGGCCGCCGTTTACGACTACGCCCGCACCACCGGCGGCGTCGACTTCTGGGTCATCTCCGACCACAACCACCTCTTCGATGACGCCGTCTCGGCCTCGAACCCGCCGGTCACCGAGGCCAAGGTCCTCCAGCGCTACCAGGACGGCCGCGCGGCCGCCACCGCCGCGACCGTCGACGGTGCCTTCGTTGCGGTCTGGGCCCAGGAGTTCGGAGTCATCTCCAACGGCGGCCACGTCCTCACCTACGAGACCCCGGGGCTGTTCGGGTGGGAGACGTGCTCCGACTGCAACAGCGTGACCCCCCAGTGCACCCCCGGCACCAACTGCTACTTCGACTGGTACGTCCCCAAGCTCACCCATTACCTGACCCTCTACGCCCAGTCGGTGGCCCACCCCTCGCCGGCAGGCCCACTCGGCAGCCTGGCCCACCCGCAGTCCGGTGACTACGACAACTACGCCTTCGACGCCAACGCCGACGATGCCATGCAGGGCATCGCGGTGCGGAGCGGTCTCGCCAGCTCGTCGTCGACCTCGTGCCTCGATGCCAACGTCGGCTCGACGAACTACTTCTCCCGCTGGATGACCGCTCTCAACAAGGGCTTCCACCTCGGCCCCACCGCCGAGCAGGACGCCCACTGCAACAACTACGGCGTGGCCAACCCCACCCGCACCGTGTACCTGCTGCCCAACGGCACCGCGCCGGTCCTCACCAAGACCGCCATCCTCGCGGCTCACCGCACCCGCCACTTCTTCGCGACCGAGGACACCAACGCCCAGATCATCTTCGCCACCGGCGACTCGAGCCACATCATGGGCGACATCTTCACCGTGCCAACCTCCGTGACCCTGCGGGCAGCCGCCTTCGACCCGGGCGGCGACGCGGTCTCCACCATCGAGCTCTGGCGCGGCCAGATCGGCGCCGGTGTCCCGACCACGGCATACCAGACGGTGAGCAACCAGTCGACCTTCATCACCACCGACTCCCCGACCCCGGGCACCTACTACTACTTCATCCACGCCGTGCAGCAGGACGGCCACGACATCTACACCGCGCCGATGTGGATCACCTTCACCGGCGCTCCGCCGTGCACCACCCCGCCGGATCTCGCCGGCGTGCCCACGGCCACGGACGTGGCCGCCTGCGCCGACTCCGGGGTCACCGTCGCCTGGACCGACATCGGCGACTGGGGCGACGCCGGCAGCTCCGGGAGCCGGTCCATCGAGGTCCTTCGCTCCACCAACGGCTCCACCTGGACCTCGTGCGGAGTCGATGCCGACCTGACGTCCCCGTTCGTCGACACCGGCGGCAGCAACGGCACCTCGTACCTCTACCGCGTCAGGGCCACCAACCGGTGTGGCGCCGTGGCCCAGATCGGCACCACCACGCCCACCGCCGACGTGGTCAGCGGGCCGGTCTTCGCCGGCGTCCAGTCCGTGACCGATGTGAGCGTCTGCCAGCTCAGCGGCGTGCAGGTGCAGTGGCAGGCCCCCTCGAGCTGGAACGACGGCTGCGCCTCGAGCTGCGTGCGCACGTTCGTCGTCTATCGCGACGGCTCGCCGGTCTCCCCGGCGCTCGGTGCGTCCTCGACCTCCTATCTCGACGTCACGGTGCCGGCCGGCAGCCACAGCTACCGGGTCGAGGCGACGAGCCACACCGGCTGCGCCAACGACGGCGGTGTCGCCCTCGCCGGCTCCGACGCCACCAACGACGGCTCCGCACCGACGATCACGCTCGGTCCTGCCACGACGCCGGCGGTCAACTCGGTGACGATTGCCTGGACCACCAACGAGGCGTCGGACAGCCGGGTCGAGTACGGCCTGACCGCGACGTATGGCAGCACGGCGTCGAGCCCTGCCCTGGTCACCGCCCACTCCGTCACGATCACGGGCCTGACGGCCGCGACGCCGTACCACGTCCGGGTCGGCTCGGCCGACGGCTGCGGCAACGGCCCCACCTGGTCCCCGGACGGCACCTTCACGACCCTCGCCACGCCGGTCGGTCTCGACATCTCGGGCTGGAAGCTCGTGCAGCACAGCCCGCCGAGCACGACCCGCACGTACACCTTCCCCGCCGGCACCCTGATCGCCCCGGGCGAGTACGTGGTGGTCGGCCGCAACGCGAGCCAGGCGGCGTTCGAGACCTTCTGGGCCACCCAGACCCCGGGGTTCGCGCTTCCAGCCAATGCCCACTACCTGAACGGCGGCGACAAGCTCGTGGTCAACGACAACGACGACTCGATCGAGCTGCAGAACGCCTCGTCGGCGATCGTGGACGGCGTCACCCCGGCCCTGCCGGCCGCCAACAGCTCGATCAAGCGGACCTCACCCGCCGAACCGGCGACGGTCATCACCTCGTGGAGTCAGAGCACCTGGACCACCGCCAACCCGGGAAGCGGCCAGTCCCCTGCCGGTACCACCAACCTCGTCCTGAACGAGGTTGCGGACGCCATCGGGACCGGCAACTACATCTACGAGTTCGTCGAGCTGTACTACGACACGGTCGCCCCGACGACCCCCAGGCTCATCGTGACGAGGACCGGAACGGGCGCCGGCACGGTCGCCTCCGATCCCGAGGGCATCGACTGCGGGATGGTCTGCGAAGCCGATTTCACCTTCGACACCCCGGTCCAGCTCGCCGCCAGCCCGGACCCGGGAAGCACCTTCGCCGGGTGGGGCGGAGCCTGCTCCGGGACCGGGACCTGCACGGTGACGATGGACGCCGCGAGGTCGGTCACCGCCACCTTCACCCTCATCCCGGCCCTGGTCCTGAGCGCCTCCGCGGCTCCAACGACCGGCGCCGTGCCGCTTGGTGTGGTGTTCACCGCCTCGGCCGGCGGCGGCGTGCCCGGCTACACCTGGGCCTGGGACTTCGGCGACAGCCAGGGCTCCACCGCCCAGAACCCGAGCCACACCTACACGACGGTCGGGACCTACACCGTCACCTGCACGGTCGCGGACTCCACCCTGGTCACCGCGTCGAAGAGCCTCACCATCCACGCCCACACCATCGCCACCGCGGTCAGCCTCACGGTCGACGTGCACCAGATCGGTGCTCTCGGGTCTGACCTCAACGGCGTGCTCGAGCCGGGCGAGACGGTCGTCGTCGAGCCCATGTGGCGGAACTACGGTGACTCCGCCTTCACGCTCACCGGGATCGCCTCCGCCTTCACGGGTCCGGGCGCGGCCAACCTTGTGATCGCCGACGCGAGCGTCAACTACGGCCTGATCGGCGCCGGCTCGGCGTCCGACTGCTTCACCACGACCGGCGACTGCCTCGCGCTCCGCGTCATGACGCCCGCCAGCCGTCCCCAGCTCCACTGGGATGCCACCGCCACGGAGACGCCATCGAGCGGTCAGCCGACGACCTGGAAGCTCCACATCGGCGACTCGTTCGTTGACACGCCGCGGGATCAGTGGGCGTATCGCTTCATCGAGACCCTCCTGCACAACGGCGTCACGACCGGCATCGATCCGGCGAAGCGCCTCTACGGCCCGGGCGGCACGGTGCTTCGCGACCAGATGGCGGTCTTCATCGCCCGCGCCCTCGCTGGGGGGGATGCGAACGTCCCGGTCGCCGGGACGGTGACCGGCAAGGGGTCCTACGACTGCAGGGCGGATGGCGTCTCGCTCTTCAACGACGTCGCCCCGACCGACTGGTTCTGCCGCCACGTCCACCTGCTCCTGGGGCAGGGCATCACCACGGGGTGCGACCCCGCCAACGCCCTGTACTGCCCGGCGCCGCCGGTCACACGGGGCCCGATGGCGGTCTTCATCGCGCGAGCCGTCGCCGGGAGCGAGGCGAGCGTGCCGCTGGCATACGCCGACGCGGGCACCGGCAGAGCGTACTCGTGTGACCCGCGCTCACCGAGCACGTTCTTCGTGGACGTTTCGGCCGGGGACTGGTACTGCAAGCACGTCCACTACCTCTGGGCCACGGGCGTGATCAGCGGTTGCGATCAGACCAACCACCTCTACTGCCCCGTCCCCGAGGTCCCCCGCGACCAGATGGCGAAGTTCCTCACCAATGGGTTCGGCCTGAAGCTGTACTGACACGCCAACCCCGAACCGCAGCCCCGGACCCCACTTCCCCCGGCGGTCTGGTGCCGTTACCCTGGCACCCGGTGCCGCGCGGGCGTGTCCCCGACCTCGCACTGCGACCGGACCTCGACGGGAGACCCGAATGACGACGAAGGCTGCGGTGGACGATTTCGTGGCTCAAAGGACCCTGGCGCTCGTGGGAGCGTCCCGGTCCGGGCGCAAGTTCGGCAACGCCATCTACCGGGAGCTGCGTACGAAGGGCTACCGGGTGCTGGCCGTCCACCCCGAAGTCGCGAGCATCGAGGGCGACCCCTGCTGGCCGACCCTGGCCGCGCTCCCGGAGCCGGTGGGCGGCGTCGTGGTCGTCCTGCCCCCCGCCGCGGCTCGCAAGGTCGTGCAGGAGGCCGCCGCCGCCCGCATCCCCCGGCTCTGGCTCCAGCAGGGCAGCGAGTCGCCCGAGGCGATCGAGACCGCCCGCGCGGCAGGCATCGAGGCCGTGGCCGGCAAGTGCCTGCTCATGTTCGTGGAGCCCGTCGGCTGGTTTCACCGCTTCCACCGCACCCTCTGGGGCTGGCTCGGGAAGCTGCCGAAGTAGCGGAAGCCGTCTTCACCCACCATCCCCCGCCTCGAAGTGCCGACGTGGTCGTGGACGTGGTCGCGGTCACCGACTCGCGCCAGGCCTCGGCGCGGACCCCTCCTCCGGTGGGCCGGGAGGGATGCCGACGAGGTTGAGCTGGGGGCAGCCGTTCGCCCACGAGCCGCGACTATCGTCCACGTCCACCACCGCGTCGAGGTCCGACCCTGCTCTGAGCCATGGAATGCCCTGCACCCTCAGGCGGTATCCTTGTGCAAGGGAGGATCACAGCCATGGGCATCTTCGGGAAGTCGCTCGAGGAGAAGGCGCAGGAGGCGGTCGCCGAGATCGGCCAGATGGGGCTCGGCGTCTGGCAGCTCACCGCCACGGTGGACGGCCAGGTGGTCACCCTCAAGGGCGAGGCGCAGAACCTCGAGGCCAAGACACGAGTCATGCAGGAGTTCTGCGCCCGTGTCGAGTGCGAGAACGTCATCAACACCATCCGGGTGCCGGCGCCGGCCACCCGCGTGCCGGCCGCGGCCGGGCCCGGGCCCCCCGCGCCACCGCCGGTCAGCGCCGAGCCCACGATCCACGTCGTGGTGGCCGGCGACACTCTCGGCGCCCTGGCCAGGCGGTACTACGGCAAGGCCAGTCTCTACATGAAGATCTTCGAGGCCAACCGGGACATCCTGAAGGACCCGAACCTCATCAAGGTGGGCCAGCGGCTACGCATCCCGGCGTAGCGCACCGGTCAAGCGGGCTCCCGGGAGGAGCCGCTGTCATCTGAAGGACGGTTGCAGGAAGGGGAGGACGTCATGAAGCTCCGATTCGCTCCAACGTGCTTGTGGTGCATCGCCGTGCTGGCGCTAGCGGCGCCCCTGGTCGCCGCGACCCTCGACGACGGCCGGCTCGAGGTCTCCTGGTTTGCGGACGACGCCACCTTCAAGGAGGCCGACGAGATCGACTACCTCTGGGTGAGCGAGGGGTTCGACCTGAATGGCAAGTCGCTCCACTTCAAGACGTGGCCCGAGCCGAAGTTCCTCGGCCCGAAGGCCTCCGAGCGCGACGAGAAGGACGTGCGACTCGCCAAGATGATGAGCAGCACGATGCACGAGGTGTTTTCGAGCGCCTTCGCCAAGGCCTACGGCGACCGCATCAAGACCTCCTTCGACAGCGGCGACATCCTCGTCGAGGGCCGCGTCGTCGACAGCAGCACCGGCAACACGGCCGCCAAGGTCTGGGTCGGGTTCGGCGCCGGCGCCGGCAACACCACCATCGACGTGCGCTTCGTCGAGGCCTCGACCGGGAAGGTCCTGGCCGGCTTCCACCACCGGGTGGTGAGCGGCACCACGTGGTCGACCACCGACGGCAAGTTCTTCGACTGGGTCGAGGAGACCACCGAGAACATGGCC